>CAZGHJ010000001.1:0-51733 GCA_964525355.1 uncultured Roseicyclus sp.
ACGGCTTCGCCTCGGCCAGCGGAGAGCTGACCGTCGCGGTCGAGAACGCCGCGCCCGAACTCGTCGGAGCCGGACCCTTCGTGGTATCGGAGAACCTGGCCGAGGCCGGGACGGTCACGGCAGAGGATCCCGATGGCGACGCGCTGACCTTCTTCATCGCCGGGGGAGCCGATGCCGATGTCTTCGACATCGATCCCGATGCGGGGACGCTGACCTTCAGGAACGCACCCGATTTCGAAAACCCAACCGATGCCGATGACGACAACGTCTACGAGGTCGAGATCGGGGTGACCGACGGGATCGCGTCGACCGCCGTCGCGACCACGGTCACCGTGACCGACGAGGACGAGGCCGGGCGAACGGAGATCGTCGGGACGCCGGGCAACGACTTCCTCATCGGGACCGACGCGGACGAACGCTTCGTCTCGCTCGGCGGTGGCATCGACCGGATGATAGGCGGCGGTGGCGCGGACGAGTTCGTCTTCGGCGCGGAACTCGACAATGGCCTGCGCGAGCGCGACATCATCTATGATTACGGCACCGATGACACCATCGTACTGGCGTCCGAGGACTACATGCTGTCCAGCATCCGAAACGGTGTCTTGATCCGTCACGGAGACGACGGCGATCTGATCTACGTGCTGGGGTCTGGCCTCGACGAAGATGCACTGGTGATCGAAATCGATTATGGTGGCCTCGGGTGAGGGGCGTTTTTTGAACTGGGGAATTGATATGTATGGGTTCGAGAAATTTCGCGCCGGTTTCAAAGGCGCTTTGCTGGCCGCCGGTCTTGCTCTGGCGCCCGGCGTTTCGACCGCGGTGCCGCTGGACAGGGTAGAGCTTGGGTCAGTCCTGACATTCGATGTTGGGCTGGATGTCATCGCGCCTGCCGAGGTTGACGATTTGGGCACCTTGGCACCTCCCAAGTTTTTTGAAGCCAGCAATCTTTTGTCCATTGACGGAGATCTCGCCATCTCGGCGCCACTCACGGCGGCGGGCGAGATCGACGCCGCGGCCGCGCTCTTTGGTGACCTGAGTTTCATCGACCTCGTCACCCTTGATGACCTGCTCGTGGGCAGGGCATTGGATATCGATGTCGACTTCGCCGCCGACACGGTATCGATCCTCTACAGTGTCGCGGGGGATTTCGGGGTCAACGCGCTCAGTGCCGACAGCCTGGTGGTCGGCGTCCTCGACTTTGCGCCCTACGTCGACATCGTCGAGGCGGGGTTCATGTTCTCCGACCTCGACTTTCAAACTGCCGACGCGGAGATCTACGGTGCCACGGTCGTCCCGCTCCCGGCAGCCCTGCCTTTGCTGCTGGCCGGTCTCGGCGGGCTGGTGATCCTGCGGGCGCGGCAGCGCGCTGCGTGAAGCAACCGGTGGCGTGGAGAGCGCGCCGGGTCGCATCTTTTTGACCATGGGCAGGGCCGGACGGGCGGTTCCCGGGATCGCAACGGCCCCAAGCGTGCGGCGCCATGTCGATCTTGGACCGTCAGGCCCCGGTCGGGCGGGATCCGCGCGAGCGACGTGGCTGCCGCCTTTGCCTGCGTCATGGAGACGCCGGTCGCGGAGCATCATCCGGGTGCGCAGAAATCAGCACCTGTCAACGATAGGCGCAGGATTTGTCCCCCTCATGTCTCCGCAAGTCCCGAGTGCAAGCGAAGGGGGACCGACATGTTCGATCCAGCACCTGTGACCCTCTATCGGCAGGTGGCGCTTGTCACCGGCGCGTGTGTCGTGATGAAAGACCTCAACGCCGGCGGCGGCGGGCCGAAGCGCTTCGACATGCCGATGGACGATTTCCGCCGGGCGTTCGCGCGGAACCTCGTCCCGCTCTTCCGCCTGACCCGGCCGGCCGCACCGCAGATCGGGAAGGCCGGCAGCGGTGCGGCGCTGAACACCTCGTCGATGGCGGGCGAGAACAGGGATACGCGCACGACCCCCATGCTTCGTCGAAGGCCGCGGTGAACCACCTGACGCGCGACATCGCCTTCTCGGGGCAGGAGGGCGCCACAAGAGGGGCGCAGCCGCTGCATGTGCCTTGGCTGGATGGAGCGTCGCGCAGGCGGTGTGCACCGTCCCATCGACAGCGAATGGGCGGAGAACAAGCCCATGAAACTCCTCGACGAACTGGCCGACTGGTGGCCGCTCATGTCGCCGCCCGAGGAATATGCGGTCGAGGCCGGGCCGGTGGCCGGCCTGCTGTCGTTGAACGCCACCAAAGACCGCCCGCGGCTTCTGGACCTGGGTGCGGGCGGCGGGCATCTGGCCTCGCATCTGAAGGCGCGATTCGACATGACGCTGGTGGACCTGTCCCCCGGATGCTGGAGTAGAGCCGTCGCCTGAACCCCGAATGCCGCCACCGGACCGGCGACATGCGCGCCCTGCGGCTGGAGGAGCGCTTTGACGCGATCAGCCACATGACGACCGAGGCCGATCTGCTGGCGACACTGCACACCGCGCGGGCCCCTCTGGCGCCGGGTGGCGTCGCCCTGTTCTGCCCGGACTGGACGGTGGAGTGTTTCGCCCCCGGCACCTCCACAGGTGGCATCGACGGGCCGGAAAGGGGCATGCGCTATCTGGAATGGACGCCACCCGCGATCCGCGGGACCACCTGCGAGGCGAATTTCGTCTATCTGCTGCGAGAGGCCGATGGCAGCCGGCGTGTCGTTCAGGACCGGATGGTGCTCGGCATCTTCCCGCGCGCGACCTGGAAACGGCGGCTGACCGGGGCGGGCTTAGGGAATGTGGCAATAGACCAGCAGTCCGGGCGCGACGTGTTCCAGGCCATCACGGCCCGAGCGTCAGTGGAAAACCCGCTCTCCGGTTGCAGGCCAGCGTCGTCCGCCGGCCAAGCCTGCCTGCCGGCGCGGCATCCCGGTTTCATCGGCATAGAACCGCGTCGTCTTTTAGCCGCGACCCTCGAGCGCCGCGTTACAGGCAGGCCGGTTTCCCGTCCCACATGTCCAGGGTGCATGGGTCCGCCCAGTCATTCCGTCATTCGAACCGGGTTCACGGGGCGCATGTCTCGCCGGATTTCCGCCGAGACACCCCTGCCGCACCGTGATCGCCCGGCGGCGACATCCTCCAGCCAACGCTCGATTTTCGCCGTCAGCACCGTCAGGGGCCGTGCGCCATCTTCGAGCACGGCTGCGTGAAAGGCCCTGACGTCGAACCCGGAGCCCAGCCTTCGCTCGGCACGGGTTCGCAACTCGCGGATCGTGATCTGTCCGATCCTGTCGGCAAGCGCCTGGCCCGGATTTGCGACATGCCGTTCGGCCTCGGCCGAGGCCGCCGTCCGTCCGGTTGCGGAATTCTCCAGCATGTAGTCGATCGCGCGTGCGCGGGCCCAGCCGAAGGCACGGGTGCCCCTATCGACGACCAGCCGCATGGAGCGAAGCATCTCGGCATAAAGCGCCCTGCCTTCAAGGAAGGCGGTGCTTGTGCTGAAACGCTGAAGAGCCGTGGCAGCGCCGCCCCGACCCGCTCGCCGATGCGGGCGCAAAGCGCGGCCATCTTCCCGGCGGTCACGACCTTGAAGGCGGGGTCGGTGCGGATATGCTCGAAAAAAACCCGGCAAGCATCCCCGGGAACCCGTCCTGCGCCTTTATGGCCTCCATTTCGCGCCGCACGCGGGCGACCTCGCCCAGGCCGAGGGCGGGGATACCCGTCAATCCGGCTCGGTTTGCTTTTACGGTCGGCAAGGCTGCGAAACGTGGCGTAATCCTGCCCCGAAGAGGCCTCGGGAAAGCGGATGTGAAACCCGGTCTTGTGGTCGAAGGGGCGCACGGCGCTGGCGGCCGGGATCTTGGGGTCGAGGCTGGCCAGGCGGTCGCGCGCCGCCCATTCGAAGGCATCGGCGCCGACCTGTTCGGAGGGGGACAGAAGGCTGCGATCCGCCGATCGAGGGGCCGCGAGATCCCGCTCCGCCGCCTCGCGTTCGGCCGCGAAAACGGTCCAAAGCCGATCTGACGCGTCAGGTTGTCCGACGGTGCGTTCCGCCCGCGTTCTCGACGCTGGTCAGACCAATCCCGCGGCGCCAAGCGTCATCGTGGACACCATGAAATCGCGCCGCAGCATACTCGGCGCCGATCCCACGACGCGCCGCAGGATATCGGGATCGCGTCACGTTGCAACCGGACTGGCGGGCGATGGATGCCCCCTGCGGCGCATGTCTCCACGCATGGTCCCGCCCTCGGGGAAATCGGAACACCCCGCCTAAGGGCGTGAACCCGACGACCCGGGCGCCTGCGGCCCCGCATCGGACGGGCGACGCGCAGTGCCGCCCCGCGGTGCGCGGTCCGACCCTTGCGCGCGGGGCCCGTGCCCGCGTCAGGCGGTCCGCGCTTCGGCGGGCTCCGGTTCCTCGGGAAGTGGCGCCATCTCGCGGCGCGAGACGACGGCGTAGATCGCGGGCACGACGAACAACGTGAACAAGGTGCCCACGGTGATCCCCGAGAAGATCACGAGCCCCATGGCAAAGCGCGCCGCCGCCCCTGCGCCGTCGGCGGTCATCAGCGGCACGACACCGAGCGCGGTGGCCGCCGTGGTCATCAGGATCGGGCGCAGACGCTGGCGGGCCGAGGCGACGATGCCCTCGCGCCGCCCGAGCCCGCGTTCCCGGCGCAGCTGGTTGGCGAATTCCACGATCAGGATGCCGTGCTTGGTGATGAGCCCGATCAGCGTGATCAGTCCGACCTGCGTGAAGATGTTGAGCGTGCCGAGCCCGAGATTGAGCGGCACGATCACGCCGAAGATCGACAGGGGCACCGACATCAGGATGATGAGCGGATCGCGGAAACTTTCGAACTGCGCCGCGAGCACGAGGTAGATCACCACCAGCGCCAGCGCGAAGGCCACGACGATGGTGTTGCCCTCGGTCCGTTCCAGCCGCGACTGGCCGGAATACTCGATGAAGAAGCCCGCGGGGATCTCGGCGCGCGCGATCTCCTCGATCACGTCGAGCCCTTCGCCGGTCGAGACGTTGGGAATGGGCAGGGCGGTGATCGTCGCGGAATTGAGCTGGTTGAACTGCTCGACCGTCGCGGGCGCCGCGCGCGTGTCGACCTCGATCACGGCGGCCAGCGGGACCATGTCGCCCGTGGTCGCGCGCACGAAGATCTCGCCCAGCCGCTCGGGGTTGTCGCGATACGCCTGCGGCACCTGCACGATCACGTCGTAGCTGTTGCTGTCGCGGTCGAATTGCGAGACCGGCCCGTCCCCGACCAGCAGACCCAGCGCCGCGCCGATCTCGGCGGCGGGCAGGTTGAGCGCGGCGGCGCGGTCGCGGTCGATGCGCACCACCACCTGCGTCGTGTCGAAGGACAGCGAATTCTGCACCACGATGAAGCGGCCGGAGGCCTGCGCCTCCTGGCGGACGCGCTCGGCCACCTCGTAGACCTGCGCGGGCGAGCCCGTCGATTGCAGCACGAGCGAGATCGGCAGGCCGCCGCCCGCGCCCGGCAGCGAGGGGGGCGCGAAGACGAAGGCCTGCACGCCCGCAACGGGGGCCAGACGCGCCTGGAGATCGGCCTGGATCTCGGCCTGGCTGCGGTCGCGGTCGGCCCAGTCCTCGAAGGCCCAGAGCATGATCGCGCTGTTGGTCTGGCCGCCGAAGCCGGTGATCGAGAAATTCGCCGACAATTCCGGCAGGTCGGCCGTCAGGTCGCGCATCTGCTCGACATAGCCCTGCGTGTAGTCCGAGGAGGCGTAGCTGGGCGCGTTCACGAAGGAAAAGAGCGCGCCCGAATCCTCCTCGGGCGCGAGTTCCGAAGAGGTCTTGAGAAACAGGTAGCCCGTCACGCCCATCAGCGTGACCACCACGAGGATCGTCACGGGCACGTAATCGAGCGACGAGGAGAGGCGGCGGTCATACCAGCCCTCGAACCGGGCGAAGCCTCCGTTCAGCCGTTTCTGGAAGGCGTTCTCGCCGCCCCTGCGCAACAGCCGCGCGGCCATCATCGGCGAGATCGTCAGCGCGACCACGCCCGACAGGAACACCGCGCCCGCCAGCGTCACGGCGAATTCCCGGAACAGCGCGCCAGTGAGCCCGCCGGTGAAGAAAAGCGGCAGGAACACCGCGATCAGCGTGAGCATCATGGCGATGATCGCCGTGGACAATTCGCGCATCGAGGTGAAGGCGGCCTGCATCGGGCTTTTGCCGTCGTCGATGTTGCGCTGCACGTTCTCGACCACGATGATCGCGTCGTCGACGACGAGGCCGATGGCCAGCACCATCGCCAGAAGCGTCAGAAGGTTGATGGAATAGCCCATCAGGAACAGGATGAACACGACCCCCACCAGCGACAGCGGGATCGCCACGAGCGGGATCGCCACCGACCGGAGCGAGCCCAGGAACAGCAGGATGATGAGGGCCACGATGACCGTCGCCTCGAGGATCGTGCGCAAGACCTCGGTGATCGAGGCTTCGATCTGTTCGGTCGCGTCGTACATCATCGTCAGCGACATGCCTTCGGGCAGGCTGTCCTGGATCGCGGGCAGTTCCGCCAGAACGTTCGCGGACGTGTCCAGAGGGTTGGCGGCGGGCGCGGGGAAGATGCCGATGAAGGTGCCGGGGGCGCCGTTGAAATTCACGATCGTGTCGGTGCTTTCGGCGGCCAGTTCGATGCGGGCGACATCGTGCAAGCGCACGATGTCGTCGCCCGTGCCCGCGATGGGCAGAAGACCGAAGGCCTCTGGCGTCTGAAGCGTGGATTCCAGCGCGATCGGGTAGCCCACCATCTCGTTGCGGGTGCGTCCGGGGGCGGCGAGGAAGTTCGACCCGTTGATCGCGGCCGCGACGTCCGAGGGCGTCAGCCCCTGTCCCGCCAGCCGGACGGGATCGACCCAGACGCGCATCGCGTAGCTCTGGCCGCCCAGCACCTGCGACTCCGCCACCCCCTCGATGGTCGAGAGCCGGGGCACGATCACCCGCTCGATGAATTCCGTCACCTGTTCGGAGGTCATCTCGGGGTTCTGCACGCCGAGATACATGGTGGCGAAGGTCTGGCCGGTGCCCTTGACGATGCTGGGATCCTCGGCGTCCTGCGGCAGCGAGGATCGGACCTGCTGCACCTTGGACATCACCTCGGTCAGGGCGGTGTCGGGGTTCTCGCCCAGCCGCATCTGCACCGTCACCACCGAGGCCGACTGGCGCGACTGGGTGGTGACGTAGTCGACCCCTTCGGCGGTGGCGACGGCCGCGGCGATGGGCGCGGTCACGAAGCCCTGGATCAGGTCGGCCGAGGCCCCGGGATAGATCGTGGTGACGGTGACGACGGTCTCGTCCACCTCGGGGTATTGCCGGGTCTGGAGGTTGAACAGCCCCTGAAGGCCCATCAGCACGATCAATAGCCCGAGGACCGTCGCGGCGACGGGGCGCTTGATGAACGTGTCGGAGAGGCTCATGGCGCGCTTCCCTCGGCGACGTCCCCGGCCGCCGCCTCGCCGCTCTCGCCCGAGAGCGTGACCGGCGCGCCGTTGGTCAGGCGGTTCTGGCCGCTGACCACGACGATATCGCCCGCCGAGATCCCCTCGCGGATCTCGATGCGCCCGTCCGAGCGGCGCCCCGGCGTGACGAAGACCTGCCGCGCGACGCGGGTCTCGCCCTCCTCCTCCGATGGCCGGACCACATAGACGAAATCGCCGTAGAGGCTGCTTTGCACCGCCGTCTGGGGCAGGGCGATCACGCCCGTCTCCTCGGGAAGGTCGATGGTCAGCCGCACGAATTGCCCCGGCGTGAGCGTGCGGCCCCCGGTCTCGACCGTGCCGCGGAGCGAGACGAGGCGGCTGGAGGGATCGACGCGCGGGTCGATGCCGCCGATGCGGCCCTCGAACACCTGCTCATGCTCGTCGCTGCGCAGGCTGATGGCCTGACCGATGGACAGGTCGGGCAGGTTCTGTTCGGGCAGGGTGAAATCCACCCGCATCGTCTGTAGATCCTGCAGGGTGGCGATGATGGTTCCGGGCTGCACGTACTGGCCGATATCCACCCGCAAGAGGCCGATCGTGCCCGCGAAAGGCGCGATCACCTGGCGCTGCTCGATCACGGCCTCGGCGCGGGCGACCTGTGCCTCGGCGGCGCGAAAGGCCGCCTGCACGGTGTCGAGCGTGGCGTTCGTGGTCACCCCGCGGCTCTGCAATTCCTGCTGGCGGGCGAGGTTGGCGCGCTCCAGGTCCAGCTGCGTGCGCGCGGCATCGAGATCGGCGCGCTGCACGACATCGTCGAGCCGCACCAGCAACTGTCCTTCGTCGATCTGGGTATTTGGCTCGAACAGCACCTCGCGCACGATGCCGGGCGCTTCGACCGTCAGATCGACGCCGCGGATGGCGTTCACCGTCCCGATCGCGTTCAGCGCCGGCTGCCAGGTCACCGTCTCGGCCTCGACGGTTTCGACCGCAAGCGGCTGCACCGGCAGATCGGCGAAGATCTGTTCGATCATCTGGTCGCGGAACAGGTTGAACCCGATCAGGCCGCCGCCGACGACAGCAAGAAGGATGACGGCAATCACGAGGCGTTTGATCATTTGCTCATCCGTGTCGGTGGCGGCGCGCGAGGGCCCGGTGGGGCGCGCCGCAGGGTGGAAAGGCGGCTTGTGCTCGAAAAGGCCGCGTTATACCGTCCGGACGGTACAGTCAATTGACCGCGCGCCGCGACCGCAGGACAGCATGGATCACGATTCAGAGAGGCCGAAGACGGCCATCGGTACGCGTCGGCGCATCCTCGACGCGGCCCAGGACCTGGCACTTTGCGCCGGCGCGGGCAACCTGTCGCTCGACGCCGTGGCGGACCGCGCCCGCGTGTCCAAGGGCGGTCTGCTGTACCATTTTCCGACCAAGGCCCGCCTGCTCGAGGCGCTGGTCGCCGATTTCCTCGGTCGGTTCGATGCCGCGCTCAGCGCCGAGGAACGTTCCGGCGCGCCCGATGCGGTGATCCGCGCCTATCTGGGGCAATTCGTGAAGGAACGCGCGCGCGGCGCGCAGCCTGCGGCGGGTCTCCTGGCCGCGCTTGCGGAAGACCCGGATCTTCTGGCCCCGGTCCAGCAATATGAAAGCAGCTTCCTCGCCAGGATCCGCGCGAACGCGACGGATCCCCAGATGGCGACGCTGATCTTCTTCGCGCTGCACGGCATGCGGGCCATGGACATGTTCAACATCGGCGTGCTCGACGAGGCGGCGGAGGCCGAGCTGATGGACTGGATCGAGGCCCGACCGTCCGTCTGAGGCTGTGCCCTGCCGGCCCATGTGAAGCCCGGCCAGATGGTCGGTCCGTGCTGTGTGGCACAATCTTCCTGACCCGGCTCGGGTCACGCTGATGCGGGTCAGCCAGCGCGCATGGCTCTTGGAAGCGTCCGTAGATCCGAAGGACGGATGTTTTGCGGGCGCGGCGCGCTTGCCCGCACCCCGGCGCGGCCGTTGCGGATCGAGGGCCAGGGCACCGAAGGACGCTTCCTTTTCACGCTGGCGGGAAAAACCCTTCGCCCTCGACCCCTTGCAACGCGCGCCAAGCCAGCCGCTTCAACAGCCGGTCCGCTCGGCACCCGCGGCCGGGCGGATGCCGAGCGGCGCGCCTCAATCGTAGCGGCGGTCGAAGGCGATCACCGTGCCGTCCGCGCGTGTCAGGCTGCGGGCGTAGATCTCCAGCGGCCCGAAGTCGTCGTCCACGAAACCATCGACGGTGACGGCCTCGCCCACATTGGCCGGCACCCAGTTCGGGCCGACATAGATCCGGACCGTGCCGCTGCTGTCGGTGAGGCGGAACTCGTCCTCGTCGGTGATGCGCTCCACCGTGCCCTGCACGGTGACCATGCTGCCGCGCTGGAGATCGCCGATGGGCGTGACGGGACCGCTGGCGATGGCGGCGGTGGCGACGAGGGCGGCGAAGGCGCCGAATGTGAAGAGTCTCATGACTGTCTGTCCTTTCGTCGGGGAAGGTCGGGCGGCGTCAGTCGAGTGCGACGCCGAGCAGGATGAGCAGGAGGACCGCGCCCGCGACCAGCACCTTCCGGGAGATCCGGGTCTCGCCGTTCAGCCAGTCGCCGGCGCGCTGCAGGTCGCTCCGAGGCGAGTCGGTGTTCTTTTGTTCGTCCATCTGGGTCAGCTCCATTCGAGGATCTTTCGTCGATCCGATGGGAGCCTTCTGCCGGCTCAACCTGATGGCAGCCTGACGAATTGTCAGGATTTCGCGGAAAGCCAGCCGAGGACGAATTCCGCTCCGCCGCCCGGCGCGTTGCGCGCCTCGACGGTGCCGCCCTGCGCGCGCTGGACCCGCTCGACGATGGCGAGGCCGAGGCCGGTGCCGCCGTGAACGGCCGCGGGCCCCCGCCAGAACGGATCGAAGAGGCGACCCCCGGCCCCTTCGGGCAGGCCGGGCCCATGGTCGCGCACGGTCACGACCGGACCGGGCCCCAGCCGGATCTCCACGGGGCCCGCGCCGCCGTGGAGGATGGCGTTCTCGACGAGATTCGTCAGCGCGAGTTCCACGCCTTCCGCCGTGGCCTGCGCCATCACCGGCGCTTCGGGCAGGTCGAGCGCGAGGTCGACGCCCCGCGCATAGGCCAAGGGGGCCAGCGCGGCGGTCACGGTCTCGGCCGGGGCGCGCAGGTCCAGACCGGCCTCCGCAGCGGGCGCCAGCACCTCCGCGCGGGAAGAGGCGAGGACCTGCTGCACGGTGCGCGACAGGGCGGAAAGGTCGGCGCGCAGCCGCTCCGTCGTTTCGCCCGGCGGCAGCGCGTCGAGGCGGGCGACCAGCACGGCGACGGGCGTGCGCAGCGCATGGGCGGCCTCGGCCGCATGCCGTTTTTCGGCCTCCAGCGCCTGCGCCAGGCGTTCGACCGAACGCTCGGTCGCCTCGACCAGATCGGCGATCTCCTCGGGCACGCGTCCCTCGGGCGCCGGCGTGGGCGCGCCGGGGCGGAGGGCACGGGCCCATTCGGCGGCGGCCGAGATCGGCGCCAGGCCCCGGCGGATCAGGAAGGTGTTCGCGCCGATCAGAAGCAGCACGAGGGGCAGGATGGGAAGCCAGACATGCTCGTAGAATTCGTCGAGATAGGCGCGCCAGAGCAGGCGGGCCGGGTCGTTCGCCATCACGAAGACCATGCGCAGACCGTCCGCGCGCCCCGTGAATTCGTGCCCGGCCACCAGAAGGGGCGCGCCCGGCCGGTCGAGGCGGGTGATCCAGTCATCGGCGTAGAGATCGGTCGCTCCGGGCGGGATGAGGTGCGGGTTCATGGCGTCGAGGACAACGCCGCCCCGGTCCACGAGCCCGACGGCGTAGGCGTCCGGATGCTCGGCATAGAGCCTTCGCGCCGGCGCGTCCTCCGGCAGCGTCACGCCGTCCAAGCCTTCTTGCAGGCGTTCGACCTGCGCCGCAACGACCTCGGCTTCGAGTGCGCGGCGGTCGGAGCCGTAATAAAGCCCGACAGCGATCGAGTTCACCACGAAGACGATGCCGGCGATCAGAAACAGCCGCCGCGCGAGGAAGCGCGCCAGCGGCGGGCCCGATGGCCGGATGGCGCTCACCGGCTGTCCTCGCGGGGCAGCATCCAGCCCAGGCCGCGCACCGTTACGATGGGCACGGGGCAACCGGCGGCCTCGAGCGCGCGGCGCAGGCGCGAGACCGAGGCTTCCAGCGCGTTGGGCCCCACCTCGTCGTCGAAGCCGTAGACGGCTTCCTCCAGCGCGCGGCGGGCCGCGACCCGGCCCGAGGTCCGCATCAGGTGCTCGAGCACGGTGACTTCACGCCGCCCGAGCGCGACGGGAACGCCGTCGAGGGTGACGCTGCGCGCCGAGGTGTCGAGCGCCAGCGGCCCGAGGCGCAGCGTGGTGGCCGAGCGGTCGCCGGGCCGGCGCAGCACCGCGCGGCAGCGCGCCACCAGTTCCGGCATCTCGACCGGCTTCACCACGTAGTCGTCGGCGCCGCCATCCAGCCCGGCCAGGCGATCCGCAAGCTGGTCGCGCGCCGTCAGCACGATGACCGGAACGCGCCCTGCGTCGCGCAGGATCGGCAGCAGGCCCAGCCCGTCGCCATCCGGCAGGCCGAGATCGAGGATCGCGAGCGTATACTCCGCCAGCGCCGCCATCTCGCGCGCCGCGTCGGCTGTCGCGGCATGATCGACGGTGAAACCCGCCCTGCGCAGCGCGTCGCCCACGGCTTCGGCGAGCGATACATGATCTTCGACAAGCAGGACCCGCATTTCGTCTCGTTTCTCCCGGACCCGCACACGTGGCTGCGCCGGGCCTGATGCTTCCGTCTGGATTGCCAATGGCCGAACGCAAGGCGACGGCTGGATCGACGCCTCGGGATGGCGCGGAATTCTGACCGGAGCCTGACGCAAGACCCCGTCCGGCCGCCCCGACCGGCGACGTCTGGCCCCATTAAACATGCCGGGGGCACAGGTGCGAGCACGATCGCCGATCGGTTCAGGCAGGAAGGTATTCCCGCGATCTTTCGGGCGGCTCCGGCACGTCATCTTCCGCCCGGGCGGCGCCGTCAGGCCCGCGCCCATGCGCCGCCCGCACGCAGGGCGGATCGCGCAAGGCCTGTGGCGTCAACGGGGTTCGAAATAGTTCAGCGGGATCTTCAGATACGACCGGCCGTTCTCCTCGGGGGCTGGCGCACGTCCGCCGCGGATGTTGATCTGCAAAGCGGCCAGCATGAGCTTGGGCAGCGGCAGGGTGGCGTCGCGGGCGTCGCGCACCTGGCGATAGGCCTCTTCGGAGGGGGCACCCTTCAGATGGATGTTCGCTGCCTTGTGCTCGGCCACGGTCGCCATGCAGGCGGCCTCCCGCCCGTCCGGCGCGTAATCGTGACCCACGAAAAGCCGCGTGTTCTCCGGCAGGGCCAGGATGGCCTGGATGCTGTCATAGAGCTCCTTCGAACTGCCGCCCGGAAAATCGGCGCGGCTGGTGCCGCTGTCGGGCATCATGAAGGTGTCGTGCACGAAGGCTGCGGGTTTTTCTGCGTCGGGGCCCGCGACATAGGTGATCGAGGCCAGCGTGTGACCGGGCGAGAACATCACGCGCACGGGCACCTCTCCGACCATGAACTCGTCGCCTTCGGCGAAGAGCCTGTCCCACTGGCTGCCGTCGGTCGGAAAGTCTTCGGGCAGGTTGTAGATCTCCTTCCAGAGTTTCTGCACCTTCACGACATGTTCGCCGATGGCGGTGGGCGCGCCCAGACGCTCCTTCAGCCATGGCGCGGCCGAGAAGTGGTCGGCATGGGGGTGCGTGTCGAGGATCCAGACCACGTCGATGCCGGTCTCCCGGACATGGGCCAGGATCTCTTCGGCGCTGTGGGTCATGGTGGACCCGGAGAGCGGATCGAAGTTCAGGACGGGGTCCACGATGGCGCCCTTCATGGTCGCGGGGTCGTGGAAGACGTATTGCCAGCTTCCGGTCGGTTCGTCCCAGAAGCCTTTCACGATGGGGTTGGTCATCTCGGGATTCCTTTTCGTTTCTGTGCGGGCCGGCATCTGCGCCGGCCCGCCTCGGTTGCGAAGGGTCTTGGGGGGCAGGGGTCTTGGGGGGCCTCAGAGCTTGCGGGTCGAGAAGTACCAGTCCTTGGTCTCGTAGCCTTCGGACAGCCGCGCCTCGGCCGCCTTTGCCGTCTGCGGCGTCGGCACGATGACATCCTGGCCCGGCGACCAGTTCTCGGGCGTCGCGACCTTGTGCGTGTCCGAGGTCTGCAGTGCCTGCACGAGGCGATAGAACTCGTCCACGGACCGGCCGTTGGTCATCGGGTAGTAGACCATCGCCCGCAGCACGCCCTCGGGGTCGATGATGAAGGTCGCGCGCACCGCCTGCGTGTCCGACGCGCCGGGCTGGATCATGCCGTAGGCCTGCGCCACCTTCATGTCGAGATCGGCGATGATCGGGAAGGGGATGTCGACGCCGAAGCTCTCCTTGATCGAGCGGATCCAGGCGATATGCGCGTAGTGGCTGTCGATGGACAGACCCAGCAACTCGGTGTTCAGCGCGGCGAAATCCTCGGCGCGACGGGCGAAGGCGGTGAATTCCGTGGTGCAGACCGGCGTGAAATCGGCCGGGTGCGAGAACAGGATCAGCCACTTGCCGCGATAATCGGCCAGCGTCTTGCGCCCGTCGGTGGTCAGGGCGTCGAAGTCGGGCGCGGCCTCGTTGATCCGGGGCAGTCCGGCGACCGGGGTGGCGTCATTGGCGTTCTGTGCGTGGGCGTTCATGGCAGGTCTCCTTGATCCATGTTGGTGACGAGACAGACCTAGGCGCACTGGCGTTATTGTGGAAATTGAATATATCTGGCATGACTATCGACAAAGCCGATAACGAGGCCTGCCATGACGACCCTCCGCCAGCTGCGCTTTCTCGTGGCGCTGTCCGACACGCAGAACTTCTCGCGCGCGGCGGAGCTGTGTCACGTCACCCAATCCACCCTGTCCTCGGGGCTGAAGGACCTGGAGGCGCGGCTGGGCGTCAAGGTCGCCGAGCGCAGTACCCATTCCGTCCTGATGACGCCGGAGGGTGCGGATCTTGCCGACCGTGCGCGGGACATTCTCGCACGGGTGAAGGATTTCGAGGATGTCGCGAAGACGGCCGCGCAGGCGGGCGTGACGCGGTTGCGGCTCGGTGCGATCCCGACGGTGGGGCCCTACCTTCTGCCCCGCGCGCTGCCCCGCATCCGCGAGAAGATGCCGGGCGTCCAGTTCTACCTGCGCGAAGAGCTGACGGACACGCTCGTTGCCGGGCTGGTCGAGGGGCGGCTCGACCTCATCCTGATCGCCCTGCCGCACGACCTGCCCCCGCAGGTCGAGACCGAGGTGTTGTTCGAGGATGGCTACAGCCTCGCGACCCCGCGCGGACATCCGCTGGCGAACCTCGAGACGGTCGAGGGCGAGGATCTGGCGGGGCGCGAATTGCTGTTGCTGGAGCCCGGCCACTGCCTGCAGCAACACGCCCTGTCCAGTGTGCCCGGCATGGCCCTCGACGCAGACAGGAACTTTTCTGCCACCAGCCTGCCGACGCTCGTGTCGATGGTCGAGGAAGGCATCGGTGTGACACTTCTGCCGAACGTCGCCACGGATGCCGGGCTCACGCGGGGGCATGAATTGCACTTGTCCAGGCTCGCCGGGGCGACACCGCGCCGGGTCGTCCTCGCCTGGCGCCAGAGCACCGCACAGGCAGAGATGTTTCGGCAGATCGCCGGCATCTTCCGCGACACACGTGCCGGCATGCAGGCCGAGACGGCTGCGCAGTGAGGCAGCGGCGGGGCCACGTGAAACGAGTGCGGTCCATCCGCAGATGCGCCGCGCTCACCATCCATGGACCGGACCGGTGGACACGCGCCCCGGCGGGGCGCCGGTACTGGTGCGGACCCCGAGGAACGGCTGCTCTGCGGTGATCGGAAGGTCGCCCCGCAGCCGTCACGACCGGTGCAGACCTCAGGGATCGCTGCCATCCGTCGCGGCCCGCGCCGTCACGAGCGGCCCGGACGCGCCGCGCAGGACCAGCGCGCCGGTGTCGTCCATGTCGAAGCCTATGACCTCGCCGAGGGCGTCGAAGAAGCGGCTCTCCTGCGCCTTCAGGGCCTCGGGGCAGGCCATCCTCGTGCTGGCGAGGGCGCCAAAGCTCAACGTCTCCCCGGTCAGCGTCGCCGCGCCGCTGTAGCGGTTGCAGGTGCCGGAGCCGAAGACGCGCCCGGCGGCGTCGAAGCCCATCGTGGCGCGCGCCGCATCGATGACGCCGGCACCGCCGATATCCTCGACCACCCATGTCCTGTCCGTCAGGAGGGACCAGGGATCGCCGCCGCAGCCCCGGATCGTGGTGTCGCCCATCGACAGCTCGACGGTTTCGGGGTGCGGCATGCCCGTCATGCTGTCCCGGCAGAGTTCGGGTTTGCGCAGGATCACCGCGCGCAGTGCGCGCTCGGGATCGGCGGCGATCATCAGGATCTCGCCCGCGTCGGTCAGGCCGGTCTCCGTCACCGGCAAGATCAGATCGTCCATGCCCGGACGCAGGAGCGTCATTTCGCCCGCCTCGATCGTCGCGGACCAGAACGGCTCGTTGCCGCGGGCGCGATAGGGCGTCTCGTCGACGGGAAACGTCATTTGGCATTCCGGCAACTCCTCGCCGCCGACCGAGACCAGCGCGGTGTCCCCCTGGTTCCAGAACCAGGTGCCGGGATCCTCCTCGGCCTCGTAGCGCGCACCCGACGCCGCGCGCGACGGTGCGAGGATCACGCGCCCGGCTCCGGTATCCATAACGGCGTTGTCGCCCGAAAACCCCACCCGGATCATCCGGTCGCCGCAGCGGAAGGCCGAGGTGAAGCCCATGGGCTGATACGGATGCAGGAGCACCGCGCCGACATCGCCCGACATCTCGGCGCCGATCTCGACCGGCGCGCTCAGCCAGTCGATCCGGCCCGCCGTCGACACACCCGCCCGCAACGAGACATCGGCATCGAGGGGCACCTCGATCTCGAAGGGGATCGGCACCTGTCGGCCCTCCGTCGGGACGCGAAGCTCGGCCAGCACGGACCGGTCGACCGCCAGGGCCTCGACCATCAGGACCGCGTCGGGCGGAAGGGCGATGCGTTCGCGATACGTGACCTCGCCGCCGAGGGTCCGCGTGTCCTGGGCGGTCGCGGCGCTTGCGAGGACAAGGGCGGTTGCGATGGCGGCGAAACGGATCATGGTGACGTCCTGCGGCAGGCGACGGATGGGACGGGTCCGGGGGCGCGGCCGTATGTGGTGATGCCGATCGCTCCGCGACCCGAGGCACCGATGATGCGGCGCCCCGAGGCCCCTGTCAAACGGCAGTTTATCGCGCGCGGGGGCCTGCGGCAGCGACGCGTGACAGGCGGTGTCCCGATCCGGGTGAGACCGGCGCATCGCCGGCAGGGCTCAGCCTCGCAGCCTGCGGATCGACACATGCGTCGCCGCCAGAAACGCCAGCCAGAGCGCGCCGACGACGGGCCATTCGGCAACCGCGAAGGGCAGCACCAGCCCGCCCGCGAGGATGGCGATCACGTCTCCCGCATCGGCGCCGCCCGAGAAAAGCCCCGGCTGCAGGCCGAAGAAACTCCCCAGTAGTCCGGCCACGGTCGCTGTGACGATGCCTCCGGCGAGGGAAAGCGCCCAGCCCGCAAGCCCGGCACGGCCGAACGCTCCGGCCAGAAGCGCCCCGATCAGCGCCCCGGCGATCCCCATCGACAGCGCGTAGCGCAGCACCAGTCGCCAGGGCACGTCGGACCACGCGGTATCGAGCATCGCGCTCAGGTCCTCGAAGACGAAAACCATGAAGAGCAGGGCAGACGATACCGCCATGAGCGCGGAGGCCAGCAGACGGGGCCTCGAAAAGACCCGTCGCGCCGTCATGCCGCCCATTTTGTCCCCGCCGCCGCCGTCTCCATGTGCCGCCGTACCGGGCCAAGCCTTGCGATGTCGCCCGTCCCCGCCTTCGGCCGGCGCAGCATCGTCGCGACCGTCAGCCATCGCATCGCGCCGGCCCCGTCGTCGATTTGTCGCTGACGCCCGCGACCGCGTGGCGTGTCGCGGTCCGGACCGGCAGGGGGGTGGCGAAACGCGATCTGGGCGGTGAAGGTAGCGTCGCCATGTCGGTCGGGCAGGCCCTGTTGTCGTGTGTCATCGAACCGCTGATACCCCGAGATGCGACTTTCCACCGAAGCGGAGTATCATCCACCTGCACCGTCGCGATCAACATGCATTCGCGCAGGCTCCATGCAGCATGAATATCGTGCAAGCCCGACGCGCGACTGTCGTCCCGTGCATGCGCATCGTGCCAGCCAACAGCCGAAAAACGGCTTTGATAACTCCCGGAGGGGCTGCTTTAGTGCTGCACCGAAAGGTCCAACCAGGAGCGGCCATGCATCACGCTCGCCATCCGCGTCCGCGCTTTGCGCCTCATCCCACGCCGCTCCGGGCGATCCGCGTGTTCGCCGGACCCGGGACGATCTTTCCCGATCCGGTCCATTCGGGCAACGGCGCCGCGGGCCTGATCGACCATGGCCGAAGCGGCCGGTTCACGCCAGGGGAGCGGGTCGTGGTTCCGTATATGACAGCCCTTGCGGCGTCGTTCGGCCAGGACGCGCCGCGGATCCCCGGCCTCGGCACGACGGCGGCGGATTAGGCCCGTGCCGCGGGTAGTCGGCATATTGGGCGGCATGGGCCCCGAGGCGACGGTTCTTCTGATGCAGAAGGTGATCGACGCCACGCCGGCCGTGGACGATGCCGATCACGTGCCGCTGATCGTCGATCAGAACCCGCAGGTGCCCTCGCGCATCGCGCGGCTGATCGAGGGGACCGGCGCGGATCCGGCGCCCGTGCTGGTCGCGATGGCCCGCCGCTTGCAGGCGGCCGGGGCGGAGGCGCTGGCCATGCCCTGCAACACCGCCCATCATTACGGTGCCGAGATCGCCGCCGCGGTCGAGATCCCGTTTCTGGACATGGTCGCCTTGAGCGCGGCCGAGGCGGCGGGCCTGTGCGGCGCCCCTGGGCGCGTCGGCATCCTGTGTTCTCCGGCGGTGCGGCGCGTGGCGCTGTTCGAAACGGCGCTGGCCGCCCATGGCGTGCAGCCGGTCTATCCGCAGGACGAAGCCGCCCTGCTGGGCGCGATCCGGCAGATCAAGGCGGAGGGGCCGATCGCGCCCGCCCGCGCCACGCTTGCGGCGGCCTCGGCCGATCTGCTCGCGGCCCGGGCCGAGGTCCAGATCGTGGCCTGTACCGAGTTTTCGCTTGTCGCGTCGAGCCTGCCGGCCGGCGTGCAATCGGTCGACGCGCTTGACCGGTTGACCCGTGAAATCGTGTCGTTCTCCACGTCGCCCGATACGGTCCGCGACCTCGACGCCTCAAATCCGGGGGCGGCGCAACAGGGGTCCGCGACCAGCCCGGAGCGGAGCGAAAGCCAACCGGAAAAGGGCGCGAACGCACGCTGACGGCCAGGCCTCCGCGCCATGCGCGCGGGACGCGGCACCGGGGCTGCCGACCCGGGTGCCGGGCGTGGCGGGCGCGCATGTCCCCGCGCAGATCAGCACGGCGAATGTCGGCCCGGATGTCGAGTTTCGGCGCGGGCACCACGCCGATGATCCTCGCCCCCGATGGCGATGGCAGGCCGCCGGGCCGGATCGGCGCCGCGCTGGGCCGCATGTCATCGTCCGGCTGACGATCCAACGATGGTTCGGACCTTCCGGGGCCGGAACCGTGTGGCAGGGCGCGACGCTGCATCCGCGCGCCGCCGCCGCCGGTCGGTTCTGGATCACGGCCATCTAGGCGTAGTAGCAGTACCGCCCGGTGCCCCTGTTCGCTGTGACGCGGGCGGGTTTCCGGTGCGCCGGCCCGAGGGGAAGATGTGCGGCACGGGTGGCAGGGCGCGCGCGCGCATTATGTGCAGCCCCACGAAGACGGGACGCGAGACAAGGATTTGACCATGCGCTTCTGGACGGCGATCGGCCTCATACTGGTGCTTTCGATGACGGGGCTGACATACGAGATCGCCGCGGGCCGCGTGCTCGCGCCGTTCTTCGGAACATCCCTCCTGACCTGGACCACGGTGATCGCGACGGTTCTGGCGGGCTTCTCCATCGGCAATGCGCTTGGCGGGTTCATCGCCGAGCGCGAGACAGGCACGGCGTTGCGCACCGTGCGCGCGGCGCTTGTGGCGACGGCGGTTCTGGCGGCCATCTCCCCGACGGTGCTGGCGCTGGTTTATACGTGGGGCGCGCGCGGGACGGGCGGCATGATGCTGGCCGTGTTCATCGCGTTCTTTCCGGCCTCGGTCCTGATCAGCGCACCGTCGCCTCTGCTGGCCAAGCTCGCCGTCGAGGCGCGGCCGGGCCGCGAAGGCTCGTCGCTGGGCCTGGTGCTTGCGGCCGGTTCGCTCGGCGCGATCCTCGGCGCGGTCCTGACGGGTTTCGTCGCCCTGCCGCTGGTCGGATCGGCAGCCACCTTCGCGGGCTGTGCCTTGCTGACGCTTCTCTGCGTGCCCTTCGTGCGGGCCGGGGATGGTGCGGGCGGCGGGCTGCGGAGGGCGGCAGAGACCTCCCTCGCGCCGCTCCTGCTCGTGGGTCTCCTCGTGGCCGGAAGCGCTGCGCTGGGCCCTGTGTGCCGCTACGAATCCGGCCTGTCCTGCATCGATGTCACGCGGAGCGGGGGGGCGGTCAACCTGCTGTCCGACAGAACCCGCCAGGCCGCCGAAACCGTCGCGGACGATCAGGCACAAGAGAGGCTGGTTCTTCCCTACACGGAGTGGATCTGGGACCGCATGGCGCAGGATCTCGGGCCAGCGCCGGCGGTGCTGTTCATCGGTGGCGGCGGCTACACCCTTCCGACGCAGCTTCTGTCGTCACGCCCGGACGCGGCGGCGGTCGCCGTCGAGATCGACCCCCTGATCACGCAGGTCGTGCGGCGGCACCTGCCATGGGCGGGCGCGACGCTCGAGAAGGTGGGGTTCGATGCGTCCGGGCAGACGCCCCGGACCGGCCGGCTCGGCGTCGTCCACGAGGATGGCCGGGTCTATCTCAACGAGACCGGCCACCGCTTCGACGCCGCCGTCATGGATGCCTTCTCGTCGGCGTCGGTCCCGGCGCATCTCGTGACTATCGAGACCTTCGAGCGGGTTCGCGAGGTCGTGGACGGGCCGGTCTATGTCAACCTGATCGACCGGCCCGACGGCCTGCTCGAGCGCGGGACCCACGCGATCCTGACAGGCCTTTACGATCACGTCCTGTCGGTTCGCGGCCCGCTCAACGCGCGCGGCACCGGAAACGTGATGATCGCCGCATCGGACCGGCCGCTGGAGGCGTTGACGATGCTGCCCGAGGGGTTCGAGAGGGTGCAGATCACGCCGGGCCGGGCCTTCACCGACGATCGGGGCTGGGTGGGGTACCGATGATGCTCGGCGCGACGGGCGAGGGGGTGACCACCCCGCCATCCGGCACAGCCCCGGGACGGGCGCGGGGACGGCCGGAAGGGGCGGTGTGCCTCCCCGGAAAGCCATTCAGCCCCGCACCGCCGCGTCCTTCGACCTTCGCAGGGCGCGGTACCTTTCAAGTCTTTTCACGGGCGCATCGCGGCCCCGGCAAGATGCTCGAGGAGGGCATGACATGGCAAAGATGATCCATTCGATGATCCGGGTGCTGGACGAGGCGCGCTCGCTGAACTTCTACAGGACGGCATTCGGGCTCGAGGTTCGCGACCGGCTCGATTTCGACGACTTCACGCTGATCTACCTGGCCAATGAAGAAAGCACGTTCGAGCTTGAGCTGACCGTGAACAAGGACACGGCGGACGCCTACGATCTCGGCAACGGATACGGCCATCTCGCGGTCTCGGTGGAGGACGCGGCCGCCGAGCATGCCCGGTTCGAGGCCGAGGGTCTCGGCCCGCGCAAGCTCGTGGATTTCGCGCCGGGGGGCGAGGTGATCGCGCGGTTCTTCTTCGTGGCGGACCCGGACGGCTACCAGATCGAGGTTCTGCAACGCGGTGGGCGCTATCTCTGAGCCGCAAGGCGCAGCGGTTCGACCACAAGGCCGAATGCGGCCCGCGCCCGCTGGACTCGTCCCGAACGGCACCGGACCGCTGGCCACCGGGGGCTTGCGCAGCGGGGCCTCGCGGTCGTTGCCCTTGGAGGCGGGCCTGCGGCAGAAGACACGGGCCATCGCACGGGCCGCGGGGGACTTCATCGCCGTCACGGACACCGCGGGCCTGCCGCCTGCCAAGCGCCGTCGCAGCCGCAGCGGCGCGCCGGGCCAAGAGCCCTTGGATCGTGCCGGTCACCGCATCGGCGCGCTCGGATGCCCGGGCCTGCGCCGGCCACCGTCACCCGGCAGAGCCCGCAGGTCCCCGAGCCCCCTCAGGCCCTCCGGCAGGTCGGCATAGGCCAGCCGCGCGCGGATCGCGTTGAGCATCACCAAGGCGCCGGCAAAGCCTGCGCCCGACCCGAGCCCGAAGACGACCGACCGGGGCAGGGTGTAGCTCCGCTCGACCATGAAGAGGCTGCCGCCGAGGTTGGCGCATTGCACCGTCAGCAGCGGCAGGAACACCCCGAAGGCCGCGTGTATGGCGGGCAAGACCCTGTCGAGGCCCATTCCCAGCAGCTGAACCGTCGCCGTGATCGCGCCGATGAAGGGGATAAGCCACAGTCAGGACAGCTCGAGGTCCGGCATCCCCGCCCAGGCCCATGCGCCGTGCGCGAGACGCCCGTCATGGATGATCTGGTCGAGCGGCACGGTCACGCCGACAACGTCGGTGTTCGCCACGCCGAGGCCCAGTGCCGCTTCGGGCCGGCGCGACAGCGCGATGAAGGTGCAAAGCCTCAGGAACAGCGTCAGCGGCATGTTGGAGACGCAGCTCGCCTCGAGGAACAGGGTCCGGAGATCGCTCATTCCGCCGGTTTCTGTGCCTTGGGCGGTGCGTGGTCCGGCGTCTCCGCCTGTTCGGTCCGGGCCGAGCGGATCGCCCAGACCAGCATCCCCAGAAGGAAGAAGGCGCTGGGCGCGAGCAGCATGAGGTTGAGCGGCGTGAGCCAGCCGCCCTCATCGGCCAGCGGCAGGATGGTGACACCCATGAGCTGGCCGCGGCCGAAAAGCTCGCGCATGGCCCCGATGACGATCAGGATCAGCGAGTAGTCCAGCCGGTTGCCGAATGCGTCGACCATCGAGGGCACGGGCGGGCTGTGCCGCGTGAAGGACTCGGCGCGCCCCAGCACGAGGGTGTTCGTCGCGATGAGCGCCACATGGACCGACAGCGCCTGGCTGATCTCGAAGAGAAAGGCCCGCAGGATCTGGTCGATCACGATGCCGAGCGAGGCCACGATCACGATCCGCACGATCAGGCGGATCGTGTCGGGGATGTGGGCCCGGATCACGCTGATGAGCCCTGCCGAAAGCGTCAGCACGACCGTCAGCGCCGCCGGCATGGTCAGCGCCGTGGCCAGCGATGTCGTCACCGCGAGCGCCGAGCACAGGCCGAGGATTTGCAGCGTCACCGGGTTCTCGCGCACCAGTGGCGCGGTCAGGATGGCTCGGAACTCCCCCCGACGGACGGCGTCGAGGAACGGGCCATAGCCCTCGGGCCCGAGCCAGAAGCGGATCATGCGCGTCATGGCGTTCGACGTGCGCGTGGCCCCGGTGATCCCGTCGACCTCCAAGACGCTCGCCCCAGCCCCGCGCGCCACCGCGAAGCGCAGGTTGCCCGCCCCCGCTCGAGGTCGATGACGACGGTGTCGAGCGTGCCGCCGGACTGTTCCAGAAGCTCCGCCATGCCGGGAATGCCGCGCATGAGGCTCTCGATGCGGGCCTGTTCCTCGGCGGCGCGGATGCGCGCGACACGGCACGCCATGGGCGCGACAAGGCGGATCCCGGCCGCGGGCCGGAGCCGCGCAAGCGGCGCGCCTTCGGCCAAGACCCGGTCCTCGGCCGTCTCCGGATCCAGCCGCAGGTCGCATCCGCGCGGTGCGACCACGACGGCCTCCTCGGTCGGTATCGCCACCGGCGCCTCGCTGGCATGGGGCGGCGTCTCCATCGGAAGAACGCGGCCCGCGCTGCGCCCGCGCGACATCACCCTTTCCCCACGTCCGATATCATCCGCCAATGTCCGTCTTGCGCGCAAAGGCAAAGACTGTTCGGGCACGCCATTCCCTACGCGGGCCAACACTCAGGCATCGGATCGGAAAGACATGCGCATCCCAGCCTGCGCCGCCAGCATCGCCCTTGTTCCCCTCGTCGCGGGGTTCGGCCTGACCCAAGGGGATGTGGGCTTTGCGCAGACCGACGAAGGCGAGGGCGGCGTGTCGGACATCCCCTTACCGGCGACACCGCGGTCCTGCCGTTCGTGATCCTGGCATCCGATCCGTTCACTCTCGAGGAGAGCGAGATCTTGAACGACCGGGCGATCGCCGACCGGTTCCGCTCGGGCCATGCCGATGCCGCGTCCGATGCTTTCCGCCACTGGGACGCGGATTGGGAAATCGATCCGGTCCGTGCCGTCTGCCATTCGGCGCGGGGTTTCGCAGCTTTCACGGTCTCGGCGGCAGCGCGCCGGGCCTCCCCGAGACGCCCGTCGACACGGGCGGTGTGGTCGACTGCGCGACCTGTCACGACCCGGGGCTCGCCAACATCACCGGGATCCGCATGCCCAGCAGCGTGATGCATCCCGTAAACGGGGTCGAAGCCTCCTGCGTGACGCGCCACCGGGGGCGCGCGGCCGGCGCGACGGTGGCAGAAGCCGTGGGCGATCTGCCCGACGACAGCCCCAACTCCGAGCTGCGCGTCGTCAATCCCCATTACGCGACCGCGGCCGCCACATGGCTCGGCGGATACGGCGCGGCGGGTTACCATCACGAAGGGCGCGACCATGCCGGCCGGTTCTTCCATGCCCGCCCGATCAGCAGCTGCGTCTCCTCCCATCAGCCCCATGCGCTCACGGTGCAGTCCGCGGCCTGCACCACCTGCCACGAGAATGGCGCTGACCCCGACCTGATCCGCATCACCCGGCAAAGCCACGACGGACGCTGCAAGACCGGTCAGGGCATTCGCATGGATATCGCCAGCAATGCCGCCCTGCTGGAGGACATGGTCACGGGCTACGCGGCCGAGGTCGCGGGAACCCGGATGATCCATGACGGCGGGCGCCATCCGTGTTTCTGCGCCAACGGCAATGCCGACGGCGAGGCCGACACGGCCGAGGGGCGTCCGGTCGCCTATGCAAACCGGACGCAGAGGATGCTCCGCGCCGCCTGCGACTGGAAGCTCGTCACCGCCGATACCGGCGCCTGCGCCCAAAATCCGCACGACGCCCTGCATCTGTTGCACGACTCCATCGCCGACCGTGCCGGCGCGCCGGATGGGGATGTCGAGGATCTCGGGCTCTTGCGATCGGGCGCGAAGCCCCGGATCCATGCCCGGCGCAGGCCCGGTCCTTGTCGCTCCGGCATGGTCTACCGGGGCGCGTCCCCTCCGAATGTCGTGCGGTACAGCAGCCTGCGCGACCCCGCGTAGTCGTTCGTCGCGTAATGCAGGGTCATCCGGTTGTCCCAGACCACGACATCTCCGGCCCGCCATCTGTGGCGGCAGGAGAAATCGGGGCGCGTGGCATGTGTGTAGATCTGGTCGAGGAAGGGTCGGCTTTCCTCTTCCGTAAGCCCATCGAAGCGCGTGGTGTAGATCGGGTTCAGAAACAGGGCGCGCTGGCCGGTCGCCGGATCGGTCACCACCGCCGGGTGCAGGGTTTCGGCGTCGGCGGCCGGGTCCCCGCGGGTCATCGCGATCGAGGCATTCGACCGCGTCTTCGCCGGGGGCGCGTGTCTCACGCCGTAGGGTTTGCCGACATGAACCGCCAGACGCCCATCGAGAAAGCCCCTCAGGTGGTCCGGCAGCGTCTCGAAGGCCTTGACCTGGCTGGCCCAGACGGTGTCCCCGCCGACGGGGGGAATGTCCACCGCCGACAGAACCGAGCCGGCCGGCGGGGTCTGGAGGAAACTGAAATCGCTGTGCCAGGCGCCACCGAAGACGCCGCCATCGGTCTCGTGAGCCTCTTTCAGCACGGCGATCACCGCGGGATCTTCGGGGATCGGCGCAACGTAAGGCAGGCTCATCAGCGGTCCGAAGACCTCCGTCAGGCGCTTTTGTTCCGCGATGTCCAGGTGCTGATCGCGGAATACCAGGACGCGATGCGCGCTCAGCGCCGTCCGCAAGGCGGTGCAGAGGTCGGGATCGTCGAGCGCGCGCAGGTCCGCACCGAGCACTTCGGCGCCCACGAACCCGGCAAGGCGTTCGGTTTCGGGAAGGCTGCCCATGGGCCAGGTTCCTATCCGACTTCGTGACTGCGGACCACCGGATGACATCCGTGACGGATCCGCACAGGGCGCGGGGTGCAAGACCGTGAAGGCGAAGGCATGATGTCGCTGCGGTCGGGCGCGCAAGCCGGCAGCACGGCGGGTCGCGGCGCGCGCGATCCTTGGCTTGTCCGCGATGATGGTGCTACGCTGCGTCAACCACAGGAGTGGGCGACCTTGACCGACCTGCCGAAAAGCATCCTCGACGACCCGCGGTACCGGAGCATCCGCGAGCGTCGCGAGAAATATGCGGCCGAGGCGCGGCAGGCGCAGGCGCGCTACCGCCGGCTGACGAAAGGGTTCATCGCAGCCAGCCTTGCCGCCGCCGTGGTCGGCGGTCTGGTGCTTTACGGGATCGACCTGACGCCTCGGACCGACGGTCCGGAGCGTCCGGGCGCGGCGCTGCACGGCCTCGTCTCCGATCAGAACGTGCGTCCTTTCCTGCTTTTCCTTCAGGCCATCGCCGTCGGCGCCGCGGGGTTTTTCGCCTATGTGCTGAATGCCCAGGATTTCGCGCGCACCTGGTGCGACTACCGCGCCAGGGCCGAAGAGTTGCGGCAGCAATCCGCGCTCCTGGCGCTCGAGATCGGGCACGCGCAGGGCCCGGAGGAATTCCGCGCCGCAGGACGAAGCTTCGTGGTGGATCTCGTCGAGGGGCAGATCGCCTATCTGGCGCGGGCGGCGGCGAGCCACGGCACGAGATCCATTCGCCTCTCGGTGCTTGGCGGGGCGATCATCGCGATCGGCGTCGCGGCCCCGATCCTCGCGACCGCGGGACTGCCCTCGCTGGTGCTGGTCGGTGCGCTGGCGGCGATCGTAACGCCGGCCCTGCTGTCGGGCCTGAAATCCTGGAGCGAGGCGACGGCGGGCGTCGAGCGAAAACGCCTGCACGATGCCACGTTCGATCTACTGCAGGCGGCCCGCGCCCGGCAGGGGGAACTCGACGCAGCCATCGGCGCGCATGATCTCGAGGCCGCGAAAGCCTATGCCGGGCTGGTGTTCGAGGCGCTGCAGACCGATGTCGACGGGTTCCTGAAGATCATGGAGGGCGCCCCGAAACCGCCGGCGCCAGGCCTTCCCGCGTCGACCCCCTAGCCGGCGTCGAAGCCGCCAACCCGAGGGACGCGATGTCTCGTATCTTCATCAGCCATTCAAGCGGGGACAACGCGGCGGCGGTCGCCCTGAAGGACTGGCTTCTGGAGAACGGCTGGTCGGACGTTTTCCTCGACCTCGATCCCGACCGGGGCATCCGCGCGGGCGAGCGGTGGGAACGCGCGCTGCACGACGCGGCCTATCGTTGCCAGGCCATCATCTTTCTCGTCAGTCGCAACTGGCTGGCATCGCAATGGTGCGGCAAGGAATTCGACCTCGCGGCGAAGCTGAACAAGCGGATGTTCGGCGTGCTGATCGACGACTTCGCGATCCGCGATCTGCCGCCGCGCTTCACCGATACCTGGCAATTCACCAATCTCGCGGCGGGCCAGGATCACGAGGTCTTCCGGGCCATCCTGCCGCCCGACGATCGCGAGGCGCATGTCACCTTTTCGCGAAGCGGGCTGCGGCGCCTGAAGGCGGGCCTGCAGGCTGCGGGACTTGACCCGCGCTTTTTCGAATGGCCGCCCCAGGACGACCCGGACCGCGCGCCCTATACCGGCCTGCCGCCGATGGAAGAGGCCGATGCCGGCATCTTTTTCGGCCGCGAGGCGGATATCGTCCGTGCCCTCGACGATCTGCGCGGCCTTGCCCGCCGGGGCCCGCCACGTCTGTTCGTGATCGAGGGCGCCTCGGGCTGCGGGAAATCGTCCTTCCTGCGCGCCGGTCTGATCCCCAGGCTCAGGCGCGACAGCCGCAGCTACCTGGTCCTGCCGACGATCCGGCCCGAGCAGGCGGCGATCGACGGGGCGCGCGGCCTCGTCGCCTCCCTCACCACCGCCTTCGCCGAGGCCGGCGCGCCGCGCAACAGGGCGGATCTGCGCGAGGTCGCGGGCGCGCCAGAGCGTCTCGAGACGGCGCTTGCCGATCTCGCCGGACATGCGACGGTCCCTGCGATGCCCGGCGAGGCGGAGGCCAGACCGCCCGCCGTGGTCGTCCCAATCGACCAGGCGGAGGAGCTTTTCCAGTCCGCCGGGCGCGAGCAGGGCAGGCGGCTCCTGGGGCTTCTGTCGACGGTCATCCGGTCGCGGTCGCTGCGTCTCGTCGTCGTCTTCACCATCCGCACCGACGATTACGAACCGCTGCAGACGGCCGCCGAGTTCGAGGGGATGGCCCAGCACATCTTCGGCCTCGCGCCGATCCCGATCGGGCGGCTGGGTTCGATCATCGAGGGACCGGCGCGGCGCGTCACCGAAAGCACGCTGACCGACCGGAGGCTGACGATCGATCCTGCCCTTGTCGCCCGGCTTCTGAAGGACCTGCAGCAGGGGGCGTCGGCGGATGTCATGCCGCTCTGCGCCTTCATCCTCGAGCGGCTCTGGCGCGACTACGGCGCCGACGGCAAGCTGACGCTTGCGGAATACGAAAGCGCGGAACAGGGCCTCGGCGGCATACGCGGCGCCATCGAGGGCGCGGTCGCCGCCGCTTTCGCCGAACCCGAGCGCGCGCCCGCGATCCCGCGCGATCCCGACGCGCGCGCGGCACTTCTGCGGCGCGCGATGATCCCGGCGCTGGCCGCCATCGACCCCGAGACGCGCACGCCGCGCCGCCGTGTGGCGCGCATGTCGGAGATCCCCGAAGACGCGCGCGCGCTCGTCGAGCGCCTCGTGGAGGCGCGTCTTCTGACGACCGACCTCTCGCCGGGCATGCAGGAACGCACGGTCGAGCCGGCCCACGAGGCACTGCTGCGGCAATGGACGCTGATGGAGACCTGGCTGCAGGAGGACGCGCGCGATCTCCTGGTGCTCGATGGCGTCGAGCGCGCGGCGAGCGACTGGCAGGAGCATGGCGCGGCCGACGCCTGGCTGGCCCATTCGGGCGGCCGGCTGGAGGATGCCGAACGCCTGCGCCGGCGCGCCGATTTCGCGGCGCGCCTGTCCGGCGCGCAGGGCGCCTATCTCGACGCCTGCCACGCGGCGGAAACCGCGCGGCGCGACAGGGAACTGGCCGATGCCCGCCGCATCGCCGCGGCCGAGACCGCACAGGCCAGCGAGGCGCGGCGACGGATGCGGGCGACCCGCGCGGGCCTTCTCGTGTCGCTTCTGCTGCTCGTGGTCGCCGGCGCCGCAGCCATTTCGGCCGCGATCAGCAACGGCCGGCTCACCGCGACGAACGACCTTCTGGCCGCGACGAATGACGATCTTGCCGAGTCCAAGGCCGCAGCCGATGCGGCGGCGGATGCGGCGCGCGCGGCGCAACGCGCCGCGCAGGACAGCGCGGCCCAGGCCGAGGTGCAGCGCGAGCGGGCCGACGCGGAGCGCCGCCGCGCGGAGCTTGGCCAGATCGAGGCCCTGGTCTCGGCCTCCGCCGCGCAACTGCCCGGCAGCGACGATCGCGACGGGCTGGCCGCGCTGGTGGATGGCCTCGAGGCCGCCACGAAGATCGAGGCCATGCCGGACATTCCGCCGGTGTTGCGCGATCGCGCGACCGAGACACTGCGCCGAGCCATTTCCGGCGTCTGGGAGCGCAATCGACTGGACGCCCTGGACGGCCGGGTGATTGCCGTCGCCGCGAGCCCCGATGGCGCGCGGTTCGGCGCCGTCGACACCGAGGGTACGATCGCGCTCTGGTCGAGAAGCGGCGCGCTTCTGAAGACGATCCGCCCCGGTTCGGCCGACATCTGGGTCTCGAGCGCAAGCTTCGACGACCGGTTCGACCGCGTGGCGATGGTCTATGCCACCACCACGCCCGACGGGAGCATCACGCCCGACAGCGAAACCCGCCTCACGGTCTGGGATCTGGACACCGGCGAGGGCCGCATCGTCAGGGACGGGCCGAGGGATTGGGCGTATTACGTGGATTTCGCCGCCGGCGGCACCCTGCTGGCGACGTCATGGCGCGACACGACCAGCTGGTGGACCCTCGATGGCGCGCCGGTGCGTGACCCCGTGACCGCGCAGGTCGAATTCGAAATGCCCTCCGAGCGCCGCAGCCGCGAGAATGTCGACGCGGTCTTCGAGGGGGACGATATCCTCTCCGTGTGGCACCCGGCCTTTTCCGAGCCGCTGAGCCTCGACACGCGGCAAGGCTGGATCGACAGCTGGACATTCGCACCGGACGGCTATGGCCTGCTGACGGGTGGCCGGGATGGCACGGTGCGGCTTTGGGACTTGCGGCCGAAAACCGTCAGCGTGGAAATTCCCGCCGCCCAGGCCATGGCCGTCGCCCTCTCGCGCGACCGCATCGCGACGGCCGACCGGGACGGGCACATCCGTCTGCTGTCGAGCGACGGCGCGCCGATGCGGGATATCCCCGCGCCGACCGGAAACTACGTCCCGAGGCTTGCGTCCGGTTTCGACGGTCGGTTCGCCGCCATCCTGCGCGACCGGTCGGCCCTGCTGCTCGATGCGGATGGAGAGGTTTCGCTTCGGTCGCAGCCGGCATGGCGTGAAACCCTGGGCGCAGGGTTTCTCGAGAACGGCGATTTCTGGTTCGCCTCCCTGCTCGGCGACAGCGTGGTGTTCCGGGACGCGGCCGGCGTGGTCCAATCCACGACACCGCCGCTCGATCCGGGCATCTGGCGCGTCGTGCGCAGTGGCGACGGAGCGTTTTTCGCCACGTTGAACGGCGCCGGCGGGGCGACGGTCCGGGACGGAGCCGGGACCGAGGTCTTCCGGTTCCCGCCGCCCACGCTGGGTCTCGTGTTCCGCCCCGCATCGCGGGAGTTCGCCACCGCCGGCCGCGACGGATATGTGAGGCTCTGGGATGGCGAAGGCGGAGAGCTTCATGCCTTCCCCAATTTCCTGAACGGGGCGACGATTGCCGCCTTCAGCCCCGACGGAGAGGTCATCGCGACCGCCGGGCTGGACGGGACCGCAAGGATCTGGAACGTCGACAGCCGCCAGATGTTGCAGGCCTGCGCCTCCGGCCGGCAGGGGCAGGTCTTCGACTTGGCCTTCGACCCGTCCGGCACCCTGATGACGATGGTGGCCAACGATGGCAGCCTGCACCAGTGCCGGCTCGAGAGCCTTGGGGATCTGGTCGACCGGGCCTGCGACTGGATCGGCGACTACCTGCGCAACGGCTCGGGGGTCGAGGACAGGCATCGCGGCCTGTGTTCGCGGTAGCCTGTCGCGGTCGGGCGCCCTGTCGGCCGCGCCCGTTGCTCGCGGTCAATGCCGGGGCCGGGGCGGCGCGGCAGACTGTCCCGCGTTCGTCATGGACGGAGGTGAAGATGACCGACAAGCAATTGAGACTGGACATCATCGAAGAGCTCGACTTCGAGCCGAGCATCGATGCCGCCGATATCGGGATCGCCGTCGATCAGGGCGTGGTGACCCTCACCGGCCATGTACGCAGCCTGAGCGAAAAGATCACGGCGCTGGAGATCGTGGAGACGGTGCTGGGCGTGCGGGCGATCGCGGACGAGATCGAGGTGCGCCCGATCGGCATGCACGTCACCGCCGATGACGAGGTCGCCAAACGGGTCGCCAACACGCTGAAATGGAACACCTCGGTGCCGGAGGACAAGGTGCATGTCACCGTCAAGACCGGGCGCGTCACCCTGGAGGGCGAGGTCGAGTGGCGCTATCAGTCCGACGCGGCCGAGCGTGCCATCTGCCATCTCACGGGCGTGACGGGCATCGACAACCGCCTCGAGGTCAAGCCCCTGGTCAAGGCCGAGGACGTGTCCGACCGGATCAGGAAGGCGCTCCTGCGCGACGCGGAACTCGATGCCTCGGGCATCCGCGTGGCGGTGGAGGACGGCACGGTGACGCTCGAGGGCAAGGTGCGGTACCTGGGCGAGCGCAAATGCGCCGAGCGCGCGGCCTGGGCGGCGCCCGGCGTGACGAAGGTCATAGATCACCTCGCGGTGCAGTGAGGACGTGATCCCTCGCCGTTGCCTTTTGGCGCGGCGATGGGCCGGGCACGCGCCGCCAGTCGAAGCCCGCGGGGACGCGTGCGGGCGGCCCGCACGGCCGGGCCCGCCGCGGTTCGACCGCAAGGCGCAGATCCCGATGCGGGCTTGCGCGCGAGCATCGTCGCGTCGCGCGGCGCTTTTGCGCGCGACATCGCTTCGGCGGCCTCCTGTCACGGGCTGCGTAACCGGGCTATCGCCGCGGGCGTTCGTCTCGTTCCATGGACCGGCGATGGCATCCGTCGCTGCGGCGCTCCGTTCCTCGTCGTCCTTGCATGTGCGTGACGAACGGTGTCGCGCCGGGCGGGCGTCCCGTGGCACTTGAATCTTGTACAGGATCGTGCTCTGCCCCGAGGTGCCGTCGCGCCTGGTCAGCCTGTCGCTTCGGCGCCCGCCCGTGCACCCGTGTGCGCGGCCGGCTTTGCAATGACCGGCGCTCCGGCGCAACCGGCTGCGGACACGGGCGCGCGCAATCTGCCGATCCGCGCCCGGCGATGCGGGTCTTGGCGCAGTCGGTCACGACCGGGTTGTCGTTGCCGCAGCGCCGCGCCGGAATGCGCGCGACGGCCTGCCATGCATCTTCTGTCGGATCGGTCCTGCGTCACGGGGCCAAACCCACCGCATCGCCGGCGGCTTGGGCCGCGGCGTCGACCGTGATCTCTGCCTTCCGCCGGTCGGGCAGGGCGGGAATTGGCCCCGGCAGTCCGGATTGGATGGAACTGCAGACTGCCGGGGCCGGGACGCGCCGCACCGGGGATCGGCGGCGCGAACAGGGGCAAGCGCGCCGCGCGTTCAGGCTGCGGGCTTGATCTCGACCTTGCGTTCCTTCTGCTTGGCTTCGGGCGTTTTCGGCAGCGTCACGGTCAGAACGCCGTTCGCGAAATCGGCCGAGATCGCGTCGGTATCGACGCCCGAGGGAAGCGCGAGGCTGCGCTGGAACGCGCCGTAGCGGCGCTCGCTCAGGAGGTAATCCTCCTTTTCCTCCTTCTTCTCCTCGGACTTCTCGCCACGAATGGTGATCGTGCCGTCCGTGAGCTTGATGGAGATGTCGTCGGCGGTCATTCCGGGCAGTTCGGCTGTGATCCTGTACTCGCCGTTGCAATCCACCACCTCGGTGGCCGGCCGCAGCGCCCAGTCGTCCCCCCTCGGCAGCCAGCCCTGCACCCGGCGCGACATCGGATGGTGCCAGAGCCCCGAGCCGAAATCGTCGAACAGCCGGTCGATCTCGTGCCGGAGCGACTGCATCGGCGGCCAGCCCTCGGGCGCCGCCGGCGCCGCGTCCTTGTGAACGTCAACCTCGGATTTCTTCCTGGACATCTTCGGGTCTCCTTCTGGTATCTCCGCGCCTTGGCGGGGGCAGGGGAAATGCACGGCGGCCAACCTACGGAGCCGGCCTGCGCCCCGCATTGACGGCGGTCAGCCGCTCCGCGCCGTGCGTTGCGTCCGGTCCGGGCGCCCGCAGGGTCGATACGCCCGGCCCGGATGGCCTCGGCCGGGGCATGTCGACGCCCGCGATGATGGCGAGGCGCGTCAGATCGGTGATCCTGAAGCGGTAGGGCGAAAGCGCGGTGACAAGACGCTTTTCCTCGAGGTAGCGCAGCGTCCGGCTGATGGTCTCGACGGCCGTGTTGGTCAGGTCCGCCCAGTCGCGCCGGTCGATCTCCATGCTCAGCACGAGGCCACCACCCGGAAGGGTCTCGACCGGCATGAAGGCGGTCGCGGCCACGAGAAAGGCGATGATCCGCTCGCGGCTGGTAAGCCCGCCATACTGCCAGAGCGCGTCCAGCTGGCGGTGGTGCTGGTCCTCCACTTCGCGCAGAAGCTGCGAGGCGGCGCGATGGTTGTGCGCCATGATCCATTGCAGCGCGCCGCTGTCGTAGAAACAGATCTCGACCTCGGTGGCGGCCTCGAGATCGCAGGCGAACCCGTGGCCGGGCAGGCCGGTCAGGATGTCCCCGGGCACGGCAAGTTCCAGCAGGATGCGCTTGCCGTCGACCCGCATCGTCGAGCGACGCGCGTAGCCGCGCGTCATCACGCCGAGCCCCGGGGCCGCGCCGTGTTCGAAGATCACCTGTCCCTTGGAAAATCGCCGGACGGTCGGGACGCTGCTCAGCGAGGGGCGCGTCTCCGCCATGGCCCGGCACAGGGCCGCGCCGCGCATGGCGCAGAACCGGCAGCGCTCCGCCATGGCGTAGGGCGCGCCCCGCGCCGCATCGCGCCCGGACTCCGTCGGCCTGAAATGCCGGCTCATGTCATCGGCTCCGCGCGCACCGCGGCGATCACATGCGCGCGCAGATCATCCTCGGAGAGGTTCATCAGGTTGAGATCCTTCTCGAGGATCACCGCGTCGCGCAGCGCGGCCGGCATCTCCTTGCGCAGGATGCCCAGCATCTTCGGCGCCGCGAAAATCGCCAGATGCGTCATGTGGCCGGAGCGGGCATGGCGCACCAGCACGGCCAGGGTCTCGGCCGCGAAATCCTGCATGTCGCGCAGGACGGGGTCCGATCCGGGCTCCATCGCCGAGCGCTGGCCCGTCTGCGTCGAGGCGAAGCTGCGCCCCGCCTTGTCGCTCAGAAGATCGCGCAGATGGGTCGACGGGGCCTTGCTCACGATCTCGATCGGCGCCTCGGCGTCGCCGTCTTCCAACCCGCGCAGAATGCGCGCGTGTACGCCGTCGGTCACGAGTGCCCAGGTTTTTCTCCGCGCCACATCCCCCTCCCACGGCATATGAAGTGCCGTCATCACAGCGCGACTCGGGGGCTGCGGTCATTGACAGCTGTCAACGCGGCCCCGCGGCGGGCAAAACGTCGCTCGGTACCAGCCGGCCCGTTTCACGGATCATTGTTTTCGTGTACTATCTATACTATCAACATTTTTCCGCCCTCGGGGCCGGACGGTAAAGCGGGCGGAAACATGACGAACCCTGACAAGACGGTGCGACCTTGTTCGACCGGGTCATCCCCGTTTCGCGACGTGCCTGCCGAAACGCGGGCCGAGCTGGACCGGCTCTGTCGCGTCAGGCGGTATTGCGCGGGCCGGGCGGTGCTCGAGGAAGCCACCGTCACGGATTTCGTCGGCACGGTTCGATCCGGCATCCTGCGCATGCAGAAGACGCTGGCCGATGGCCGGCAGCATGTCGTCGGCCTCCTGGTCGAGGGCGACATGTTCGGGCGCGTGTTCGACGGTGCGGTCGAGTTCTCGATCGAGGCGGCGACCGATGCCGAGGTCTGCGTCTTCCCGCGGGCCCCGTTCGAGGCGCTCCTGATGCGCTCGCCCGAGCTGGATCGCGCCGTCCTGCTGAACGTGCTCAACGAACTGGACCGGGCGCGCGACTGGATGATCATCCTGTCGAACCAGAAGATCACCAGCCGGCTGTGCGGGTTCCTGATCCTGATCTGTTCGCGTTTCGCCGCCGTGGATCATCTTGTCCAGGCGAAAGGCGACGGTATCGAGGTCAGGATCCCGATCAGCCGGACGGATCTCGCGCATCTTCTCGGCACGCGGCCGGAATCGCTCTCGCGCGCGTTCCATGCGCTCGCCGACGAGGGGGTGATCGACCTGCTCGGGCCGGACCGGGTGTTCTTGCGGGATCTGGGGGCGCTGGCCGAGCGGGCCGGCGAGGACGAGGTGACGGCCGTCCCGCGTCTGCGCGATCTGATCGGGGCCATGAGCCCCGCGCGCTGAGCACCACCCGACGGCCGATCACCCCGCGCGCCCTCAGGCACGCACGGGGCGCGGATGGCGCAGATCAGGTGCTCCAGTCATGCACATGCACGTCGCGGCCGGAATGGCCGCGCATGATGTCCTGCGCGAGCCTTTGCCGCTCCGCGTCCCGGGTGCGGACCCACAGCAGCAGCCCGCCATGCTTCACCTGTTCGGCGTAGTAGTCCTTGTGATGCCGGCCCACGCGCCTGGCCAGAAGCGCGCCGATCACCGCGGCGGGCCCGCCGCCGATGGCGATGGCCGCGATGGACGCCGCCAGCGTGCTTGCGGGGGTCAGCAGCGCGGCCATCGCCACGTAGGAGCCGATGAAGAAGAACCCGCCGGCGATGGCGCCTTCAAGCTCGCCGATGGCCTCTTCGGAGACAAAGGCGGCCCGCGGCGTTCGCGGGTCGTCCTCCAGGTCGTCCGAGCGCCAGAAGCGCTGGCCGAGCTTTTCCTCGATGGCCTTGTCTTCGGCCAGAAGGCTGATGTCGTGGCGGCTGAAGCCCGCGATCATCAGGTCGTAGATCGCCGCCTGCAACGTCTCCACCGTGTCGAAGACCCCGACCGCCTCCGGCACCCGGATGACGGCGGTGCTCTCGTGCTTTTCCGTTTCATCCATGTCGCGCACCTCGTTCGGCCAGCGAGACGGAGACGGCGAAGGGCCCCTTGTCGCCCTCGGTCTCGCGAAACCGCAATCGGCTGCCTTTCGACAGCCTGTCCCAGTCGTCCGATGTCAGGCTGTCGCGCTGGAAATAGACGCGGCGCCCGTCATCGGCGCGCAGCCAGCCATGGCCAAGTTCGGGCTCGAACTCCTCGATCAGGCCGTGCAGCACCGGGGGGTGATGCTTGACCTCGATGCCGGCCATCGTCTTCTTGCGTTTCTTCAATGCCGTTTCTGCGGCGGAGAACGCCCGGTTCACGGCCAGCATGAGGTCGTCCTGGGCGCTGCCCTGCGCGACTTCGCGCGAGATCGAGAGATCCGGGCCCGGCATGTGAAGGTTCAGCCTGACGCGGAAGACGCGCCCGTGGCGCTTGCGCTTCTGCGGCGCCTCGAGGGTCACGTCGCAGCCGGTGATGCGCGCCTCGCGCTGCTCGAGCCTGGCGAGGCGCCGATGCACGAGATCATCGACGGCCGGTGAGGCGTCGATATTGTGGTAAGACAGGATCGGTTGGGTTTCCATGCCCGTTGCCCTTCCTTTCGGCCCCGCGTCGCCGCTCAGGCGTGATGATCCGTCACCGCGTGCAGAAGCTCGCCCGACAATTCGCGGCTGACCGCGTGAGAGATGTCGCCGAGGCTCAGCATCCCCACGAGCCGCTTGTTGTCGTCGATCACCGGCAGGCGGCGGATCTTCTTCTGGTCCATCAGGTGGATGGCGTCCTCGACCGTCTCGGTCGTCCGGCAATAGACGATGCCCGTGGTCATGATCTCCTCGGCCGTGGTCCGGGCCGGGTCGCGGCCGGCCGCCACCACGCGCAGCGCGATATCCCGGTCGGTGACCATGCCGATCAGCTTGTCGTCCTTGCCGACGGGAACCGCGCCGATGTCGTCCTTCTGCATCATCTTCGCCACCTCGCTGACGGGCATGTCGGCGCTGGCCCAGTCCGCGTGGCGGTGCATTGCCGCGGCGATCTCCATGCTCGGATCTCCCTCTCCCAGAGTTGCCATGCACAGTCTACGGCCGCGCGCGGGCCGCCTCATTGATGGACGTCAATGCACCCGCGCGGCGGTTGCGCGATCTGTCATGGGAACTTGTCCGCAACGCAGGTGCCGCCATGGCCGTAACCGGAATTTCGACCCTCGATCACGCCCCGCAGGTCTTTGCCGAATGGCTGAACGAGCTGTGCGACGACCTGGGCTGGCAGAAGCCGCGCGCCTATCTGCTGCTGTGCGAAACGCTGCACGCGGTGCGCGATTTCCTGACCGTGGACGAGGCGGCGGACCTTGCCGCGCAATTGCCCGTGCTGGTGCGCGGTGTCTTCTACGACGGCTGGGATCCGTCCCGCACGCCCGCCACGGCGCGCAGCAAGGCCGATCTGCTGGCCCGCGTCACGGCCCGGTTCCAGAAGGATCCGCTGGACGACCCCGAGCGCGCCGTGGCGGCCGTGTTCGACCTTTTGCGGCGCCACGTGTCCATGGGCGAGTTCGATCAGGTCAAGCGTGCCATGCGCAAGCCCATCCAGGAGCTCTGGGACTGATGCGAGCCTGAGGTCGGAAGGCCGGCAACCCGTTGCGGGTGGCGTCAGGTGTCGCGCATGCCTTGCAGGCGGCGTCAGTCCCCGCAGCGCGTGCGTGTCTCGGCGCCGTGCCCGCGTCGTTGCCCGTCTCGCTGCGCCTGGCGCGCCATGATGCGGGCGACCTCCGCATCGTCGACCTGTGCGAAATCGTCGTAATGCAGGCCCACGGCCCGGAAGGGCACAGGGCGTTCGAGGCAGATCACGCTGTCGCACTCCGCCTCGATCTGCCCGATCGTTTCCGCCGGCCCCACGGGCACCGCCACGATCAGGCGCGCGGGCTGCGCGTCGCGGATCAGGCGCAGCGCGGCACGCAGCGTGGCGCCCGTCGCGACGCCGTCATCGACGACCACCACACTCCGCCCCCGCAGCGGCTCGGACGCACGCCCGCCGAGATAGAGCGCGCGGCGGCGGTGGATCTCGGGCAATTCGCGTTCGGCGAGCCTGCGGATCTCGGCCGCGTCGATGCCCGCCATCCGGGCCACGTCCTCGTTCACGGTGATCCTCGGTTCGTCCCCGTCGGTGACCGCGGCGAGCGCCAGTTCCGGCTGGCCCGGCAGGCCCACCTTGCGCACCAGCGCGATGTCGAGCGGGGCGCCGAGCGCGTCGCAGATGACCTCCGCGACGGGCAGGCCGCCCCGTGGAAGCGCCACGATCACCGTCCGCTCGGGGTCGAGCGGCGGCAGCGCGGCCATGAGCTTGCGTCCCGCGTCCCGTCGATCCGTGAACATGCCGGCCCTCCGCTTTCCGTCTGCGTTCCGCGCAGCATGCCTCGGTGGCCGGACGCGGTCCTTGAGCGCGATCAATCCCGGGGTCGTCTGCGGGCTTGATACCGATCATTGTGGCGCGGATCCTGCTGCGCAGACTGACGCAGCAGCAACCCCGGGGGGCACATGAGCCAATCGCAGACCGTCGCCTTCCTCGCCTCCGGCGCCGCCTTTCCCTGCGGCGGGCCGGTCGAGGTGATCGAGACGCACGGCGCCTACGTGTTCCTCGCCGGCGACACGGCGCTGAAGCTGAAGCGGGCCGTCACCTACGATTACATGGACCTGGGCAGCGTCGCGCAGCGCAAGGCCATGATCGCGCGTGAACTGGAACTCAACCGGCCCTCGGCGCCGCAGATCTATCGCGACATGCTGCCGGTCACGCAAAACGCGCAGGGCTTCGCGCTGGACGGCACGGGCGAGGTCGTGGACTGGGTCCTGCGGATGTGGCGCTTTCCGGCGGAGGCCGAGTTGACGCGGATCGCGGCGTCAGGCGCGCTCGATGACCGGCTCGCGACCGGGATCGGAACGGCGATCGCGGAGTACCACGCCCGCGCGCCGGTGATCCGCCGCTCCGGCCGGGACCTGATGGCGGAGATCCTCGCCGAGCTGGACCGCGTCCTGGGCGCGTTTTCCGGTGCCGCGGGCACGGCGCGTATCGCGCAGTGGCGGCAGGCGGCGACGGCACGGCTCGTGGCGGTGGGGCCGCCCCTCGACGCCCGCGGCGCGGCGGGGCACGTGCGCCGCGCCCATGGCGATCTGCACCTGCGCAACATCGTCGTGCTCGAGGGCGCCCCCGTGCTCTACGACGCGCTGGAATTCGACGAGACGCTGGGCACCTGCGACGTGCTTTACGACGTCGCGTTCCTGGTGATGGACCTGTGCCACCGGGGGCTGCGCCGGCAGGCCTGCCGGGTGCTCGACGCCTGGCTGCGCGCGGCGCGGGGCCGGGAGGATGCGGGCCTCGTCGCGCTGCCTCTCTTCCTGTCGGTGCGCGCCGCGATCCGGGCCATGGTGCTTCTGCAGACCGATGCGGCACGCGGACAGCCCGGCCGCTCGGCCGAGGAGGTGGCGGCCTATCTCGACCTCGCCTGCGGGGTGCTGGAACCCGCGCCACCCCGCCTCGTCGCGATCGGCGGGCTTTCGGGCAGTGGCAAGAGCGTGCTGGCCCGCGATCTTGCCCCGAGCCTCGGTGCGTGGCCGGGCGCGGTCCTGCTGAGTTCGGACGCCGAGCGGAAGGCGGGCCGAGATGCGCAGACGCGGCTCGACCCCGCAGCCTATGCGCCGGAGCGGCGGGACGCGGTCTATCGCGCCATGTTCCAGCGGGCGGAGACGCTTCTGGCGGCGGGCCAGTCGGTGATGCTCGACGCCACCTTCATCGACCCGCGCCTGCGGATGGCGGCCGAGGACGTGGCGCACCGCGCCGCCGTACCGTTCCACGGGCTGTGGCTGGAGGCACCCGCGCCCGTGCTGGAGGCGCGCGTGCGGGCCCGGCGGGGCGATGCCTCGGACGCCGATGCGGATGTCCTGCGGCGCCAGCTGGCGCGGGATGTCGGCAGCCTCGGCTGGCACCGCCTGGATGCCGATGCGACGCCCGAGGCGGTGGCCGCGGCCGCGCGGCGCTTGCCCGCCTTCGCCGGGTAGGGCCGGCTCCGCGCGGCCTCCGTCCTCGCCTCGGTTGTCCATCCGGGCGGGGCCGGGGCGCAGTCACCGCGCCCCGGTCCGTCCGCTGCCGTGGTGTCAGCCGGGCGGCATGCAGTTCGAGTGCCCGAGGTCGTGAACCGGGTCGTCCGGGGAACAGGGCGCCCCCGAAACCGGGTAGGACGCGCCGCCCGCCCCCGGATCCGGCTCCTCGCAGGCCGCGACGAGCCACATGATCGCGAAGATCGTGCAGAATGTGAAAGGACGCATGGTCAGGCCTCCGTCTTGCCGAGGTGCATGTCCGGTCGCCGCGAGGCCCCGAGGGTCGCGCAACATGCGACACCGGCCGCCCATTGCGCGACCCGGCGCCCAGATACCGGGAGATCGCGCAAGCCGCGGCCGGACCGAGGGGCCACGGCCCGAGCGCTCCGCCCGCCGCGAGCGTCCGCCTCCGGCCGGGCGCGGGCGGTCGTCATTGCTGGATCGACTCCAGGTACCTCGCCAGCGACAGGACGCGCCCCCGCACCACGATTTCGGCGGCGTAGGGCCCGTCCGCGATGGCGCTGGCCATGAAACGGTCCCCCCATACCGGCATGGCGGTGCCATGCGGCCCGACCCCCGTCCGGCCGTCGATCACCTGGATCACCCCGAGAAGCGGAAACACCCCGTCGTTCTCGGCCGCGAGTGTCGTCAGGTTGGGCGTTTCGATATTGAGGTACCGGGTCATCGGTCCGTTGCCCATCGCGCTCTCGCCGTGGCAGGACGCACAGGCGACCATGTATTCCTGCTGGCCGGTCTCGTCTGCGAAGGCAGAGCTTGCCAGGCCAAGCGCCGTTCCGAGTGCGGCAGACGCGGTGAGAAGTCGAAGAAGGCTGTTCCATGTGCGCATGGCGATCTCCATCGTTGCAAGAGCGGGACATCTCGTCCCGCAGCGATGGTCGGTGCCCGCGAGGGGGACCGCATTGACGGCGAACAATCCGGGGGGGCACGTCATCTGCGGGATGTGCGGGCGGCTCGGCAGCCATGGAACAGCGTGCGACGGGCCAGTCGTGGCGGGGCCATCTGCGACCTGCGCCGCCGCCGGCCGGGTCACGCCAGCGGCCAGAGGCGGGGGCAGCTTTCTGCCGATGCGCCTGGCCGCGCGGCCCTGTCCTGCGCCGGCATGTCCGGTGGCACTCAGGCCCCGGCAAGCCACGCCGGTGACGCAGGCAGACCACAGTCCCCTCGCCGCACAAGGCCTCTGCGCTCAGGCCATGCCCGCCACTTCCGTCGCCTTGGCACCACCGTTTTCCACGTTGCGAAGACCGGACGCGTGGTGCGCCGGCGACGCTCCATGCGCCGATCTGCGCGAAACGTCAGGTGCGCCCGCGGGACATGCCGGCCGATCCCGAAAGGCCCGGTCGCCTGCATCCCGCGGATGCACGAGCCGGCCCGGTCTTTCACACCGGCAAGAATGCGCGCCATGGAACGCCCGTGAGCCCCGCGGAGCCCGATTGCGTGCCTGGCGCGCGTGACGGAGATGGGCTCGCGCATCCTGTTCGCGGCCGTCGCGTGTAACGGGCAGGGCGCGGATGCGTGGCGTTGACCCCGGAAGCGATGTCGGGTCGCCCTCACGGGCGGGACATCCGCGGGTGCCGCACCGCTCTCCCATCGACGCAGGAACAGGACGCCGGCGGCCCGGGTGGCGCCGGCGCTCCGGTTGCAGGCCGTGTTCCGACCGGCGGAGCGGCCTTTGGTCCGACTAGCTGCGCGACGGGAAGATGCCCTGGACCGCGATGCACCAGATCACGACGTTGAAGGGGGGCATGTTGTTCACCGCCTGGCCACCCCCGGTATTGCCGATCGCGCCCGCCGCCATCGCCGCGTCCGCCGATCCGCTGGCATAGGAGGAGTCGCGTCCGGTGGTGGCCGGCAGGTTGCCCGCCGGGCTTGGCGTGTTGGCCGCCGCGCTCGTGCCGTTCAGCGTGTGGCCATGCGCGGGCAACTGGTCGACCGTGAGCGTGTTGGTCTCGGTTCCGCCCTGCTGACCCTGCTGGCGGGGCGAGAGGCCCGGACCTGCCCCCGGATGCATGGCGAACCGCCCGCGCATGTCGGGCAGGCCGAAGGTCGTGCGGCCGTCGCCGCCATATTGCGTGCCCAGAAGGGAAAAGAGGGCGCTGTTCTGGGCGATGGACAGCAACTGGCCGTCCAGCGGCGCCGAATTGCGCGGACAGAAGTTCCAGCCGCCCATGAAGATCTCGCCGATATACTTCTCCTGCGCATCCGCCGCGGTGGGGGCCGTGACGGCGGCGGCCAGTGCCACCGCGGCCATGGCGTATGTCGATTTCAGGGTCTTGAGCATGGTCATGCCGTCCTTTGGGCTGCGCGTCCCATGGGACACGGGGGGAGTTTCGCGGGGCTTCTGCCCCGCGGCGGGTAAACGGTCAGGTCAACCTGACCGTCGTCATGCGGGCCGCGTGCGGCAGGGCCCGGCGGGAGCCGGGACGCAGGCACCGGGCGGTCGCCGTCAAGCGCGGCGTCATCGAGGCCATCGCGGTCGCCGACACGGAAGGTGCCGACCACCGAATTCTCCTGCACCGGCGTGGCGGCGGCCACGAGATGGGACTGGGGTGCCGCCTGCGCGAGCGGCGCTGCAATGAGGATCGTCGCCAGGATGACCGGGCCGGCAAGCCGAAGGCGAAGCGGCATCGAAAAATCCAGTCCTGTTGGGCGCGACACGGGTACGGTCACATTTCCCTGCTGATTAATCAAACTTTTTCATGGGAAGGGGGGGCGTGCCGGGCCGCATCCGGCCGGCCCGGGTCGGGGCGCGGGCCATCCGGTACGGACGGGCAGCCGAAGCGGTTGGCCGAAACGCGGGCGGTCGCGATGGAGATGGGCGCAACGCGCGCAAGATCCCCGGACGGGTGACGCGCGCGTCGGATCGCTCCGGTCATGGGTCGTGCAAGGCAGGTGGTGGCCGTTTTGCGGGCATCTCCGGGCAGGGGATGGCACGGCGCGCGGCACGCCACCCCTGCTTCGGTGGTCCTGCATATCGCGCTGCATCTTGCACGTGGTTTCGAAGGGAAAATCGAAAACACGGCAGGACTGGACGCGCCTCGACCGACCGGGACAGGAAAAAACCGGAAAAGTTTTGCTTCCGAGTCAAGGCTCTGTCCGTGTCAACCCGGACGCGGCGGTTGATCTGACGCGTTCTCCCCCGATGCTAATTAGGCGAAGCGCGCCACCGGCCGGAAAGGCCGTCGACCGGGTGCGTTGGCCATGCGCCGCAACCGCGGCGTGACCCCCGCAGCGGCGCCGCCCCCGGCGGTGCGCGCGGGCGGCGAGAAAATCAACCAGCGTCGATCAGAGTTTTGATCCACGACGTCAGACAGACAGGAGGTCCCATGACCCGTATTGCCACGATCCTTGGTGCCACAGCACTCTCGGCCCCTCTCATGGTTGCCATGCCCGACATGGGCCACGCACAGGACCAGTGTGGCGAGGTATCCATCACCGAAATGAACTGGGCGTCCGCGCAGGTCGTGACGGCAACCGCCGCCTTCCTGATGGAAAACGGCTATGGCTGCGAGGTCGCGGTCGTGCCGTCGGACACGGTGCCGGCCGTGACCTCGGTTTCGGAAAATGGCGAGCCCGACATCGTCACCGAACTGTGGCTGAACTCCACCGGCGCGGCCTATCAGCGCCTCGAGGAGCAGGGCCGCGTCGAGCGCGTCAACGAAGTGCTCGAGCCGGGCGGTGTCGAGGGCTGGTGGATCCCCACCTACCTCGCCGAGGAGCATCCCGAACTGACCACCATCGAAGGCATTCTCGAGAACCCCGACCTCGTGGGCGGGACGTTCAACAACTGCCCCGACGGCTGGGGCTGCCGGATCGTGAATGACAACCTGATCCGCGCCATGGACCTCGAAAGCAGCGGTCTGGAGGTGTTCAACCATGGCTCGGGCGAGACGCTGTCGACGTCCATGGCCTCGGCCTACCAGAACCAGGAGCCGTGGCTCGGCTACTACTGGGGTCCGACCGTGCCGCTCGGTCAATACGACATGACCCGCGTGGATCTGGGCGGTGTGGACATGGATGTCCATGCCAACAACCAGAACCCCGACGCACCGAATCCGGGCGTGTCGGACTTCCCGGCCGCGCCGATCCTGACCTCGGTGACGAGCGATCTGGCCGAGCGTGAACCCCAGATCGTCGAGTTCCTGTCCAACATGGAATGGGAAACGGGCACCATGAGCGCGCTTCTGGCCTGGCAGGCGGATAACAACGCCAGCGCGGAAGAGACGGCCGTCTACTTCCTGCGCAACTACCAGGACACCTGGAGCGCATGGCTGAACGACGCCGCGCGCGAGAACCTCTCCGCCCTCATCAACCAGGGCTGACGCATCGTCCTCGATGCCTTTCACGCGAGGCCCGGGCACTCCGGGCCTCGCATTTCTCGTTGACGGACGCTGGAGGGGACAGTGGCGACATACGATTTCGTTTTCGACTGGCTCGGGTTGAGGGGATGGTGCGGCGAAACCGCGACAGATGCCTCGGCGCCGATGTCGATGGATGACCTGCTCGCGTCGTCGGGCGGGGCCGAGACCACACCATCGATCTGGGACTTGCCCTTTCCCTCGATGGACGCGCTGAACGACGCTTGCGCGGCGTTCCCGCAATCGCGCGAATTGACGGCCGGGCTCGAGGCCGGGTTTCTCGGTGTTAAGGACGCCCTGTCCTATGTGCTCGACCCGATCACGCAGCCCTTGTCCTGGGCGCTCGATGGCGCGCTTTACGGTATCCTGAACACGCCCTGGTGGATCGTCATCCCGTTGCTGCTGCTCATCACCTGGGCGGTCTCGCGCAGCTGGTCGCTCCTGGCCTTCGTGGGCCTGTCGATCGGCGGGCTCGCCTTCATCGACCATTACGACTACGCCATGCAGACGCTGGCGATCATCTTCGTCTGCGCCTTCATATGCGTGCTGATCGGCGTGCCCATCGGCATCGCCATGTCACGCTCGGACCGGATGCAGAACGCGACGATCCCGGTCCTCGACATGCTTCAGACGCTGCCGCCCTTCGTCTACCTGATCCCCCTGATCTTCCTGTTCAGCGTGACCGAGCCGAAGCTCTACGGCATCGCCATCATCCTTTACGCCATCGTGCCGGTGATCCGTCTGACCAATCTTGGCATCCGCATGGTCGACGGAGCGGTGATCGAGGCGGCCGACGCCTTCGGCATGACCGACCGGCAGAAGCTTTACGGCGTGCAGGTGCCGCTGGCGCTGCCCAACATCATGGCGGGCGTGAACCAGACCATCATGATGAGCCTTGCGATGGTGGTGATCGCCTCGCTCGTCTCGGCGCCGGGGCTGGGCGTGCTGGTCCTGCGCGGCATCCGCAATCTCGAACTGGGCGTGGGGCTGGTCGCGGGGCTGGGGATCGTGCTGCTCGCGATCATTCTCGACCGGACGACCAAGGCGTCGCTCGCGCGGATCAACGCACAGCAGAAGGGGTGAGCGCGTGATGAAACGGAAAAGAGACAGCAAGCCGACCAAGATCGAGATCCGGAACCTCTACAAGATCTTCGGCGGCAACCCGCAGCGCGCGCTCGACCTGGTCGAGGGCGGCATGGGCAAGCGCGAGCTGTTCGAGGCGGAAGGCCACGTCCTCGGCCTGCGGGACATCGATATCGACATCAAGGAAGGCGACATCACCGTCATCATGGGCCTGTCCGGGTCGGGCAAGTCCACGCTGATCCGCCACCTCAACCGGCTGATCGAACCGACCGCCGGCGAGATCCTCTTCGACGGGGAGGACATCCTGGCCTATGGCGCCGACGATCTGCGGAAGATGCGGCGCGAGCGCATGTCGATGGTGTTCCAGAACTTCGCCCTTCTGCCGCACAGGACCGTGCGCGAGAACGCCGCGCTGGCGCTCGCGGTACGCGGCGTGGCCCAGGAGGAGCGCGACCGCGAGGCCGACAAGTGGCTCGACCGCGTGGGTCTCGGCGGGCAGGGGGACCAGTACCCGTCCGCGCTCTCGGGCGGCATGCAGCAGCGCGTGGGCCTTGCACGCGCGCTGACCTCGAACGCGCCGGTGATGCTGATGGACGAGGCCTTTTCGGCGCTCGACCCGCTGATCCGCACGGACATGCAGGACCTGCTGCTCGAGTTGCAGGAGGAGCTGGCCAAGACCGTCATCTTCATCAGCCACGACCTCGACGAGGCGCTGAAACTGGCCGATCACCTCGTGATCCTGAAGGACGGCTACGTGGTCCAGCAGGACGAGCCGCAGGCCATTCTCCTCGATCCCAGGGACGATTACGTCGTGGATTTCATCTCGGACATCAATCGCGCGCGGGTGCTGCGCACGCGGTCGGTGATGCGCGAGATCGAGGGCCCGGCGCCGAACGTGACGGCCGAGGTCGACGTCGAGGATACGCTGGAGGACTTGCTGCGCCTGACCGGCGGCGACGTGGGGCAGCGGTTCCTCGTCAAGGATGGCGGCAAGGCCGTCGGGCTGCTCGACATGACGGATCTGGTGAAGGCGCTGGCCCCGACCGAGGGCGCGGGAAGCGAGGCGCGCAAGACCGCCTGACGGCCCGCCTGCTGCGGCGCCGAGGGGCCTGCATCGCTGGCCCGGAAGGGCCGGCGCTGTGCGATGCGGTCCGGTGCTTGGCGGCCTACACCGCGCCGCGCGCGCCCCGCCATGTCAGGAGCGCGCAGGAGGCGCCCGCAAGAAAACCGCCCAGATGCGCCTGCCAGGCGACCGCACCGCCCGCAAGAACGGTGAGCGCGACGTTGAGGCCGAGAAGCGCGACGGCGTGGCCGAAATAGGGTTTCAGGCTCTGGCCCCGCGCGTGCCGGTCCAGCACGATCCAGACCGCGACCGTGCCAAGGAGGCCGAACAGGACGCCCGAGGCACCGACCATCGGCACGTTCGATCCCGCCATCAGGGTGTAGAGCGCCCCCGCGCCCAGCGCCGACAGGCCCGCGATCGGCCAGAAGCCCCGCTCGCCCACGCGTGCCACGACGATCGGCCCGAGCCAGAGCAGGCCCACCATGTTCATCGCAAGGTGAAGCGGACCGCCATGCAGCACGGCGCTGGTCCCGAACATGGCGACGGCCTGCCCGGGATAGAGCGGCGCCACCGCGCCGAGCAGGCCCGGCCAGAAGCCTCCGAAGGTGATCAGGAGGTTGCGCAGGCTCTCACCCAGCCCGGCGACCTGGCCGCCGAGCGCCGCCAGTTCGAGGAAGATGCAGATCAGCGCGAACTGGCGCACGGGCGCTGGAAGCGTGTCGGTCATGGTCAGGCGGCCTCCTTGTCCGCAAGGCCGCTTCGCGGGTCCTCCACGTGATTGCGCCCCTGCGACCGGATGTCAGGTGCAGGACATGGCTGCGCCGGGCCGGCACCGTCCCGCTTGTCGGCCGGGGCATCTGCGCAGCGACACATGATGCATCTGGCGGCCTCACGCCAGCCCCAAGCCCGAGGTTTTGCGGCCCCCCCGCCGCGCGGCGCGTGGGGGGGGGCCTGCGGCGACACGCGGCGTTTGACATCCGGCGCCGTCCGCCCCTCGGTTTCCATCCGTCGTCGGCGCAACCCACCGCGCACCAGATGAGCGGCGTCGCGCGGCAGGCAAGGCGTCAGCCACCTCATCACGTCGATGTGACAGCGGCTGAGCACCCTGGACGCCGGGCGCAGCGGTCCTCCGCGCAAGGCCATCTTGCCGGGACGCGGCGCGGCGCGGCGTCGAACAGGTGTCCGCCACGTCCGGTCCCGGTACGGCGCGCGCGGCCATTGAACCTCGCACACGCGCGCTACCTCGAAGGTGACTTGAACCGGTCCGGTTGCCATGACCGTCGAAGCACATGCGCCAGGGCTGCCGCTCGGCGCTGGCAGGTCGGACAGTGACCGTGGTCGTCCGGGCCTGCGCGACGCCATGGCCCGGCACCCGGCTCCGACGCCGCCGGACCGGGATGTCCCACAGCCACGGAGGCGACGATGAGAAGATCTGCAGACGGGTTCCAACCGTCCACGACGCACAGGCTCGACCGGCCCGACCCGACGCTGCTGGCGGCCGTCAGGACGCGGGACGAGACGTCCGACGAGGTTCGGCGGCACGCCGCGAACCCGAGGGATCGCGCCACGCACCGGAGCTTTTTCCGCCTTTACGAGGACCTGCTGAATTGACCTTGCCGACGCTGATCATGGGCGCGACCTCCGGCATCGGCGCCTGCGCCGTGGCCGAGGCCGTGGCCCGCGGACATCCCGTGCGCGCCTTTGCGCGCGGCGCCGACCGTCTGGACGCCACGGACCTCGTCACCCCCGTGGCGGGCGACGCGCTGAAGACCGCCGATGTCGTGCGGGCGCTCGACGGGGCAGGGGCGGTCATCTACGCGCTGGGCATTCGAGAGCGGCTCGCGATGCTCTGGGAGGAGGAGACGCTGTTCTCCGAGACCACGCAGGTGCTGCTCGAGGCGATGAGATCCACGGGCGTCCGGCGGCTCGTGGCCGTGACCGGGTTCGGCGCCGGCCGCTCGCGGGCGGCCATGAGCAAGCTGGAAAGCCTCGGACACAAGGCCGTGCTTGGGCGTCCCTACGCCGACAAGGACCGGCAGGAGGCGCTGATCATGGCAAGCGATCTCGACTGGACGATCGCGCGGCCCGTGATCCTGACCAAGGGCGCGAAAACGGGGCGCGTGCGCGTCCTCGACGACCCGGCGACATGGCGCAACGGCCTGATATCCCGCGCCGATGTGGCGGGCTATCTTCTCGACGCGGTCGAGACCGGCCGCGACATCCGCAAGGACGTGGTGCTCGCGCGGTAGCTGTTGCGGGCGGCAGGGCGGCAGGGCGGCACGGCGCGTCGGCCGCAGACCCTACTCGCCGCGGGTGCGGAACGCCGCCAACGCCGCCGCGTCCAGCGCGATCCGCACCCCCAGATGCCCCGTCTCGCCCAGAACCGGGGTCTTGGAGAGCTTGGCATCCACGGCAAGGATTTCCCCGTGCGCCGCACAAGCCTCCACGATCCGTGTGAGCAACCTCTCCTGCGTTTCGTAATGCCCGTCGCGCGCCAGCGCGTCGATGCGGCGGACCAGCGGATCGTAGTCGAAGACATGGGCCATCCCGTCCTGGGGGATCACCACAAGGTCGGGGCCGATCGTCAGCGCCAGATCCAGCAGATGCGCCCGCGGGACCACGTCGCCCGCGCCGTAGGTGCCGATATCCGCGGCGATCTCCAGTCCGCTCAGTTCCACTCGCGCCGTCATCGGCATCCGTCACTCCTCTGCCCGCCAAGGGTCTCCGGGTCGGCCGCGGCATCCGAAGCCTCACGCGGCAGATGCGCCATCAACAGCTTCTGGTAGCGGCGCTGGCGTCGCCGGGCCTTGGCCGCCGTCGCCCGCCATCCCTCGCGTTTGTCCTTCACGAGATCCTCGAGATCGTCGGCATCGAGGATGTCTTGCGCCCCCCGTGGCGAGGTTCGTCTCGGCATGTCCGCTCCCGCTTCCGCTGCAGTCTCCTGTGCCGGCGCCTGGGCACGCCGGGAGGCGACGACATGGCGTTCCGCCGCGCGCAGACCAGCGCGACACTTTGTTCGGGCGCACGGCTCGTCGGAGCGGCGCGGTTTTCGTCCGGCGGCGCATGCATGGCGCACCGCCATGGCCGCGCGGCGTTCGCAACGCCACCGCAGTGCCCGCCTCCCGTGGCTGCGGGCCGGGACCGGACGGCCAGCCCTGCCCGTGGCGCGGCGTGCCTCGGGCTGGCCATCGCCGGTCCGCGGGCCAACTGTTGCGCGGCACAATCCCGACATGCGAGACACCGCCGGAAGGACACCGACCCATGACACGACCACGCCCCGAAGCGCTGTTTTTCGGCGCCATCGGAACGCTCGCCGAGACCTCCGAGCTTCAGCGCCGCGCCTTTAACGCGGCCTTCGCGCAGGCCGGCCTCGACTGGACCTGGAGCCCGGACCGATACCGCGAATTGCTGCGGGACCCCGGCGGCACCCGGCGGATCGCGGCAGAGGCCCGGCGCCGCGGTGTCGTCGTCGATGCCGAGGCGATCCACCGGTGCAAGGTGACGAATTTCCGGGATATCGTGCAGGCGGAAGGCCTGACACCGCGCCCCGGCGTGCTCGAGACGCTCGATCGGGCGCGCGGCCACGGTCTGTGCATCGGCTGGGTCACCACCACAGGCCGGGACACGGTGGACCTGATGCTGGAGGGCTTCGGCGGTGCGATCTCTGCCGCGACCTTCGATTTCATCTGCGACGCGCGCAACGTGGGGCGGCCGAAACCGGCCCCCGACATCTACCTTCTGGCGCTGGAGCGCGCCGGTGTCGCCCCGCGGGATGCGCGCGCGGTCGAGGATACGCCCGAAAGCGCCGCGGCGGCGGTTGCGGCCGGCTTGCCCACCATCGCCACGCCGGGCTGGGCCGCACAGGACCGGAGCTTTCCCGACGCGGTGCATGTCGTCCCGGCCCTGTCGCCCGCTGTCCTCGGCTAGGGGCGCGATCCGCCGGTGGGACAGGCGGTGCAGGCCGCGCGGACATCTGCCTCGTTGCGCCCGAGGGTGGGCCGCGTCCATCGCCGCGCCGGGCGGGACCGTCGGACGGCGCAGTCCGGTGGGCGGGCCTGTGGACGCGGATCGAAGCGTATGCTATGGCATGCAGCGGATCTTCCGGGGGGAGCGACATGGCCAAACTTGCGAGCGACGTTCTGATGCCGGCCTGGCAGTCGTGCCGGACGGTGGCGCTCGCCCTGATCGCGGGCGTGGCACGCAGGACCGGTTTTGACGAGCTTGAAACCCGTGTCGAGGCCCTGCCGGGCCGTGCGCAGGGCCTCATCGTGGGCCTCACGCTCGCGCTTCTGCTGGGATGCAGCCTGTTCGCGGCGCAGTTCGGGGTTCTTGGTCTCGCGCTCTATTTCGGCGCCGTCGTGCTGATCGTGGGCTGACCTCCAAACCGACGGTTGTTGCAGCGCAGCATTTTCAACCGCAGGTCTCATTGCCTTGAATCGCGGGGGCTCTAAGTGGCGTTTCACAGACGACCACAGCAACCGTTCGACAGGAGAGACCATGGAAATCGGTGGCCTTATACTGAATTTCGGCACGCTGGGTTTCGTTGTGGCATTTGGCTACATCTCGGCCCGCGCGACCGAAAAGTACCGTCAGTCCAACCCGCCCAAATCCGCGTTGTCGCGAGATGGCATCGAGGAACGCATCCGGGCGGAAACCGCCGCGAAGTGAGGTCGAGGGGCCCGGGACGCCCCGGGCCCCCTGGCGGCCGGGCGTGCCTTGGTCCCCCGGCGCGTCGTGGCCGGATCGGGCGCATGGCGCCGATCCGTTCGAGTGATCGGGCCAGCATGCGCGAGGTCATGATCGACTGGCAACGGCCTGAAGGGCCCCCAAGCGATTCGCCTCACGTGTGCCCACGGTCTGCGCCGGCGGGATACTCTTGAGTGTATCGGTGCGCGGCACGTCTTGGAGGGCTGCGCGGCGTGGCGATCTCCGCGCCCGACGAAACGCGCGCAGGACATTGAGCGCGCACATTGCATGCTCCGTAATCGCTTCC
>CAZGHJ010000001.1:51833-53283 GCA_964525355.1 uncultured Roseicyclus sp.
CTGGGCTCCATCGAGGTGGGCTCACCGCCCCCGTGACGGCCTTGCTGGCGGCCTTTGAACGGCCCGGCGCACGAGAGCCTGCGACCCGACCCGCGCCAGCGACCGGCCCGGTCTGACGACCAGGCCCGGCGGGCGGCACCGGCACCCGCCGTGAGGGGTCACGCCGCCGTCTGTCGGCGCAGCCGCCGTCCGCTCCGGCTCAGCGCCGCCCGCGCAGCACGCGCCAGAGCACCACGGCACCGGCGACGGTCAGCACCACGGCCGCGATCGCGGCCTCGCCGCCATGGGGGTGGAAGTGGAAGACGCCGGTATCCTCGTGGGCCAGCGCCGGGCCGGCGAGCACGAGGAGGGCGGGAAGGAGAATGCGGGTCATGGATCAGGTCCTTTCTCTGGCGGCGATGAAATCGCGGATATCGATCAGGTGCTTCTCGTCCATCGAGACGTAGACGAGGGCCATGTTGGTGCGCTCGCGGATCATTTCTCCGGGAAACGGGAGGTAGGACAACTCCCGCGTGCCGAAGGAGGGCGAGGCGGTGCCGACCTGCCACTCGGTCCTGAGTTCCACGTCCACGAGCTTGAGCGTGGAGGCGCCCGCCTTGCCGGGCCGTTCCAGCGGCACGCCCGCAAGGCGCAGGTAGGCGGCCTTGTCCCGCGCGTCGACGAAGCCGTCGATGAACTGTGTGGTCAGGATCTGCAGGTCGGCGGCCTCGTCTTCTGGCGTGAGGTGCGAGTGCAGGTGATCGGCGTGATGGTGATTGTGGTGATGGCCGTGCGGATGATCATGGGGCATTGGACCAGCGCCTCCCTTCGAACTCGCCATGGGGGATGGTGACGGGCTTGTCGATATGGCGCTTGTGCGCGCCCATCTTGCCGGCGGCCACCATGGAGCCCAGCACGTCGACGATGACCCGCGTGCCCATCAGCGCGGTGATGTCGGAGGTGTCGTAGGGCGGGCTGACCTCCACGAGTTCCATGCCGCAGAGCCCCTCGGCCGCGACCTTGGACGCCAGCGCCAGCGCCTCGCGGGGCAGGAAGCCGCCGGGCTCGGGCCAGCCGGTGCCGGGCACGAAGCCGCAATCGATCGAGTCGATGTCGAAGGACATGTAGACCATGTCCGCCCCGTCCCAGGCCATCTCCAGCGCCATCTCGGCGGTCTTGTCGACGCCCATCCGCTCCATGTCGGACATGGTGATGATGTTGGTCTCCCGCTCGCGGGCGACCTTCACCGCCTCGCGCGGAACCTGCCAGCCGCCGATGCCGACCTGTACGAGGTTCTTTGCGGGCACGTTGGGAAGGTTCGTGGAATGGAACCAGGGCGTCGTGTGCATCCGCTCGTCCAGATCCTTCTCCTGGATGTCGGCGTGGCGATCGAAATGCACGATGCCGATGGTTTTCGAGGTGCAGTCTGCGATGCCGCGCAGGCAGGGAAAGCCGATGGAATGATCGCCGC
>CAZGHJ010000002.1:0-48387 GCA_964525355.1 uncultured Roseicyclus sp.
GCCTCGGTGCTGGTGGGCGCGTGGCTGCCCGTCAATATCGACACCATCGCCAACCAGATCTTCCCGCGCGACAGCGACGTGGCCATCGGCGTGCTGACCGTGCTGGTGGTGCTGGAGGCCGCGCGCCGCGCCGTGGGGCTGGGGCTGACGATCATCGGGGCGGTCTTCGTCCTTTACGCCTTCGCCGGCGCGCGGGGCGAGTTGCCGTTCCTCGCCGACTGGATGCCGGGCATCCTGAACCATCGGGGCTATTCGCTCGACCGCGTCTCGAGCCAGATGGTGCTGGGCGCCGAGGGCATCTTCGGCATCCCGCTGGGCGTCGCGGCGACCTTCATCTTCGTCTTCGTCCTTTTCGGCGCCTTCCTCGAGGTGACGGGCGCGGGCAAGTTCTTCATCGATCTCGCCTATGCCGCGACGGGGCGGCAGCGGGGCGGCCCGGCCAAGGCCGCGGTCATCGCGAGCGCGGGCATGGGCTCCATCTCGGGCTCGGCCATCGCCAACGTGGTCACCACGGGCGCCTTCACCATCCCGCTGATGAAACGCCTCGGCTACCGGCCCGCGCAGGCCGGCGGGATCGAGGCCGCGGCCTCCACGGGCGGGCAGATCATGCCGCCCCTGATGGGCGCGGGCGCCTTCCTGATGTCGGAATTCACGCAAGTCCCCTATGTCGACATCGTGCTGGTCTCGATCTTCCCGGCGATCCTCTATTTCGGCGCGGTCTACCTGCTGGTGCATATCGCCGCCGCGAAACAGGGGCTGACGGGCATGTCGGCGGAGGAGTTGCCGAGCGTGCGCAGCGTGCTGGCCGAGGGCTGGCATTTCCTGCTGCCGCTCGTGGCGCTGGTGGCGCTGCTGGTGGCGGGCTATTCGCCGATGCGCGTGGGCTTCTTCGCCATCGTCGCCATCGTGGCGGCGGCGGTGGCGCGCGCGCTGTGGAGTTTCGCCGCGGACAAACCGACGCTGGAGGGCTTCATCGCGCTCTGCCGCCGGGGCCTTGCCCTGACGCTCAAGGCGCTGGAGCTCGGCGCGCGCAACGCGGTCGCCGTCTCGATGGCCTGCGCGGTGGCGGGCATCATCGTGGGCGTCGTGGGGCTGACGGGTCTGGGCCTGAAGTTCTCGGCCATGATGATCGCGTTCTCGGGCGGGAACCTCGTCCTCGCGCTCCTGCTCGTCGTCATCGCGAGCCTGATCCTCGGCATGGGCCTGCCGGTGACGGCGGCCTACATCGTTCTCATCATCCTTGTCGGTCCCGCGCTGACGCAGGAATTCGGCGTGCCGCTCCTGATCGCGCATCTCGTCGTCTTCTGGTATTCGCAGGACAGCAACGTGACGCCGCCCGTGGCGCTGGCGGGCTTTGCCGGCGCGGCCATCGCGGGGTCGAAACCGATGGAGACGAGCCTGCAAGCGTGGAAATACGCCAAGGGCCTCTACCTCGTGCCGCTTTTCATGGTGTTCAACGAGGCGATCATCCTCGGCGGGCCCTTGCCGCTGGTGGTCTGGAACGGGGCCATCGCGATCGTGGCCATGGCGGGCTTCGCCGTGGCGCTCGAAGGGTATCTCTACCGGCCCATGCCGCTTTGGCAGCGGGTCGTGATCGTGCCCGCCGTGGTGGCCGTCTTCTGGCCCTCCTTCGCCCTCGAAGCGGCGGGGGCCGCGACCATCCTCCTGATCCTGGGCCTGAACCGGTGGGGCAGCGGCGGGGACGTCGCGCCGACACCCCCTCGGGAGGAGGCGGCGGAACCGAACCGGTCCACATGAGGCGCAGGAACCGCTGCGGCTGACCACGCGGCGCGCGTCGCGCATCGAAACCCGATCCACGACGGCCCGATCCCCGGTGCCGTCGCCCTGTCGTGCCGGACAGGTCTCCGGATGGTCGCCGGCGTCGCCCGATGCGCGCCCAGCCTCACCGCCCATGACCGCGCGTGGTCCCTCTCACCCTCGTCCTTTGGTCTCGACGGCAGGTCGCTGGAAACCAAGCTGGCGGGTCACGGTGCGATGCCGTCAGTCGATCTGGGCCTGGCCGCGCGCCGGGCGGCGCAATCGCTCCGACCGGCCCCCTGCCCCGTCCACCGGATGCGCCGCGCTCAGCCGTTCGCGCCGTCCAGCCGGTCGCCGCGCACGAAAAACCGGCCGTCGATCCGCAGGGCCAGCGGCGTGCCCGAGATCGGCGGCGCGCCCTCCGGCGCGGGGCGTTGCGCGTGGATGTGCAGATGCGGCTCGGTCGAGGCGCCGGAATTGCCGACCTCGCCCAGCCGGTCGCCCTCGGCCACCGCGTCGCCGGGCCCGACCGCGATGCTGCCCTGCCGCATGTGGGCCAGCACGATCTCGGCCGTGCCGCAGCGCAGGATCACGTGGTTGCCGAGCCGGTCGACACTGTCCTGCTCGGGCACGTCGAAATCGGGCCGGCTGCCTTCGGCCGCGACCACGCGCCCCGCGCAGGGCGCGCGAAGCTCCGCGCCGAAGATCGCGTAGGCGCGGGGCTCTGCGGGACGCCAGCCATTCGCGCGCAGTCCCCAGGGCCCAAGACCGAAGAAATCGACCGCGTAGGATTGCCCGCGCCAGGGCCGGAAGCGCGCGACACCGTCATCGAGCGTCCGCAGGTGGCCGTTGACCAGCGTGTTGGACCCGCCATGGCCGACCAGATATCGGCCGGGCCCGAACGGGTTGGCGATGTCGACGACCTCCACGGGCGGAAGACGCGCGCCGGCAAGCGCCCGGGCGCCGTACCAGCCGCCAAGGCCCAGCAGGACGACCGAGAGGGCGAGCGCACCCCATCCCAATGCGGCCTCGGGCAGCAAGGCCTGTCCGACCGCGCCATGCCTGAGGCCCCAGGCCGCCGCGGCCGCCAGCCACAATGCGCCATAAACCCAGGGCAGCCACCAGACCGGAAGCGCCCATTGCGCGACGCGCGCCAGCGCGAAGAGAAAGACGCCCGTGCCCGCGACCTGAAGTAGCCCGCCCAGCAGGTTGCCGGCGGGCCAGACCGCCAGCCAGACCAGCAGGGCCAGGGGCAAGGCGACCTGTGTCAAAAGGATCAACGTCGTCATGCGCCACCTCTCGCGGTGCAATCGTCGTGTCATCGCACCAGATCGGCTCGCCGAAGACCAGCCCCCCCAGGGTCGCGGCCCGCGCCGCCCGAGGCGCCAGCCCCTGCGAGACGGCCGGATCAGGGAGACCCGTTCGCGCAGCCTGCCTGAAACCCGTTGTCGCAATGGGCGATCAGGCGGTCGGTATCGGCGCGGGTCCAGCCCCGAGGGTCGGTGACCTGCACCCAGGGTCCGATATAGTCCCTCGCGTAGTAGGCGTGGCCATGGCCGGGCGGCGAGCCGAAGGACAGCGCCATGTCGAGGGCCAGCTGGAATTGGGTCACGACGGGCATGAACACGAAGTGCTCGGACATGTCCTGGGCCGGTGCATCGCGCATCCATTGCGGGGCGCGCCAGAGCGAGGCGGGTTCGTAGAACACGACCGGGTCGCTTGAATACTGCAGGAAGACGATGCGCATCGCGCCCCAGTCCGCCGGCGCCTCGGAGCCATCCGTGACATGGGAGGCATAGCGCACGAGCGAGCCGTCGCCGATCTCGGGCAACACCCACGGGCTGCCGGGATTGCGCTGCGCCTGGACGTAGTTCCAGAAGGCGGAGGGAAACGGCGGACCTGCCCAGAAGGCGCCGTCGATGGGCTCGTCGAGCAGCCGGAAGAGGTTCGTGGCATGCATCGACGACCACGCGCCGAGGCTGAGACCGTGGACGTAAAGGCGCGGGCGCTCTGCCTCGGGCAGGGTCTTCCAGTAGCCGTGCACCACCTCCTGCAGCGCCGTGGCCTGCGCGAGACCGGTTTCCGTCTCGAGGATCAGGGCGAGCGGCGACTGGAGGTAGGAATACTGCACCGTCACCGTCGCGATGTCGCCGCCATGCATGTATTCCACCGGATCGTGAGAGCCGGGATCCATCCAGCCGGTGCCGGTGGGGCTGGCGATGATCAGGACCTCGCGCTCGAACGCGCCCAGCCTCTGCAACTCGGCCAGCGCCAGTTCGGCCCGTTCGCGGGGCGTGTCGGCGTTTGCGCGGCCCACATAGACGCGGATCGGATCCAGCGCCCCGCGCCCGGTGAAGGCCGAAATGGCCGCGGCATCGGGGCCGGACAGGATGAAGTCGCGCCCCGGTTCGCCGATGGCGCCCCAGTCCACGAGAGAGGCCGGGCCGCCCACCTTCATCGGGTCGGTGGGCGCGGGCGGCGCCTGGTCGAAAAGCGCCTGCGCGGCCTCGTAGCTTTCGTCGAGGGCGCGGACGACGCGGTCGAGGATGCCGTCGCGCGTGACGACCGCCAGAAGCACGACGGCCGTGACGAAGCCCAGGACATTCGCGCGCCGGGGCGGCATGACACGGTAGAACCAGCCGCGGACGAGGCGGAAGAACGCGGCCAGGAGCCGGCCCAGACCGAGGGCCAGGACGAAGACCGCCGCGGCGAACGCCACGATGCGCGCCAGGTAGAGCCCGTCGGCAAGCTCCATGTCCATTTTCGCGCGCAGGTCGTTCTGCCAGGTCAGGCTGGAGCCGAGCACCCAGAGAAACAGCCCCCCCACCGCGACCGAGGCGATCCACGTCGCCCAGCGCGCGGGGCGTCCCGAAAGCACCGGCAGGTCCGCGGCCCGCCACAGAAGCGCCACGATGCGCCCCAGCAGATAGCCCAGCGCCATCACCAGACCGCCGAGCACGCCCTGCATCTCCGGCCCGCGCGGGATCAGCGACGGCGTCAGCGAACCCGCGAAGAACAGCAGGCCGAGCAGAAGGCAGGGCACCGAGACAGGCGCGGCCAGCCGGGCGAGGAAGCCGAGTCTCACGGCCCGCTCCGGCCCGGGGCGGCGACGCGGGTGCCGCGCGGCGCGGCACGCCCGAGGGCCTTGGCCGCGCGGGCCGGACGGTTAGCGGTTTCTCCGGCCGCCAAATCGGCCCATAAGATCGGCGACGTTCCGAACCGGGTAACGAGGATCACCGGATGCATGAGCCCTATTCAGCTGTGTTGCGCGCGCTGGGCGCGGGTGTGCTGCTCGCTGCATTGATGCTGCCGCTGGCGCGACCGTCAAGCGCCGAGACGGCGAATTCGCGCGGCGAAGTGCCGTTCCTGACCCTGCGCAACACCACCGGTTCGGCCGATCCGGGCGCGCTGTTCGGCGAGGCGCGCAGCACTCTGAGCGCGGGGCGGTGCGAGGTCCGCGAGCGCGATTTCCGCAGCCTCTCGCCCCTTGTCGAAGCGGCACCGTCCTTCATCCGCGAGGAGCTTCTGGAGGTCGCGCGCGTCACGCTGTCCGATCCGGCGGCGATCCACGAGAGCCTTCAGACCGGCACCGATGCCGTTCCGCCTGTGCTCTATGTCCACGGCTACTACATGAGCTTCGCGAGGGGATGCCAGCGCGCCGCGGTGTTCCAGGAAAACGCGAACCTCGCCGGTCGCTTCCTGTGGTTCAGCTGGCCGTCCAACGGGACGCTGGCCGACTACATCCAGGACGAGGCGGATCTCTACTGGAGCGTTCCCGACATCGCCGACGCCATCATCGCGCTCGAGCGCCGCTTCGGCGGCGGCGTGGTCGACGTGACGGGCCACAGCCTGGGCGCACGGGGCATCGTGCTTGCCCTTTACGAGGTCGCCAGCCGGGCGCCGGACATCCGTCTCGACGAGATCGTGCTGCTGGCCCCGGACATGGATTTCGGGATCTTCCAGCGGATGCTCCCCCGGATCCGGCCCATCGCGGACAACATCACCGTCTATGTCACCGAAGGCGACCGGCCGCTGGCGCTGTCGGCGCAATTGCACGGCTACCCGCGGCTGGGCGAGGCGGGCAACGGGGTGGAGGTGCTGGACGGCGTGGAGGTGATCGACCTGAGCGATCTGCCGGCCGACAGCCCGACGGGCCATCTCTACCACCTCTACAGCCCGGACGTGGGTGCCGATGTCGACCAGATCCTGAACGGCGGCCTGCGCGCGGCGGAACGTCGGAACCTGTTGCAGGCGGGTCCGAATTCCTGGCGTTTGCAAGAGGTCGACCGCGGCCCCACCGATTGAGCCGGACCCGCTTTGGGCTGCCGGACGCGTGCGGGACGCCCGGCACCCTCAGTTCGGACGCAGGTCATGCACGGCGTGCAGGCGATCACAGGCGGGATCTTGCCCGGCGGCGGCATGGATGCGTCGACAGGCACCCCGGCCACGACCGAGACGGAGACTGCGCACCGGCCCGACACGGTCGCGCACACGTTCGACCGTCCTGAGTGGAAACGACATGGAGATGCGCATCCCACCGAGCGGCGATGAGAAAGCCGCCCCCCGCGTCGATCACCGTGGCGCCGTCGGCCTTGCCGCCTGCGCCGATCCGGGCGATCCGGCCGTGCGGCACGAGACGGGCGCGGCGCGGCATGGGGCTGCCCGTACTCACGTCGACGATGGTCACATCCGTCCGGAGCGTCGCCTTCGCGCGCGCCGCCCAGCCGCGGCGCGGCGCCCGGCCCGGCCGCGTCCACCACGCCCACCATGTCGGAGCCCGGCGTGAAGGGCGGCTTGCGCCTGACGTCGGGATACATCCCCTTGCGGATCATCACGTCGGTAAAGGCCGCGCCGGTCACGAGGACGCGCACCCGGACCTCTCCCGCGCCGGGCGCGGGGAGGTCGGCGACCTCCTGCACCTCGAGGCAGTCCGGTCCTCCGAGTGCCGTCAGAAGCACCCGTTTCCATGTCATCGCCCCGTCTTCGCCCGTTCCCATCTCCGCTCGTTGATGCAGGTCACTCCACCGCGCCGGTCGCCAGATCGGCAAGCGCCGCCTCGAGCGCGGGGACAAGATCGGTCGTGTCGTCGACCACGCCTGCGTCGGTATTGATCTGGAAGGCCACCGTGACGCCGTGATCGGCGTAATGGCGGAGGCTCGACACATAGGCCGGGATCCAGCCGCCATGGCCGTAGACCGGCCCGCGCGGGGTGTCGGCGTAGATCGCGACGCCGCAACCGTAGAACACGCCCGGCCCCACCTCCGCCCCGTCGAGCAGGCGGTCGAGATAGGGGACGGACAGCGCCGTGCCGCCAAAGAGGGCATGGCCCCACCGCGCGAGATCGGGCGCGGTGGAGACAAGCCCGCCCCCGGTCCATTCCACGCCCGGATCCCACAGCAGGCGCCCTGTCGGATCCGAGGTGCGCAGCGGCAGGCCGAACGGGTTGCCGGGAACCGTGTAGCCCACGGCGAGGCCGGGCAGGTCGGGGCCGTCCGACGGACGCGTATCCCGCAGCCCGAGCGGGTCGAGGATGGTCTCCCTCAGCATGTCGTAATAGGCGCGCCCCGTCGCCGCCTCGATCACCAGCCCCAGCAGGATGTAGCCGGTGTCGCTGTAGGCCCAGCCCTGCCCCGGCGCGAAAAGCGGCGGCGCGTCGAGACCGAAGGAGAGCACCTCTTCGGGCGTGAAGGCGGGGCCCGCCTCCGCGATCCGGGCCGCGGCGGCCGCCTGGAAGGCAGGCAGGTGCGGATGGTCGGGCAGGCCAGACTGGTGGCGCAGGAGATGACCGAGCGTCATCGACGCGCCGTTCGGCAGGTCGGCGAACCGGTCGCGCCCGCCGAGATGGGCGGACACCATATCGTCTTGCGACAGGCGTCCCTCGCTTTCCAGCGCGAGGACCAGGGCGGCCGCAAAGCTCTTGCCGATGCTTGCCGCGAGCATCGGCGTGTCGGGCGCCATGGCGCGGCCTGTCTCGATATCGGCGAGCCCCGTGGCGGCGGCGACCACCCGGCCGTCCGGCAGCGCGATCGCCGCCGTCGCGCCCGGAAATCCGTAACGGTCGCGGAACATGCCCAGCGTGTCGCGCAGCGTGTCGGCAAGCGCCTCGGCATGGGCCGGCGCGCCAAGGGCGAGCGCCGCGCAGGCGGCGCCCAGAAGCTGCCGGATCGCCATCGCCCTCAGGCCTCCGCCGAACGGGCCGGACGGCGCGCCGCGCCGGGCACCACCTCGGTCACGGCGGTCTTGCGCGTGAACATCTCCTCCCGTTTCCAGAGCGCGACCGCCGCGGCAAGGCCGACCAGGATCCAGGTGTCCCATGGCTGCGCGTCGGGCCAGAACGGGTTGATGAGCTGCCAGTGGAACAGCATCGGCAAAGCCAAGCTGCCCCGCGCATTGTTGAAGATCGGCGTGACGAGAATGGCCAGCGTGACGTTGCCGATCAGGAAGGGCAGGAAGGTCCAGTCCTCGTAGACCACGCCCGCGAGGAAGAAGGCCGGCAGGTGCCAGACGCCCCAGGTCAAGCCGATCAGCGCGCCCGCCCAGATCGGCGCCATGTGCCGCTGCAGGAGCGGCTGCGCGACGCCGCGCCAGCCGAATTCCTCCACCGGGCCCAGAAGCAGCATCATGGCCATGAGCGCGAGCATCGGGCCCGCGCCTTCGGACGGCAGCGGCGCGAGGATCGGGCCGCCCTTCGCCAGCGATCCGGCCATGAAGACGAGCGGGATGCCGAGAAGGATGAACAGCCACCAGACACCCGCCGCACGCCAGAGCAGAAGGCGCGACAGGAATGCGCGCAGGCCCGCGAGACCGGAAAAGCGGAGCACCACCGCAAGGCCCGCGATCGCCGGCGCCCATGTGGCGAGGAAATAGAGCGGGTGGCCGCCGCTGATGTTCCCGAAGAGCGCGGAGGTGATCTGGGGCGCGAAGATGTAGGCGCCCATCACCCCCCAGGTGATGGCGAAGGTGAGAAGGACGAAGGGCAGCAGGGCGAGGCTGGGGATCATGGCCGGCACCGTCGTGGCGTCGCGATGCCGGGCGGGTACCATGATCGGCCATGCCTGGACTTGATCTTCGTCAAGCACGACCGGCAGCGGGGACCGGCTGACGCGCCGGGCCCGTGTCGCCGCGTCTCGTCCCGTCCGCGTGGCTGCCCTGGCGCCGATGACGCGGACATGAAGACGACCGAGGACGGGGGACGCCGCCGAATGGCCGCCGGGGCGATGCGGAAGGCTTTTCCCGCGGCAAGAACGCCAGCGCATCGGAAGCCTGTTTTGCACTGTCCCACGCCCGCCCGCCCCAGGCCGCGCTTGCGTCGGCGGTGCCTGCGCGCGCGGGCCGGCATTATCGCGACGTCCGGCGCGTTGTCACCGGTCCGGCTGCGCCAGGGGGTATCGAAACCCGAGCGCCTTCGGCGTGGTCTGACGGTGTGGCCTCGCTTCGGGATTCCCAGAACGCGCCAGATCTGTATGATGGCGCCCGCGGGCTGAAATCCGGGGGGCTCATGCCGGGCAAGCCGTTTCCGAAGACGCAAGGGTTGGCCGACCCATTGAAGCTGCGCGCGCGGACCATGCGCGGCCGGATAGGCCGGCGGGCCGGCAATGAGGGCGCATCGCGCCCCCCGGCGCCCGCATCCCACGCATGTGGCGATCCCGCCGGCCATGGCCCTGCCGCCAGACCGCCGGACGGGCCGGTTCGCCCCGATCCGCGACATGCGCAACGCCCGGCGCACTCCGGCGCGTCACGAGCAGGATCCCGCCCAATCGAAAGGTAAGCCCCCATGTCCATGATGAAGGCCGCCATCGTAACCGATTTTGCAAAACCCCTGGAGATCCGGGAGGTCAGGAAACCGATCGCGTCGGAGGGCAAGATCGTCGTCAAGATCGAGGCCTGCGGCGTCTGTCACACCGACCTGCACGCCGCGCGCGGCGACTGGCCGGTGAAGCCCGAGCCGCCCTTCATCCCCGGTCACGAGGGCGTGGGCGTGGTGGCCGAGGTCAGTCGCGGCGTCACCTCCGTCAAGGAAGGCGACCGGGTGGGTGTACCCTGGCTGCACCACGCCTGCGGCCATTGCACCGCCTGCGTGACCGGCTGGGAGACGCTCTGCCGGAGCGAGCCGCAATACACCGGTTACACCGTCAATGGCGGCTTCGCGGACTACGTGGAGGCGGACCCCGCCTATGTGGGGCACCTGCCCGACGGGCTCGACTTCGCGCCGGCCGCGCCGATCCTCTGCGCGGGCGTGACGGTCTACAAGGGGCTCAAGGAATGCGACCTGCGGCCCGGCCAGACTGTGGTGATCTCGGGCATCGGCGGGCTTGGCCACCTTGCGGTGCAATACGCGCGCGCCATGGGGCTGCACGTGATCGCCGTGGACGTGGCCGAGGACAAGCTGGCGCTGGCCCGCGACCTGGGCGCCGGCGCCGCGATCAACGCCGCGACACACGATCCCGTGGCCGAGGTCGCGCGGCTCGGCGGCGCGGAGGGCGTGCTTGTCACCGCCGTGTCGAACAGCGCCTTCAGCCAGGGCGTCGGCATGCTCGCCCCCGGCGGCACCATGAGCCTTGTCGGCCTGCCGCCGGGGGACTTCCAGCTCAACATCTTCGACGTGGTCCTGAACCGCAAGACGATCCGCGGCTCGATCGTCGGCACCCGCGCCGACCTTGCCGAAAGCCTCGCCTTCGCCGCCGAGGGAAAGGTCGCCACGCATTACGCCACCGACACGCTCGACAACGTCAACGGCATCTTCGCGCGGATGGAGGAGGGCCGGATCGACGGGCGCGTCGTGATGACCCTGTAGGGCCACGGGCCGTGCAGGGCGATAGACGGCCCGGTGGCGGCGCGCGCCAGCTAGGACGTGCGCGGGTCGGCGTCGAAGACCGAAGGTACGGCCCCGACCCCGAGGCCGTTGGCCCGGGCCGCGCCGTCCAGAACCTCCTCGAGCCGCGCGAGCACCTTCGAACGGGACGACACCTGGCGCTGCACCAGTCCAACGCGGCGCGTGATGACGCCATCGCAGAACGGGCGGCAGTGCAGCGTGCCGGCGGCAGCCTGGAACGTGGCGATCCTGGGCACGATCGCCACGCCGAGACCCGCCTGCACGAGGCCGATGACGGCCGGCATCGTGTTGGCGACCACGATGTCCTTCGGCTTGATCGACAGGCTGGACAGCTCGGTTTCGATCTGCCGCGCCAGCGGCACGTCGGTCACGTAGCGGATGAAGGGCAGTTCCTTCAGCATGGAGATGTCGTCCCGCCACGCCTCGTCCGGCGGCGCGGCGAGAACCAGCGGTTCCTTCAGGACCGGGCTCCAGGACAGGCTCGGCGGGACGCCCACATGCTCGGCCACGAGCGCGGCGTCGAGCCGCCCGGCGGAGACATCCGCCATCAGCCTTTCGGACATGCCGACCGTGAGTTCGAAGGACAGGGCGGGATAGATTCGCCGCATCTGGGCGAAGGCTTCGGGCACGATTTGCATCGAAACCGTGCGGATCGCCCCGAATTTGAGCACGCCGGAAGTTCGCCCCCCCGACATGGACATGCGCGCCTCGGCCATCGTCTGCACCACCGAACGGGCCGCGCGGACCAGTTCCTCGCCCTTGGCGTTGAGCCGTCTGGGCCGCGTCTTGCGATCGAAGAGGCGGACACCGAGATCGGCCTCAAGCGCATGAATTTGCTGGCTTACCGCCGAGGGCGTCAGGTTGACCACATCGGCGGCGGCGGCAAAGCTGCCGGTATCGGCGACGGCGACGAGGGTCTGGAGTTGGCGAAGGTCCATCGGCCCAAGTGAAGCATCTCTTCACAAAAAGGCAAATACTTTTCGTTTTCTAAAGAGATGCTTTCTGATTACCCATCCCATCAGCCCGATCCTTGGGCGTTCGCCCTGAAATCATGCCTGTCACAAGGAGATCCCGATGACACCACTCAAGCGTGCCCTCGCCGGAGCGGGTCTTGCCCTTGCAAGCGTCACCGCACCGGCCACGGCCCAGGACTACCCGAGCCAGCCTGTCGAGTTCATCGTGCCCTGGGGGCCCGGCGGCGGCAGCGACACGCTGATGCGGATCGTGGCCAACAACGTGACGCCCTACCTGGGCGCCGAGATGCCGGTGATCAACATTCCCGGCGTCGGCGGCACGGTCGGCCTGACCGAAGCCTCGCGCCGCGCCGCGGACGGCTACACGATCAGCCAGGTCCACGAAGGTCTTCTGGCCGCCACGGCAACCGGCCTGACCGAACTCCGCTGGGACGAGTTCGACCACATCGCGCTGATGACCGCCTCGCCGCAGTATCTCGTGGCCGCCGCCGATCAGCCTTTCGACACGATGGAGGGCCTTGTCGAATACGCGCAGGCAAACCCGGGCGAGCTGACCATCGGCGTGACGCTCGGCGGCGTGCCGCATCTGCACGCGGCCATGATCGCGGAAGCCTTCGACATCGAGTGGCGCTACGTTGGCTATGAAGGCACCGGCGAGCGCATCCGCGCGCTGGTGGGCGGCAATCTCGACCTGGCGATCGGCGATATCTCGTCGTCGCTCCAGTTCGCCGAGAATGGCGACGTCACGTTCCTCGCCACGGGCGCGACCGAGCGCATGGCCCAGACGCCGGACGTGCCGACCTTCATGGAACTGGGCGCCGATCTGGACCTGTCGATCACCCGCGGCATCGTGATGCCCGCAGGCGCCCCCGAAGAGGCGCAGGCCACGCTCGAGGCGGCCCTCATGGAGCTGTCGCAGGACCCGACCTTCATCGAGCAGATCAACAACGCCGGCGCCGACGTGGCCTTCCGCGGGCGCGAGGCCTATTCCGCCTATCTCGCCAACCTGGCGGAGACGGTGGACCGTCTGGCCGAGGTCATCGCGCCTTGAGCGAGGCCGGGGACCAGGATCGGGGGACGGAGTCGGGCGAAATCGCCCGGCTCCTGTCCTACGTGGCGCTGCTTGCAGTGTCGCTGGGCCTGTTCTTCGAGGCGCGGGCCATCCCCACGTCGCGCTTCGAGGTTCTGGGCGCGGGCGCCTTCCCGATGCTGGTCCACGCCTGCCTGAGCCTTCTGCTCATCGGGTCCATCGTGGGCTCGGTACGCAAGCTGCCGGCCGGGGCCTATGCCCGCTTCGCGAGCGAGGCCATCGCCTGGATCAAGGCCCGGCGGTTGGTCTTCCTCCTCTTTGCCTGCCTTTTCGTCTACGTGCTGTCGATGCCGGTCGTGGGCTATCCGGTTGCGACCTTCGTCTTCCTCCTCGTGCTTCAGATCACGTTCGCACCGAAGACGCGCATGGCGATCGGGATCGCGCTCATCCTCGCCCTGATCTTCTCCTTCGGGCTCAACTGGCTCTTTGCCGAAGTCTTCAACGTATTCCTGCCGAGAGGAACCTGAGCGATGGACGCGTTTCTGCTCGGTGCCGCAACGGTCCTGTCGCCGGCCACGCTGGCCATGATGCTGGCGGGCGCCATCGCGGGGATCATAGCGGCCGCCATCCCCGGCTTCACGGTCACGATGGCCATCGTCCTGACCCTGCCGCTGACCTTCACCATGGACCCGCTGCAGGGCATCGCGGTGATGCTGTCGGTCTATGTGGGCGGCTACACCGGCGGGCTGATCTCGGCGGCGCTGCTGGGCATCCCGGGCACACCCTCCTCGGTCGCGACCACCTTCGACGCCTTCCCCATGGCCCGGAACGGCGAGCCGGGGCGCGCCTTGTCGCTGGGCGTCTGGGCCTCGTTCTTCGGCACGATCATCTCGACCGTCGTCCTGATCGTCGCCGCCCCGCCGCTCGCCGTCTTCGCCGTGCGGCTTGGGCCTTGGGAATACTTCTCGCTCATCGTCTTCGCGCTGACCATCGTGGCGAGCCTTGTCGGCAACTCGCTGCAACGCGGGCTGATCGCGGCGCTGATCGGTCTGGCCATCTCCACCATCGGGGCGGACCCGATCATGGGCCGGCCGCGCTTCGACATGGGCTGGGAACTGCTGGCCGCAGGTCTGCCCTTCCTCGTGGTGCTCATCGGCATCTTCGCCATCTCGCAGCTTGCCTCCGAGGTGGAGGACGCCGAGGCCATCAAGCGGGGCGAGCGGCTTGTCTCGGGGCATATCGAGTTCAGGACCTGGGCCGTGATGCGCGAGGTGCTGATGCGGCCCGTGAACCTCATCCGCTCCTCCATGGTGGGCGTGGCAATCGGCGCGCTGCCCGGCGCGGGCGGGTCCATCGCCAATCTCGTGGCCTATGACCAGGCCAAACGCGCCTCGAAGACGCCGGAGGAATTCGGCAAGGGCACGCCCGACGGGGTCGTGGCCTCCGAGGCCGGCAACTCGGCCACGGCGGGCGGCGGGCTCATCCCGCTCATCTCGCTGGGCATCCCCGGCTCGGCCGTCGACGCGATCCTGATGGCCTCGCTCATGGTGCACGGCATCTCGGTGGGCCCGCGCCTGATCATGGACAATGCAGATCTCGTCTACGGCATGTTCCTTGCCATGGCGGTCTCCAGCCTGATGATGCTGGTGGTCTGCGTCCTGTCGATGCGCGCCTTCCTGCGCGTGGCCGAAGTGCCGAAATGGGTCGTGGTGCCCGTGGTGCTCGTGTGCTGCGTGGTGGGCTCCTTCGCGCTCAACAACCGGGTGACGGACCTCTACCTGCTGGCGGCGGTGGGCCTGCTGGGCTACGCGCTCAAGGCGCTCGACTACCCGCTGGCACCGCTGGTGCTGGGCGTCATCCTCGGCCCCATCGCCGAGACGAACCTGCGCCGCGCGCTCATGACCGAGCCCGACTGGACGCTCTTCCTGACCCGGCCCGTGAGCCTGATTTTCCTGATCGCCGCCCTGCTGTCGGTGGCCTGGGCGATCCGGGGCATCCTCAAGGCCAGAAAACAGACACAATCCGCCAAGGACATGACCTGATGAAGTTCCGTCACGACGCGCTCTACGCGTCCCGCAGATCCCCCGTGCTGGCGGGGAATGTCGTCTCCACCTCGCAGCCGCTGGCGGCACAGGCGGGCCTGTCCATGCTCGCGAAGGGCGGCAATGCCGTCGATGCGGCCATCGCGGCGGCGGCCACGCTGACGGTGGTGGAGCCCACGGGCAACGGGCTTGGCTCGGACGCCTTCTGCATCCTGTGGGACGGCAAGGAGTTGCACGGACTGAACGCCTCGGGCGGTGCGCCCGCCGGCTGGACGCCGGAGCGTTTCGCGGGCCACGAGGCCATACCCTTCCGCGGCTGGGAAAGCGTGACGGTGCCGGGCGCCGTCGGCGCCTGGGCGGCCCTGAGCGAGCGCTTCGGCAAGCTGGACCTGCCGACGGTCCTGGCGCCGGCGGTCCGCTACGCCGCCGAGGGCTTCGTCGTCTCGCCGGTGATCGGGGCGCTGTGGAAGATCGGGGCCGACACGCTGGGCGACCAGCCGGGCTTCGCCGAGAATTTCATGCCCCAGGGACGCGCCCCGCGCGCGGGCGAGACCTACCGCAACCCGGCCCATGCCCGAACCCTCGAGATGATCGCCGAGACCGGCGGACGCGCCTTCTACGAGGGCGAACTGGCCGAGCGGATGGCGGCCTTTGCAACGGCGCATGGCGCGGCACTGTCGGAGGCGGACCTTGCCGGTTACGCGCCCGAATGGTGCGGCACGATCTCGACCGGCTTCGATGCCACCACGCTGCACGAGATCCCGCCGAACGGCCAGGGCATCGCGGCGCTGATGGCGCTGGGCATGTTGGGCCACACGGGCATCCGCGATCTCGACGCGGACGACCCCGTCGCGCTGCACCTGCAGATCGAGGCCATCAAGCTGGCCTTCGCGGACCTCTACCATTACGTGGCCGACAGCCGCTTCATGACCGGCGTCACGCCCGCGGACCTGCTTGAGCCCGGCTACCTGGCCGAACGCGCGGCGCTGCTCGATCCGGACCGCGCGCAGACCCATGGCCCCGGCGCCCCGAAGCATGGCGGCACGGTCTATCTCTCCACGGCGGACGCCTCGGGGATGATGGTGTCCTTCATCCAGTCGAACTATGCCGGCTTCGGCTCGGGCGTGGTGGTCCCCGAGACGGGCATCAGCCTGCAGAACCGCGGCGCGGGCTTCACGCTGGAGCCGGGACACCCCAACGAGGTCGCGCCCGGCAAACGCCCGTTCCACACGATCATCCCCGGGTTCCTGATGGAAGACGGCGCGCCGAAGATGAGTTTCGGCGTCATGGGCGGGCCGATGCAAGCGCAGGGCCATGTGCAGATGGTGCTCCGGACGCAGCTCTGGGGTCAGGACGTGCAGACGGCGGTGGACGCGCCGCGCTGGCGCTTCGTGAAAGGCGCCGAGGTCGCCGTCGAGGAGGCGTTGCCGGCCGCGACGCGGGACCGGCTCGCCGCGCTCGGCCACGAAATCACGGTCGAGGCCCCCGACAGCGCCTTCGGCTTCGGCGGCGCGCAGCTGATCTCGCGGCTTGAGGGGGGCGGATACGCGGCAGGCTCCGATCCGCGGAAGGATGGCGCCGCGGTCGGTTTCTAGACATGCGTCCCGACCGGAGACGCCGGCGTCTCGACAGTCGAGGCAACCGGGGCCGGCCCGCGTCTTGGCAGAGCCATGCACCCGTCTCCATGGCCAATCCGGTCGGAATCCACCGGGCGGCATGGCCCTAGCGGGCGTGCTGCCCCTTGATCTCGGACGCCTTGCCGGTCGCGGCGTGTTCGCGCGTCGCGGCAGTCGGTCGGTCGTTTTCGGCCAGTTGCGCCGCACCCAGCCGTATCATCGTGTTGCTCAATCCCAGGAAACGGCGCGCCATGCGCTCGGGGAGCGCGCTCTCGCCCAGCCGGATGAGTGTGCCGCCCGATGTCGAGAGGCACCCTCGCCCGCGTTCGACGATCATGCCACGCTCAAGCAGACGGGCGACCGTGCGGCGCACGGTTTCGAATGGAATGTCGAGCGTTTCCGAGATCCGTCTGCGGGAGATCGACCCCGCCACCTCCGGCGGCAGGGGCGTCCGGTCGAGCAAAGCGTCATCGGGACCGCGATTGCGGGCAAAGCGCTGCACGGTCGACAGAACGATCAGCATGTAGACCTGATATTCCTCGGCACGCAAACCGAAGGCCTTCTGAAGTTCGAGGTTGAGCATCAGGAGCGTGTTGCCGATCTCGTATGCGACAAGGCGTTCCCGCTCGGCATAGCCGTCGGGATCGAGGGTCAGTCGCGGACGGCTCTCCCCGGCGGCTTCGGGCATGGCTGGTGTTTCTCCACTCGCTGCGTCGATCCTAGCATGTCGAGGCGCATCGTGCAGCCATACGCTTCGCCGGCCCATCCGGGCGCTCAGCGCCCTCTTGTCGGCCTGTCATGCCTGACGCACCGGATGATCGCGCGTCTTTTCGTGCTCCGTGTCGATCCGCATGCGCCTGCCGACCGGCCGTCTCTCCGGTCGGCCGATCCCTCGCGCCGGCCGCAACGCGGGGGTCCGGTCCGGGCGCGAACGTCGCGCTTCGAGGCGCCCCGGACCATCAAGGGGTACCGTCCTCGGGTCGCGGCGGGTGCCGAAAGAGAGGTCGAGGCCGGCCCCGCGATACGGATAATCGGTGGCGCGGGTCCGGTAGATCTCCGAGACCCTCTGCCCTTCATCCTCCATCGCCTCCCCGCAGACCTGGCGGGCAGGCCGCTCCCCGGTCTCCGAAGAACCGCCCGATCCGACGAAAGCTCCGCCCGCGCCACCGAAGCCGGCCGTCTCCACACAGCCCGCAAGCGAGATGACGGGAACGCGTTTCGCCAGGACCGATGTGATTTTCATGGATGCGCCCGAATCGACGTCTGCCACAAGATATCCGGGCTTCTCGCCGGGCTTTTTCCGGAATGACCCGAACCGGGTCACCGCCGCTTCCGCCAGAACCAGCGCAGGTATAGAAGTCACATCATCGCGAATGTCGGGAGCGTCGAGCGGATGTGGGACGACCATCCTCGCCGCGGCTGCGCCGGCAGGACTGCAGAGGGGGACGTCACCTTGCAACGCACTTTCCCGGCCGGGGACGGCCTCTGTGGACGACTTCGCCACGTCATCGCGCTCTGGCTGGGCGCCATCGCGATCCTGACCGGAGGTGCCGCACCGGCCGACACCCTGACGGGACGGGCGACGATCGACACGCAGATGGCGCTGCCGTCCGGTCTGACCTTCGAGGCCGTGATCGAGGATATCTCGCGCGCCGACGCGGCCGCCGAGGTGATCGGCCGCACCGTGATCGAGTCCCCGGGCCAGCCCCCCATCGACTTCGCGATCGACTACGACCCCGCCGATCTGCAGCCGCGTGCGGTCTATTCCCTGCGCGCGACGCTGCGGCGGGGCGATGCGCTGGTGTTCACCACCGACACGGTCACGCGCGTGCTGGCCGATGGCACGACCGGCCCGGTCGAGGTCCGGCTGCACCCCGTGTCGCAGTCCACGGGGACTGCCCCGCCCCCGGTCGGCGCGCATGGCCTGGGCCTGCCCGCAAGTTTCACGGGCATCCTGCCGTGTGCCGATTGCGAGGGCATCCGCCATCACCTCGATCTCTGGCCGGATCAGGTCTACCACATGCGCCGGGAATGGCTCGGCCGAGCCGAGGGGCCGCTGCGCCGGGACGAGGTCGGGCGCTGGTACGCGGACCCCGCACGTGGAGCGATTGTCCTGCACGGCGCGTCGGAAATGCCGCTTTTCTGGGAGGTCCGGGGGCCCGCCCGGCTGCGGCAGATGGACATGGAGGGGCGCCCCATCACGTCGGACCTGCCCTATGATCTGACAAGTGACGGCACGTTGTCGCCAACCGATCTCGAGGGCGTGTTCCTGTTCGGCATGATGACCTATCTCGCCGATGCGGCCATCTTCGAGGAATGTCTCACGGGGCGCAGCTATCCCATCGCCACCGAGGGGGACTACCTCGCGCTGGAACGCGGGTATCTCGATGGGCAGGCCGAACCGGGCGCGCCCCTTCTGGTGCATGTCGAGGGCGGGCTGGCCGAACGCCCGTCGATGGAAGGCCCCGACCGCACGCATCTTCTGGTCGAACGGTTCATCAAGACCGTGCCGGGAGAAACCTGCGCGCGCCCCGACGCCGTCGCCTCGTTGACCAACACCTATTGGCGGATCGAGTCCCTGTCGGGGATGCCGGTCCGGGCGGTGGAAAACGCGCGCGAACCGCATCTGGTCCTTTTCGACCCGCCCGAGATGCGGTTTCGCGCGACCGTCGGCTGCAACCAGATGGTCGGTGGATACACGCATGAGGGCGACAGCCTCGTCTTCGGGAACGCGGCCATGACCATGATGGCCTGTCCGCCGCCGCTCGACACGCTGGAACGGCAGCTGTCGGAGGTTCTGGATGCGACCCGGCGGATCCGTCTCGAGGCGGATCGGCTCGACCTGCTTGCCGCCGACGACACCGTGCTGGCCCAACTTCGCGGCGTCTACATGCCTTGACAGGGCCGAGCGCGCGGCCGAGCGCCAGCCGCCGGGCCATGACCCGTTTCGGGTCACTTGCCTCTGCGGTCCGGTCGAAAATGCGGTATGCTTGATGCGGTCATCCATCGGTGGGGGCCGCGTGACGTCCGGGCATGTCCGGCTCGCGCGTGCGCGCCGGTGACATCGGAGTCCTGGAATGAAAAAGCTCTCTGCGGAATTTCTCGGAACCTTCTGGCTGGTCTTCGGAGGATGCGGCAGCGCCGTGCTGGCTGCCGGCTTCCCGGATCTCGGCATCGGTTTCGTCGGTGTCTCCCTTGCCTTCGGGCTCACCGTCCTGACGATGGCCTATGCCGTCGGCCACATCTCGGGGGGGCATTTCAACCCCGCCGTGACACTGGGCCTTGCGGTTGCGCGGCGCTTCGCCTGGGGCGATCTACCCGGCTATTGGGCAGCGCAGGTCGCGGGCGGCCTGGTGGCGGCCCTGCTGCTTTACACCATCGCCTCGGGCGCGCCCGGCTGGACGGCGGGCGGCTTTGCGTCGAACGGCTACGGCACCCTGTCGCCGGGCGGTTACGGCCTGACGGCGGGCTTTCTGATCGAAGTAATCCTAACGGCCGGCTTCCTTCTGGTCATCCTCGGCGCGACATCCGAGAAAGCGCCGCCGGGCTTCGCGCCCATCGCCATCGGCCTTGCGCTCACGCTGATCCACCTGATCTCGATTCCCGTGACCAATACTTCGGTGAACCCGGCCCGCTCGACCGCGATGGCGCCCTTCGCCGAGACGGCGGCTCTGGGCCAGCTCTGGATGTTCTGGGTCGCGCCGCTGGTGGGCGCGGCCGCCGGCGCCGCGATCTGGGTCGGGCTGCTGGCGGATCGCAGCGTGGGCGGCGCGCCCCCGGTGGAACCGAAGATCGCCGCCGAGTGACGCGCCGCGCCACGTCCGCCGCCGCCTGGCTCCGAAACGGGCCAACTGCGTGGCGGTTGGACGGCTGTCCGTGGGATGAGCGCCGGGATGGGCGCAAGGCCGCGCGCAACGGGTGAAAGGTCCGAAACCCCTTCAGGTTGCAGACCGATCTGCGCTGGCTTTTCCTCCGGCATGATGCTGCAGAGGTCAGCCCGGCGCGTCGGTTTTCGCCCCGCAAATGGTCATTCATGTTGCCATTTTCCGCAGACCCCGTTATGCGGCGTCGCAGCGAACCTGGACCCGGAAGCCATTCCGGGTGGCTCTTCCGGCCGCCGATCCGCCGGACAACCACATAAAAAACGGTGCAGGTGCACGCCGATCCCGCGCGCGCAGCGCCGGACCGGTATCGGACAAATTCTTCATGATCTCGCTTGACGCTTACCGCGCCCAGTGGCTGGGCAACATTCGTGGCGATCTGCTCGCCGGCCTCGTCGTCGCACTGGCGCTCATCCCCGAGGCCATCGCCTTCTCCATCATCGCGGGCGTCGACCCCAAGGTGGGCCTTTACGCCAGCTTCTCCATCGCCGTGATTACCGCCATCACCGGCGGGCGGCCCGGCATGATCTCGGCCGCGACGGCGGCGACCGCCGTGCTGATGGTCACGCTGGTGCGCGATCACGGGCTGGAATACCTGCTGGCGGCCACGGTGCTGGCGGGGCTTCTGCAGATCGCCGCGGGGGCGCTGCGGCTGGGCTTCGTCATGCGCTACGTGTCGAAATCCGTGATGACAGGCTTCGTGAACGCGCTTGCGATCCTGATCTTCATGGCGCAGCTGCCCGAGCTTGATCCGCGCGAGGTGACATGGATCACCTACGCGCTCGTGGCCGCAGGGCTTGCGATCATCTACCTCTTCCCGATGCTCACCAAGGCCGTGCCTTCGCCCCTGGTGACCATCATCGTGCTCACGGCGCTTACGGTCGCGCTCGGGCTCGACGTGCGGACCGTGGGGGACATGGGGGCGTTGCCGGACACACTGCCGGTCTTCCTGATCCCCGACATCCCGCTGAACCTGGAGACGTTGCAGATCATCCTGCCCTATTCGGTCGCGGTGGCCGTCGTGGGGCTTCTCGAAAGCCTGATGACGCAGAACATCGTCGACGACCTGACCGACACGAAATCGAACCGGAACCAGGAATGCGTGGGCCAGGGGCTGGCCAATACCGCCACGGGCTTCATCGGCGGCATGGCGGGCTGCGCCATGATCGGCCAGTCGATCATCAACGTGAAATCCGGCGGGCGCGGGCGGCTGTCCTGTTTCATCGCCGGGGTCTTCCTGCTGATCCTCGTGGTGGGTCTGGGCGATCTGGTCAGCATCATCCCGATGCCCGCGCTGGTGGCGATCATGATCATGGTCTCGATCGGCACCTTCTCTTGGTCCTCGCTCAAGAACCTCGCGGTGCATCCGCGGTCCTCCTCCGTCGTGATGATCGCGACGGTGGTCACGGTGGTCTATACCCACAACCTTGCCATCGGGGTGCTGGTGGGGGTGCTGCTGTCGGGCATCTTCTTCGCCGGCAAGATCGCGCAGCTGTTCCGCGTCACAACCGACATCAGCGCGGACGGCCGGGTGCGCACCTACCGGGTCGAGGGACAGCTGTTCTACGGTTCGGTCGAGGATTTCATGGACGCCTTCGACTTCAAGGAGGCGCCGGAACGCGTGGTGATCGACGTGAGCGCCGCGCATATCTGGGACATCAGTTCGGTGCAGGCGCTCGACATGGCGATCCTCAAGTTCCGCCGCGACGGGGCGGAGGTCGAGGTCGTGGGCATGAACGACGCCACCGAAACGCTGGTCGACCGGCTTGCCGTCCACGACAAGCCCGGCGCCATGGACAAGCTGATGGACCACTGAGGGAGACACGACCATGACCGACAAGATCATCGCCCTGGTGGACGGATCCGTCTATTCCGAAAGCGTCTGCCATCACGCCGCCTGGATCGCCCAGCGGACGCAAACCCCCGTCGAGCTGATCCATGTGCTGGGCCGCCGCGAGGCGCCCGAGAAAACCGACCTTTCCGGCGCGATCCGGCTGGGCGCGCGCACGAAGCTGATGGAGGAGCTGGCCGAGCTTGACGCGCAACGCGCCAAGCTGGTCGGCCATCGCGGCCGCGCAATCCTGGAGGACGCGCGTTCCATCGTGGACCGGGACGGCGTGACCGACATCACCACCCGCCTGCGCCACGGCGACATCGTCGAAGCGATCGGCGAGATCGAGGGCGAGGCCCGCGTCATCGTGATCGGCAAGCGCGGCGAGGCGGCGGATTTCGCCAAGGGGCACCTGGGCTCCAACCTCGAGCGCATCGTGCGCGCGGCGCATCGGCCCGTCTTCGTGGCCGCGCGCGCCTTCAAGCCGATCGAGACCGTTCTGGTCGCCTATGATGGCGGGGCCTCCGCGATGAAGGCAGTGGACCACATCGCGCGCAGCCCGCTTTTCGCGGGCCTGGGCGTGACCGTCGTGACCGTCGGCGGCGAGACGCCGGAGGTCCGCAAGGGTCTGGCGGATGCGCAGGCCCTTCTGAAGGCCGCGGGGATCGAGGCCGAGACGCGGATCGTGGCCGGCCAGCCGGAAACCGAACTGGGCAAGCTTGTCGAGCGGGACGGCTTCGGCATGCTGGTGATGGGGGCCTATGGGCACAGCCGCATCCGCAGTCTCGTCATCGGATCGACCACGACCGAGATGGTCCGCTCCTGCAAGGTGCCCGTGGTGCTGATGCGATAAGGCGGCGCGAGGCACGGCGCCCATGTGACGCCCGCCCGGTCAACCCGCCCGGCAAGACCCGTGCATGCGCAAGGTTTCGCCTGTCGGCTTGACCCGGTCGAGCCCCCCATTATCGTTCTGGCCATGACCGCAACATTCATTACCCCCGCTCACCCGAACCGTTTCCGCGAAGCGGCAGGCGCTTTTCATCGGTCTCTCGCTGAAGGGCGCCCGCTCCGAGCCGTCAGGGATGCACTGATCGCGGCCTGGCTCGTGCTCCTGGCCTCGGCCGTCGTCTACGCCGACGAGCACCTGCAGGACTGGATACCCGATATCCTCACGATGCCGGACGATGCAGAGGTCGTGACAGACCGCGCCATCGGGTCGACCGTGCGGATGTTCTCCATCGCGACGGATGCAGATATCGATGCCCTGTTTGCGGAATGGGAAGCCGGCCTGAACGAAACCGGCTACCCCGTGATGCAGGGAGCGGACGACGTGCTGGACCAGTCGATCGAGTTTTCCGGGCCGGGCATCGCAAATGCGAAAATCATCGTTGCGCCCACGACAGATGACGGGCGGACCATCATCGAGTTCGACGCGACCCTGAACTGACCTGGCGGCCGCCTCACCGTGTCGGCGCAGCGCCGAGCGTCCCAGGCATTCGCAAGATCCGGAGGGGTCTGACATCTGCCGGCCTTTCGAAACTTCCGGCCGGCGCGGCGTGAACCGAGGGCGTTGCGCCGAGGACCGGCGCCGCCTCCCGTCGATTGCGTCGCTCGGGTAGCTGCCGTCGGGCCCTGCGCTCGCTCTGGCGGCTGCCGCGCTTGTCCTTGCCGACACGGTGGCCCTTGCAAAGGTGCGCTGTCGCCCGAATGGCGCCCGGGCCGGTGGCGCGACGCGGTGCCGACGACGCTCGGCCATGCACGTGACGGACTGCCCGGAACGAAAACGGTTTCGGGCGACCGGAGGCGGGCGGGCCGGAAAATCCGTCCGACTGATGCGACGAAAGGAAACACGGACATGAAACGCCTGCTTGCAAGCGCGGCCATCGCGCTTTCGACGACACCCGTCCTGGCCCAGAGCACGGAGATCGTTCGGGTGCCCTCGTCAGACAGCGTCGCGGCCACGGCCGACCGGCTGGAGGCTGCCATCGGAAACGCCGGCGCGACTGTCGCCGCGCGGGTCGATCACGGCAGCGCCGCGGCCGGCGCGGGGCTGGAGCTTGACGACGCGCAACTCGTGATCTTCGGCAACCCGCAGATCGGCACGCCCGCCATGCAGGACGCCGCATTGGCCGGCCTCTATCTGCCGCTCAGGGTGCTGGTCTACGAGGACGGCGAGGGGCAGGTGTGGCTGGCCTACGAGGACCCCGCCGCGATGCTGGGCGCGCTCGACGGGATCGGAACGGAGGCACCCTATCTCGAGCGGATGCAGGCCGCGCTGCGCAACCTGACCGCGGCGGCCGCGTCGGACTGACGCCTTTGCCCGGGCTATCCTGTTGCCAGGGGCCGGGCCGGCCGTCGCGCCACCTCGCGGGGCGTGACCGTGTCGTTGGCGGGCATCGCAGCGAGGAACCCGACGGCGTCCTTCGCCGGGGGCTTGCGCGAGACGCCCATCGCCGAGGCGCCTCGCCGCCATCACGCAAGGCAGCAGGCCCGCCAGCCGACACGCCCGACGTCCGTTCGGCAATCATCGACTGGGCGGCGGTGCAATCATGGAGCCGGTTGGCGGTCAGGCCCACCGCGTCCGGCTCGGCCGGGGTGACACATTGGCGTCAGGGGTGGCACGTGCTGGCACCGGACGAGAAAATTTGAAAAACCCTGTGCCACGTCGTCCGGCACGTCGGTCGCGGCGAAGGCACAGCCAGCAAGGGAGCTCTCCATGCGTCTGATTTCGACACTCTCGATCGTCGCCACACTCGGCGGTGCCCCGGCGCTGGCCGACTGGCAGGCCACGCTCGACGCGGCCCGCGGCCAGACCGTCTACTGGAACGCCTGGGGCGGAGACGCGCGGACCAATGCCTTCATCGCCTGGGTCGGGGACCGGACCGAGGACCTTTACGGCGTCTCCATCGAGCATGTGCGCCTGAGCGACACCGCCGAGGCCGTCACCCGCGTGATCTCGGAGCGCGCGGCGGGCCGGGACACGGGCGGATCGGTCGATCTCATCTGGATAAACGGGCCCAATTTCCTCGCCATGAAGGAGCAGGACCTGCTCTTTGGCCCCTTCGTCGCGGACCTGCCCAATGCGCGTTACGTGGACCTCTCGCCCGGCGCACCGGCGGCGCTGGATTTCACCGTGCCGGTCGAGGGGATGGAGAGCCCCTGGCGGCTGGCGAAATTCGTCTTCATCCATGACAGCGCGCGGGTGGAGACCCCGCCCCGGAGCATGGCCGGTTTCGTCGACTGGGCCGAGGCCAATCCGGGCCGCTTCACCCATCCCGACCCGTCGAACTTCATGGGGGCGACCTTTCTCAAGCAGGCGCTGGTCGAGCTTGCCCCCGACCCCGAGGTATTGCTGGAGCCCGCGACCGACGAGACCTTCGCGGAACAGACCGCGCCGCTCTGGGAGTGGTACGAGGCCCTGCAGCCCAACATGTGGCGCGGCGGCGCGGCCTTCCCCGAGAACGAGAGCGTGCAGCAGCAGCTTCTGAACGACGGCGAGGTGGACATCGCGATGTCCTTCGATCCGGCCTCGACGGCGGCTGCGATCGGCCAGGGCCTGCTGCCCGAGACGGCGCGCGTCTTCGTGCCGGAGGGCGGCACCATCGGCAACGTGAGCTTCGTGGCCATCCCCTACAACGCCGCCGATGCGGCGGGCGCGCAGGTCGTGGCGAACGAGCTGCTCGACCCCGAGGTGCAGGCGCGGATGCAGAATATCGAGATCCTGGGCTCCTTCTCGGTGCTCGACCCCGCGCGGCTCGATGCGGGCGCGCTCGCCGCCTTCGACGTGCTGCCGAGCGCGCCCGCCCTGCCCATGCTGGACGATCTCGGCCCGACCCTGCCCGAACCCCATGCAAGCTGGATGACCCGCCTGACCGAGGACTGGGCGCAGCGCTACACACGGTGAGCCGGGCGGAGGGACGCCTGCTGAGGGCGGCCGTGCTGGTCACGGTCGCGCTCGGGCTTGTCCTGCCCATCGCGGCGGGGCTGTGGCAGACGGGGCGCGCGGGCGCGGGCGTGCTGCCGGCCATCGGTGCGACCGGGATCTCGCTCTCGCCCCTGCGAGAACTGATCGCGATGCCGGGATTTTCCACGGCGCTGCGCCTGACGCTGGTGACGGGGCTGGGGGCCACGGCGTTGTCGATCCTGCTGGCGGTGGGCGTCTGCGCGGCGCTGCACGGGCGGATGAGCGCGCGGGCGAGCGGACGGTTCCTGACGCCATTCCTCGCCGCGCCCCATGCGGCGATGGCCATTGGCCTTGCCTTCCTTCTGTCGCCCTCGGGCTGGATCGCGCGGGCGCTGGCCCCCGTGGCGGGATGGGACCGCCCGCCGATGCTGGCCACGGTGAACGACCCCGGCGGGATCGCGCTGATCCTCGGGCTGATGGTCAAGGAGGTGCCGTTCCTGCTGCTGGTGATCCTCTCGGCGCTGAGCCAGATCCCCGTACGCCAGCATCTCGCGGCCGGAAGATCGCTGGGCTACGGGCGTGGGCTTGTCTGGATCAAGGTGATCATGCCGCAGGTCTGGCCGCTGATCCGGCTGCCGGTCATGGTGGTGCTGGCCTATTCGCTCTCGGTCGTGGACATGGCGCTGATCCTCGGGCCGTCGAACCCGCCGACGCTGGCCGTGCTGCTCCTACGGCTTTTCACCGCGCCGGATATCGCGCTGATGCTGCCGGCCTCGGCGGGGGCGCTGGTGCAGGCGCTGCTGGTGGCGGGCGCCTTCGCGCTTCTGTGGCTTCTGGAACGGGCTGGCCGTGCGCTGGGGCGCTGGTGGGTGCGGCGCGGCGGTCGGGGCCTCTCGGCGGAGCCGGGGCTGTGGCTCGCCACGTTCCTCTCGGCGGCGCTGTTCGCGGCGGGCGCGGCCGCGATGCTGTCGCTGCTCCTGTGGTCGCTCGCGTGGCGCTGGCCGTGGCCCGGCCTCCTGCCCGAAAGCTGGTCACTCCGCGCCTGGAGCGCGCCAGGCAGCGGCTGGGCCGAGGCGCTCGGCAACACCCTGATCCTGGCGTCGGCCACCACGACGCTGGCGCTCGCGCTCGCCATCGCCTGGCTCGAGGGCGAGGATCGCGCCCGGCGCGGCCGCGCGGGCTGGGCCGAGGCGCTGATCTACCTGCCGCTTCTGGTGCCGCAGATCGGGTTCCTCTTCGGGCTGAACGTTCTGTTCCTGCGCCTCGGGCTCTCGGGAGGCCACCTCGCCGTGATCTGGGCGCAGACGCTCTTCGTCTTTCCCTACGTGATGATCGCGCTGTCCGATCCCTGGCGCGCGCTCGACCCACGGCTGGTGCGCGCGGCCGGATCGCTCGGCGCGGGGCCCTGGCGGCGGCTTGTCACGGTCAAGCTGCCGGTGCTGCTGACGCCCATCCTGACGGCAGCGGCCATCGGGGTGGCGGTGTCGGTCGCGCAATACCTGCCGACGCTCTTCATGGGCGCGGGCCGGATCGCGACGCTGACGACCGAGGCGGTGACGCTGTCCTCGTCGTCCGACCGCCGGGTGACCGGAGTTTACGCGACGCTTCAGGCCGCCCTGCCCTTCGCCGCCTATGGCGCGGCCTTCGTGATCCCGGCGCTGCTCCATCGCAACCGCCGGGGCCTTCAGGCGGGGGGCGCGCCGTGACGCTGGAGCTGCACGAGGTCGCCGTCGGCCCGCGCGGTGCCGCGCCGCTCTTCCCGCCGATCACGCTTTCGGTGCGCGCAGGCGAGGTGGCGACGGTCATGGGGCCGTCGGGCATCGGAAAATCCACCCTGCTCGACGCTGTTGGCGGGCATCTTGCCCATGGCTTCACCCTGTCGGGCGGCATCCGGCTCGACGGTCGCGATCTTGTGCCCCTGCCGCCCGAGGCGCGGCGCGTGGGGCTGATGTTCCAGGACGCGGTTCTGTTCCCGCATCTCTCGGTGGGCGACAACCTCGCCTTCGGGCTCGCGCGTTCGGTGCGCGGGCGGGCCGCCCGGCGCGCGGCGGTCGAGGCGGCGCTGGAGCGCGCGGGCCTTTCGGGCCTTTATGACCGCGATCCGGCGACGCTCTCGGGCGGACAACGCTCGCGCGCCGCACTCATGCGCACGCTCCTGGCCGAGCCACGCGCGCTTCTTCTGGACGAACCCTTCTCCAAGCTCGACGCCACGCTGCGCGGCGACCTGCGCGCCTTCACATTCGCGCATATCCGCAGCCGAAAGATCCCCGCCCTGATGGTCACCCACGACCCCGCCGATGCCGAGGCCGCAGAAGGTCCGGTGGTCGACCTCACCCGGGCGGCGCCGGGATCGCGCGCACCCTGACATGCAGTGACATCGCGATTGCCCGGTCAGGTGCCGCGACCCTGCGCCATAGGCCCCCCGGGAGACCTCTAGGCGACGGGACAGAGCTTCGGACATGGCCGGATCCTTGCTTCACCGGGGCCTCGGCGTGATCGCAACCGAGCGGCTCCGCGAAGCTGTCGGCCGCCCGGACCGCGACCGGATCGGCCCGCGCCGCCTCAGTGATCCTGACCGCCGGCGCCGATGTCGGACGGCGCGACCGAGACGGTCTTGGCCACGGCATGGACCCGGGCACCGGGTGCGATCCCGAGAGCCTGTGCCGAGCGCCGCGTGATGCGGGCGAGGACGCGCCCCGCTTGCGTGTCGATCGCGACGATCGTCCCCGGCCCTTCGCCGGGCCTGACCTCGTGCACCACGCCCGGAAGGATGTTGAGCGCCGAGAGGCCCTCTGGCCGGACGCGCGACAGGAGCACGTCATGGGCGGCGATCCGCACGCGCAAGCGGGCGCCGGGTGCCTGCGAGACCCGAGGCAGGAACAGCGGCAGCCCGCCGGCGTCGAGCTCGGTCAGCCCGTCGGCGTGGTGCCGCGCGACGCGGGCCGTCAGCACCGCGCCGGCCTCGCGCGCGCCGGCGGGCAGCACGGCGGGATCGCCCAGAACCTCGGCCGCCGGCCCCTGCGCGACGACGCGGCCCGCATCCAGCGCCACCACCGTCGTGGCCAGCCGTGCGACCTCGGAGGCCGAGTGGCTCACGTAGAGGATCGGCACCGCCACCTCGTCGCGCAGCCGCTCGAAATAGGGCAGGATCTCGGCCTTGCGCGCTTCGTCTAGGGCGGCGAGCGGCTCGTCGGCGAGGATCAGGCGGGGCGCGGAGAGAAGCGCGCGACCGATGGCGACACGGCTCTTCTCGCCACCCGAAAGCGCGCCGGGGCGACGGTCGAGCAGGTGGCCGATGCCCAGCAGGTCCACGACGCGGCCCATGTCCTCGCGCGGGGCGTCCCTCGGCGCGAACCACGCACCATAGCGCAGGTTCTGCCGCACGGTCAGGTGCGGAAAGAGCCGCCCCTCCTGGAAGATGTAGCCCAGGCGGCGACGATGCGGCCTGAGGCGGATGCCGCGTTCCGTGTCGAGCAGGGTCCAGTCGCCCGAGACGATACGGCCCGCATCCGGCATCAGGAGCCCGGCCACCGCGTTGACGATCGTCGTCTTGCCCGAGCCGGACCGGCCGAACAGAACCGTCACCCCCGAGGGCGCGGAGAAGGCGGCATCCAGCGCGAAGCCGCCGAAGCTGTGGCGCAGCGCGACCTCGAGCATCACGCGCCCCCCACCCGCGCCGCGACCCGGCGGCCGATCAGTTCCGACATGAGAAGTGCGCCCATGGCCACGACGACCGAAACGATCACCAGCTTGGTCGCCGAGGCCTCGCCGCCCGGCACCTGCAGGAAGGCGTAGATCGCGGACGGAATGGTCCGCGTCTGGCCGGGAATGTTGGAGACGAAGGTGATGGTCGCGCCAAACTCGCCCATGGCCTTGGCGAAGGCGAGGATCGCGCCGGCGACGATGCCCGGCAGCGCCATGGGCAGCGTGACCGTGAGGAAGACCCACAGGGGCGAGGCGCCGAGCGTGCCGCTGGCCTGTTCCAGCTTCGGGTCTACCGCCTCGATCGACAGGCGGATCGCCCGCACCATCAGCGGGAAGGCCATGACGCCCGCCGCCAGCGCCGCGCCGGTCCAGCGGAAGGCGAAGACGATGCCCCAGTCGGCCAGGATGCTGCCGATGGGACCGCGCGTGCCGAAGGTCAGCAGAAGCAGGTAGCCCGTGACCACCGGCGGCAGGATCAGCGGCAGATGCACCAGCCCGTTCACGATCTGCTTGCCGGGAAAGCTCCACCGCGCCAGCGCGTAGGCCACGAAAACGCCGAGCGGCAGGCTGACCAGCGTCGCCCAGAACGAGACCTGGAGCGAGAGCGCAACCGCCCGCCACTCCTCGGGGCCGAGCCAGTCCGCCATGGATTACTGCGAAAGAACCGTGAAGCCCTGCCGCTCGAAGGCCGCGCGGGCCTCCGGGCCGCGGAGATAGTCGAGGAACTCCGCCTCGGCGGGCACGTCGCGATTGGCCAGGTCCGCAGCCGGGTAGACGATGGGCGTATGGGTGTCGGCGGGGAAGGTGCCGATAATGCGCACGTTGTGCTCGGCGGCCGCGTCGGTGGCGTAGACGATGCCATAGGGCGCCTCGCCGGTGGCGACGAAGGCCAGCGCCGCGCGCACGTTGTCGGCCTGCGCAACCCGGGCCTCGACACCGTCCCAGAGCCCGAGGCTTTCGAGCGCGGCCTTGCCGTAGACGCCGGCGGGCACGGCATCGACCAGCGCCATGGCCAGCCTGCCGTCGCCGAGAAGGCCCGCAAGGTCGAGGTCGGGCCCGATCTCGACCGGCCCGGCCTCCGTTCCGAAGGCGACGAGCACGATGGAATTGCCGACGAGGTCGAAGCGCGAGCCGTCCTCGATCAGGCCATCCGCCTCGATGGTGTCCATCCAGTCGCTGCTGGCCGAGATGAAGATGTCCGCCGGCGCGCCCTGCTGGATCTGCCGGGCGAGCGCCGAGGATCCCGCGAGCGAGACGACGAGGTCATGGCCCGTCGCCGCCTCGAACCCCGCCTCGATCTCGGAAAGCGCGTTGGTCATGCTGGCCGCGGCGAAAACGGTGATCTCCTCCGCCGCAACCGTGGCGGGGGCGGCGGCAAGGCAGACAATCGCTGCAGCGCAAGACAGGGCTGATTTGAACACGGAGGCTGGGTCCCGGATGCTGATATGTTTTCCGAAACATATCGCAGCGGGCCGATCCCGCGGTCAAGCGTTAGTTTCCGTCGGGAATATCCCTCAGCAATGCGTGAAGCGCCGCGAGCCGCTCCGCACCGCCGGCGGCCACGTCGGCCTCGAAGGCGCGGTAATGCGCCAGCACCTCGCGCCCGAGGTCGGTCAGGACCGCGCCGCCGCCGCCCGGACCGCCCCTGGTGCTCTCGACCAGCGGCGCCCGGAACATCGCGTTCAGCGTTCCGATCAGTTCCCAGGCGCGCTTGTAGCTCATGCCCATCTCCCGCCCGGCCGCGGCGATGGACCCGCAGCTGTCGATCCGTTCCAGCAGGTCCGCCTTGCCGGGCCCGATCATCTCGTCCTCGCCGAAGACGATGCGGATGCGCAGACGGGGCTCGGGTGGGCGTTGTGGTTTGGACGGCATATCGGATGGTGTGACGCAAAGCGGGCCTTCCATCAAGCGCCGCACCTTGCCTGAGAGCACCGGTGACTGCCCCCGCGCCTGCGCGCGCATCACGGGCCACGGCGGAGGCATGATGAAAAAATCCCACGCGGGTTGAGCCGATGAGGACGGCGGCACGGCACCATCAAGGACGCAACCTCGTTCACGGCTTCGGAACGCGGGCGCTCGGCTTTGCCGCAAGCGCCGGTTCCTGCGCCGGCACGGCCGGTTTCTCGGCCGCCCCTGCCATGCATTCCCGGCTGCACCCGACGGCGGAAGGCCCCGCAGCAACGCTGGCACCCTCGGCGCGTCCCCCTTCAGCGGGTCCAGAGGCGTTCGCGCGCGATCCGGCCCTGTTCGTCCAGCCGTACCTCGACCTGTTCGCCGTAGGGGTTCACGGCCAGCACCTCCACATGGCGCCCGCCCCGTTCGACGAAGCCGATCTCGGTATAGCCGAGCGCGGTCAGCCGCTCGCGCGCGGCGGTGTCGGACAGCGACCGGCGGTCGTCGCGCTCGCGGTCATAATCCTGCAAGGTGCCGGTGCGGCCGAACTCCATCTCGATCCGCATGCCGTCGGCGGCAAGGCCGTGAATCTCGATCTCGCCATCGTCGTCATCGCGGTCGATCTCCGTCATCCGCACGATGTCGGCAAGGCGCGGCTCGGCACGGACCGCCTGCGGCAGCAGCGCGGCGATCAGCGCCTCGGGCAGGGCCACGCCGTCGCTTTGCACCTCGATCATCCGGTCGCCCCGCGCCTCGGCGCGCAGCCAGCCGCCATCGGGCAGGCGGGCGTGGAAATAGGTCTCGCCATCGTCGTCGGGCCGGCTGCGGACATCGCTCAGGCCAAGCCCGCGCAGGGCCGTGGGCAGCGCCGCCTCCGACGCCTCGGTCGCGGTGGCGACGCTGAGGGTGCTGGCGGCAAAGGTCTCGCCGCTGCGGGTGCCGTCGAGCGTGACGCGCGCGCCCGGGGCGGGCACCTCGGCCCCCTCGGGCAGCGTCACCAGAAGCCGCCCCTCGGGACTTGCGACGACGACCTGCTGTCCGAAGACCTCTGCGACGGTGCCGGTCAGTTGCATGTCCTGCGCGACAAGCGGCGCGCCGAGGATGGCGGCGATGGCCGCGGCAAGGATGGTGCGGGTCATGGTTATCTCCTTTGCGTTCAACATGCGCCGTCTCTGCACGATTCGCCCCCAATGGCGCCGCAACGGCCCCGTTCGGGTTTCGTTGAGCTTCCGGGCGCTATACCAGAGGCCATGCGTTTCGCTGTCGTCCTCGCCTGCCTTCTCGCCGCCGCGCCCTTGCGCGCGGACCCGCCCCGTGACGCGCAGGCCATCGGGCCGGCCGCCGCGCTCGATTGCGTCGCCGCGCGCTACCGGGGCGAGGCGCTGCGCCTCCGCGACGAGGAGGACGGGCTGGTGCAGGAACTGCGCTGGCTGACGCCTGCGGGCAACGTGCTGGAGATCGATGTGACCGGCCCCGGATGCCGCTTCCTCGAGGTCGAGGGCGTGGGCCAGGCCGAGGCGCGCATCCTGCCGGGAGAGCGGCCGTGAAGGTGCTGGTCGTGGAGGATGACCGCGACCTCGCGGCCCAGATCGGCGCCGCAGTCTCGGAGGCGGGCTATACCGTCGAGATCGCCCATGACGGCGCGGAGGGCGAGTTCCTTGGCGCCACGGAAACCGTCGGGGCCGCGGTGCTGGACCTCGGCCTGCCCGGCATGGACGGGATCGAGGTGCTGAAACGCTGGCGCGGCGCGGGCCTGACCTTTCCGGTGCTGATCCTGACCGCACGCGACGCCTGGTCGGACAAGGTCGCGGGCTTTCGCGCCGGTGCCGACGATTACGTGCTCAAGCCCTTCCGCATGGAAGAGGTGGTGCTGCGCCTCTCCACGCTCGTGCGGCGCGCGGCCGGCCATGCCACGTCGGAACTGGCCTGCGGCGGGCTCACGCTCGACATGGCGACGGGGCTTGTCACGCTGGAGGGCATGCCGCTGAAGCTGACGGCCTTCGAGGGGCGGCTCCTGCGGTTCCTGATGCTGCACCAGGGGCGCGTGATCAGCCGCACCGAACTGTCCGAACACATGTACGACCGCGACGCCGACCGCGATTTCCGCTCGATCGAGGTGGTGATCGGGCGGCTGCGCAAGAAGATCGGCGAGGGCCGGATCGAGACCCGGCGCGGCGAGGGCTACCGCCTGGTGCCCGGCGATCCGGCATGACGCCGGGGGCGATCGGGCGGGGCTCCATCCGCGCCCGGCTGCTTTTCTGGTCCGGCGGGCTGACGGCAGCGGCGCTGGTGCTGGCCTGGCTCGCCATGTCGGCGGTTCTTTCCAGCTTCGTGGACCGGCGCCTGGGCGCGGAGCTTCAGGCCGGCGCGCGGGCCGTCATGGCGGCCGCCGGCTGGGATGCGACGGGCAACTTCACGGTGATCCCGCCGCCCGCCGACCCACGGTTCGAGCGTCCGCTGTCGGGCTGGTATTGGCAGGTATCGGACGGCCGGGCCGTCCTCGCGCGGGCGCCGTCGCTCATCACCGGCGATCTCGGGGCGGAGGGACGGGCCACCATCGGCCCGGATGGCAGCGCCCTGATCCTGCACCGGGAAAGCTTCACCGCGCCGGGCGACGGGCGAACCCTCACGGTGGCGGTAACCCTTCCCCGCGCCGAGGCCGAGGCCGAGCTTGCCGCGATCCGCCGCCCACTTCTGGTGGCGCTGGCGGTTCTGGGCGCGGCGCTGATGGCCGCGCAGATCCTCGCGGTGCGCGCGGGGCTCGTGGACCTGACGCGGTTTGCGGACGCCGTGGCGCAGGTGCGCGACGGTGCGCGCAGCACGGTCCCGCGCCCCGATGCCGCCGAATTGCGCCCCCTGGCCGAGGAGCTCGACCGGCTGATCGCGGCGAACGCGGCGCAGTTGGAGCGGGCGCGCACCCATGCCGGCGATCTGGCCCACGCCTTGAAGACGCCACTCTCCGTGCTCGGCAACCGCGCGGCCCCCGAGGACGCCGCCCTGATCGCGCGGATGGACCGGACGATCCGCTGGCACCTCAAGCGCGCGCGCGCCTCCGCCGCCGGTCTCGATCCGGCGGCCCATTGCGCCGTGGCGCCCGTGCTGGAGGACATCGCCGCCGTGCTGCGCCCCGAGGCCGGGCGGCGGGGCGTCACCCTCTCCGTCGCGGCCGGCGGCGCGCCCGATTTTCGCGGCGATGCCGAGGATCTGGCCGAGACGGTGGGCGCGCTGGCCGAGAACGCGGTGAAATGGGCCGACACGGCCGTGTCGCTTTGCGCGAGGGGCGAGGGGTCCGACCTCGTGATCGAGGTGAGCGATGACGGGCCGGGCATCCCGGCGGAGGACCGCATCCGCCTCCTCGCCCGCGGCGCGCGGCTCGACGAAACCACGCAGGGCCACGGGCTGGGCCTTGCCATCGCCGCCGACCGCGCGGGCGTCTACGGCGGTTCGCTCGTTCTCGACGCGGGCGCCTCGGGCGGCCTTGTCGCGCGGATCACCCTGCCCGCGCGGGCCTGACCGCCTTCGCCCCGCAGCTGACGGGGCCGGGCGTGGCCCTGCCCGGCCCCGCTGTCCGTCAGAGCCAGCCTGCGGCCTTCAGCGCGGGGCGGAACGACCGGCCCACCGGCACGCGGCGGCCGTCGGTCAGGCGCAAGAGGGTGCGCTGGCCCTCGCGCTCGACGCTCTCCACGGCGTCGGCGGCCACCCACCAGGAACGATGGACGCGCTGGCCGAGGCTTCCCAGCTCGCGTACGGCGTCTTCCATCCGGCACAGGAGCATCTCGGATCCGCCGGAATGATGGATCTTGAGGTAGTGGTCCTGCATCTCGAGACAAAGGAGCCGCCCCCGGAGAGGCGCGGACAGCCGCGCCGCGAAGAGCGACAGGCCGTCCCCGGCCGGCTGCCGGGCCTCGATCTCCTCAGGCTGGAGCCCTGACGAGGTGTTTCCGGGCCGTGCGGGGTCCGGCATGGCCGCGATCTGCTCCCGCATGTCCTCCCACCTGTAGACCGGCAGTGAGATCGCGGCCAGCAGCAGCAGCACCCGCCCGAACAGGACGGCGACATCATCGGGCCAGCCGATCGCCGAAAGCCCGTTGGCCAGCGCCACCACGCCGGTGGCGGGCGCGGCGGCGAGGCAGGCGCCGACAAGCGGCACCGTGAGGCTCGGTATCGGCATCCGCGCGCCCGCTACCGCATCCAGGCGCCGCAGGACGGCATCGGCCAGAAGCCAGTTCAGGGAGATGACCGCCAGCCAATAGGCCAGCCGCGGCGCTGTCGCCAGGAGGTCGAACGTCCCGAACGGGCCGATGAGTCCCAGCACGAGGCCCATGCCGATCGGCGGGCCCAGTCGCAGGGACAGGCGGGCAAGTCGTTCGCGCATCGTGAACGCAGCCTAGCATGCCGTCCGCGCAATTCCCCAGCCGTTTCCGCAACTTCGCTGGCCCGGCCCGATGCCGCGCCGCTACCCCGGCCCCGCAACCGTCCCCGCATCGGAGGTATCGACCCATGACCCAGACGATCCTGGTCCTGCACATCCTGGCCGGCGTCGCGGCGCTGGCCGCGGCCGGCATCGCCGTCGGCAGCGCCAAGGGCGGGCGCACGCACCGGCGCTCGGGCAATATCTACACACTCGCCATGCTCGTCGTCGGCCTCAGCGCGCTGGTGCTGGCGGTCGTGCACCCGAACCCGTTCCTCTTCGCGGTGGGGGTGTTCAGCCTCTACCTGGTTTTCACCGGCTGGCGCGCGGCGATGGTGCGCGACGGGCGGCCCCGGCGCCTCGACCATGCGGGCGGCGCGGTGATGGCGCTGGCCGGGATCGGCATGCTGGGCTGGGGCGCGCAGGGCCTGCTGGCGGGCGACGGCGCGCAGCCGGTGATCCTGCTGGCCTTCGGCTCGATCGGCCTGACCCTGGCGCTGTCGGACTGGCGCGACTGGGCGCGCGGGCCGATCAGGGCCAAGGCGCGCATCGCGCGGCATCTGAGCCGGATGCTGGGCGGCACCATCGCAACGATCACCGCCGCGGGCGTCGTGAACCTGGGCTTCCTGCCGGACCTCCTGGTGTGGCTTGGGCCGACCGCGCTGATCACGCCCCTTATCTTCTGGTGGAGCGCCCGCGTGACACGCGGCGCCGTCCGCGCCTGATCTCCCCACAGCGGACGGAGCAGGGGCGTGGCGGCGGCGGTGCGCCAGATCGGCTTGATGGGCCGGGATCGGGTGAAGCGACTGAGGAAACCGGAGCAGGAGAGCGCCCACTTCGCGCGGGGCGGGGATGCGCAGGGCGGGTTCGCGACGCAGGCGGGCTCCCTGCGATGTCAGGTGGCGCCGTTGCACAGCGAACGGATATCCAACAGCCCCGCGCCAAAAATCGTGTCCGGACCGGGCTCGCCGATATCGGTGGCCAGGCGGCGCAATTCGTCGCCGACCTCAAGCGCGGTCAGGTCGGGACGCGCCGCCCGCAGGATGGCGGCGGCCGCCGAGACGAAGGGCACGGCAAAGGACGTCCCCGTCTTCCAGCGCGCCCCGCTGATCGAGGCGGCCGTCCAGATGTTTACGCCAGGCGCCGCGAGGTCCACATGCGGGCCCCGCACGGCGCGCCGGTAGATGTTTCCCGCGCGGTCGACGGCCGTGACCGCGAGGACCGGATCGTAGGCGGAGGGGTAGGTCGGATCGGCCGCCGGGCCGTCATTGCCGACGGCGGCGGCCAGCACGATGTCCTGATCGACGACGAGGCGCTCGACGATCTCGGCCAGGACCGAGTTATCGGGGCCGGCTAGGCTGAGGTTGATCACGCCCACCTCCTCGGCGGCAAGTTCGCCAAGCGCCTCGATCAGGGTGAAGACATCGGCGCGTTCGTCCCCGCCGACCCGGTGGAACGCGTCGAGCGCGATCAGCCGCGCGGCCGGCACGAGCCCCGGCGACCGCGTGGCCGGATCGCCCACCAGAAGCGCCGCGACGGCCGTTCCGTGGATCGCGCGGGAGGGATCGAGCGTGCCCGGCGCGAGCTGGCGCACGGTCAGGGACGCACCCGCGAAGGTCTCGTGATCCGCGTTGATGCCCGTGTCGATCATGCCGATCGCGACGCCCTGGCCGCAGGCCTCGTCGCGCCGCTCGAAAAGCGGCCAGTCCAGCATCAGGCGGGCCGGACATTCGGCGCCGCGGCAATCCTCGGAAAAGCCTTGCTCGGAGCGGTAGTAGTGGTTGAAATCGGCGTCCTGCCCGCTGGGAAGCGCGCGCGCGAATTGCCGTGCCTCCTCCAGCGACAGCGTCTGCGGGATGGAAAGGCGCCGCGACACGGTTCCGAATTGCAGCAGCGGACGCTCCTCGATCACCACGAAGCCCTCGGCGATGAGCACGTCGAGATCGGCGACACTCAGCCCCAGCGTCACGATCTCGTCGGGTGCGAAGCGCGGTGGCGGAGGTGCGGGCGCCGGCGCGGGCGCGGCGGGCGCCGGTTCGCGGACACCGCCGAAAAGCCCCTCGATAAAGCGACCAAGCTCGCCCGGGGATCCCCCCGAGGGCCTGCGCGCCGAACCGTCGTCATCGTCGTCGTCCCGCCCGCCCCCGGAAAAGCCGCCACCGTCGTCGTCATCGTCGTCGTCGCCCCGATCATCGCTGCCATCGTCGCCGCCATCGTCGTCGTCATCGGCCCAGGCGACGGCCGAGAGGCCCCCACCCGCGAGGTCGAGCGGCAGGGACGCATGGGCGACGAGCATGAGGGCTGCCGCGATCAGGGTAAAAACGGGGCTTGTCATGTCGGATCGCCTCGTGTGGTCTTCTTGCGCTGACAGGATTACGTTCTCCCGCGCAGGTTATTCCCTCCTGCATTACGGGCGGCAAGTGCGGAGAGATCAATGCAGGACGCGTTCGAGCGTGACCTGATCGCGTCATTGCCCAAGCTGCGGCGCTTCGCCCTGTCGCTCTGTCGGCGCGGAGACCTGGCCGACGACCTCGTGCAGACCACCGTGGAACGGGCGGTGACGAACCGGGCCCGGTTCGACCCGGCGACGCGGCTCGAGCCGTGGCTGTTCCGCATCCTGCGCAACGCGTGGATCGACCACACCCGCCGGACGGCGACGCGCGGCACGGAGGTCGACGTGGCCGACGCGCCGGAGGCCGCGACGGTGGACGGGCCGCGCATCACCGAAAGCACGCTGATGCTGCGCAAGACCGAGGCCGCGCTCGCGACCCTGCCGGACGAGCAACGGGAGGTCATCGTGCTCGTCTGCTTCGAGGAGATGTCCTATGCCGAGGCGGCGGATGTGCTGGGCATCCCCAAAGGCACCGTCATGAGCCGTCTTGCGCGCGGCCGTGCGGCGCTGGCCGAAAAGATGGGAATAACATGACCGCCCGCGCGTTGTCCTCTGGACGCAAGGAGAAACACGCATGACGCCGCACGACCATGACGATGCCGTTCTGATGGCCTATGCCGACGGGGCGCTGGAGGCCGACGAGGCGCAGCGCGTCGCGGCGGCCGCCGAGGCCGATCCCGAGATCGCGGCGCGCATCGACATGTTCCGCAGGACCGGCACGATTCTGGGGGCGCTTGGCGCCGCGCGCGAGGTCGAGCCCGTGCCGGACGACCTGATGCGCAACGTGAAAGCGACGCTTGCGCAGGCCCGACGCGACGACAGGGTGGTGGCCTTCCCCGCACGGCGCCCGGCCTGGCGGCCGGTGGCCCTGGCCGCGAGCCTCGCGCTGGTCGCCGGCGCCGTGGGCGGGATCCTCGCGACGCTGTCCCTGCGCGATCCCGACGGGTCGACCCCCGCCCTGGCCCTCCTCGGCACGCCTGGACTGGAGGATGTGCTGGACAGCCGGCCCGCCGGATCGCGCACGCCTGCCGGTGACGGCGAAGTGACGATCATCGCCTCCTTCCTCAGCGGCGATGGCGCCTTCTGCCGCGAGTTCGAGGTCGATCGCACAGGGGGCGGCACGGTCGTCTCCGTGGCCTGCCGCGACGGCGAAGCCTGGACCGCGCGCTTCGCGATGGCGACGGGAGAGGCCGGCGAAGGCTATGCGCCCGCCTCGGCACTCGCGACGCTCGATGCGTTTCTCGGCACCATAGGGGCGGGTGCGCCCCTGTCGCCCCAGGACGAGGCCGCGCGGCTTTCGGTCGGCGACTGACGGCAAAGGCGCGTCGCGTTTGCGGACCATCAGGAGCACATGAAGAAAACGCCCCGCTTTCGGCGGGGCGTTTGCATCTGACGGGCCTTGCGACCGCTCCGGCTCAATCGTCGTCGTCGTTGCCGCCACCCCCGCCGCCGTCACGTCCGCCGTCATCGTCGTCGTCGTCGCCGCCCAAACCACCACGGCCGCCGTCGTCGTCGTCATCGTCCCAGCCGCCGTCGTCATCGTCGTCGTTCCAGCCGCCACGGCCATGGTCGTCGTCATCGTCGTTGACGCCGCGTCCATCCCGCGTGGAGCGGAAGTCCGCATTGGGAAACACGGAGTTCAGGAACCTCTGGACCGGGTCGCCGTTCTGGGCGTGAACCGGCTCGGGCACCGACAGCGAAGCGAGCGCTGCGACCGTTGCGGTGAGAAGGGCCTTCCGAAGTGCCATTGTCGTTTCCTTTCGTTGTGTCCTCGAGTTCGGACACAAGGAAAACGGGTCATCCGGCCGTCTATTCCCGCCCCACGGGATTTTTCTCGGCGGAAGATCCAATGGGTCTCCGTCCGACCAGCCTGAGGAACAGGCGGCGCCCGGCGGCGAGGACGGGATAGAGACGGGCCGCGCGGCGGGGCTCGGCAAAGGCGGCGCGCTGGATACGGGCTAGGAGCCCCCCCTCGCCGGAGGACAGCGTCGCGAGCAGATGCACCGCACCGTCGCCGAAAAAGACCTCGTCCTGCCAGAGCACCACCATGCCCGCGTCGAGATCGTAACCGGCGTCCTGCACGGCGCGCACCCGCGTGTCGGGCGCGCGCGCGTTCACAAGCTCGACCGCGCCGACCGCCTGTCGCAACCGCATCATCGCGACATAGGAGGCGCAGAACGGGCAGTCTCCGTCATAGATCACCGTGATCCCCGATCCGCTCATGTCCGTACCTCGATTTTCTTCCCCTTGTGGGAATAACGCACGTCCGGGCACGTTATTCCAACGACGCAGGACGATCCGGAGACGCCCCATGACGCGCATTGCCGACACTCAGCCGGGACCGTCGCGTCCAACCCTCCTTTCGGTGCGCGGCCTGCGAGAGGCCCTGTCACGGCCGGTGTCCCCGCTGTCGCTGGCCGTGTTCCGCATCGCCGTGGGCGCGATGCTGGTCTGGGATTGCTGGCGCTTCATCCGCTACGACCGCATCTATCGCTACTGGATCGAACCGGATTTCCATTTCACCTATCCCGGTTTCCACTGGGTCGCGCCGCTTCCGGAACCGTGGATCTGGTTCGCCTGGCTCGCCATGGGGGTCTGCGCGCTGCTCGTGATGGTGGGCTTGTTCTACCGGGTCGCTGTTGTCGCGCTGACCGTCCTGTTCAGCTACTTCTTCCTGCTCGACAAGGCGGAATACCTCAACCATTTCTACCTCGTCATCCTCTTCCTGATCCTGCTGTGTTTCATGCCGGCCCACCGGGCCCTGTCGCTCGACGCGAAGCTGTTTCCCAGCGTCCGCGGCGAGCGGGTGTCCTACGCCAATGTCGCGGTCCTGCGCCTGCAAATGGAGATCATGCTGATCTATGCGGGGTTGGTGAAACTCACGCCCGACTGGCTGGCGGGCGAGCCGCTGGGCCTGTGGCTGCGGTCGCAGTCCGAGGATTTCACCTTCGGCTTCCTGTTCCATTACGACTGGGTGATCCTCGCGGGCACGTGGGGCACCGTGGCGTTGCACGTCCTCGGGGCGCCGCTGCTTCTGTGGCACCGGACACGGCTTGCGACATTCCTCGTCTACTGCACCTTCCACGCGGCGAATTCCGTCTTCTTCAACATCGGCATCTTCCCCTGGCTCACGATCGCGGCGACCACGATCTTCTTCGCCCCCGACTGGCCCCTCCGACTGGCGCGCTGGTTCCACGGCCTGTTCGAGGCACTGCCCCCTCAGATTCCCCCGGCAGCGTCGCGCGCGGCGGGCGCCGGTGCAATCAGGCTCATTCCGATGACCGCGCTGGCCGCCATCGCGACCTGGACCGCGGTGCAGATCGCCCTGCCCATCCGCGCCGGCGCCTTCCCGACCGAGGTCAGGTGGAGCGGCGACGGCCACCGCTTCTCGTGGCGCATGCGCATCTATGACCGCCGCGCCGAGGGGGTCTTCATCGTCCGCTCCGGCGACGAGACGTGGGAGGTGGACCCGCGCGACTACCTCTCCGACCGCCAGTCCTCCAAGATGCTGGTGCGGTCCGACATGATCCACCAGTTCGCCAACCACCTCGAGGCGGTCTGGCGCGAGGCCGGCCACGGTGACGTCGAGGTGCGCGCGGAGATCTGGAAATCGCTCAACGGCCGGCCGCCGCAGCCTTTCGTCGATGCCGACGTGGACTTGACGGCCGTTGACCTCGCCTATGCCCGATCGGATCCATGGGTTCTTCCCATCCGGATCCCCGTCTGGGGCGTCGCCGAGAACGACCGACCCCACCAAGAGATCGAACTGACGTCACGGCGGTGAGCGGGTCGGGAGTCGACACGCGTGTCGCGCCGGGCCTCGAGGTTCCGGAACCGGGCGCAGTGCGGCCGTGACAGCGTGCCAGCTTCTTGCGGAACGGGACGGAGCCACCGCCCGCGGCGCCATGCAACCCGATCACGTTCCTTGCGAGATCGATGCCGATGATGGCTGCCTCTGCCCTCGTTGGCCTCTCCTTCAGCTTGTGCGCTCCTTGAGCACAACCTGATCCTGCATGCTGTCGACCGAGCCGGTGACCGCCGTTTCGATCCCGCGGTCGATGACGGCGGGACTGGCGGCCGGCGGCAGCGGCTGCGCGATGGTGCAGCGCCGCTCAGCCTTCGTCGAGGGGGTGGATCAGGATGCTGCCCCGGTCATCCCGTGTGAGCCGGACGCGGCCGCCGATGTGGGGCGGCGGCCCGTCTGCCATGATCCGCCCGCTGGCCAATTGGTGGCTTGCCTCGAGGCGCACGACACCGACGAAAACGGGCGCGGAGGCGGCGAATTGCGGTGCCGGGATGCGCACATGCGTCATGCTCTCCAGCGTGGCGCGGGCCGACGCCGGGCATGGTGCCACCCGGTCGGACAGGCAGGCCGGACAGAACTCCGCAGCATCGACAAGGATGTTGCCGCAGTCGCCGCAGACGAAAAGCTCGAAATCATGCTCGGCCATCGGCGCGCCCCAGGATCGACACCGTGCAGGCCACGCCTGCCCCGCCGAGGTTATGGGCAAGCCCGATCCGCGCATCGGGCACCTGGTTGGGATGCTCGCCCCGCAACTGCGCGACCAGTTCGCAGATCTGGCCCAGACCCGTCGCGCCCACGGGATGGCCCTTGGCCAGCAATCCGCCCGAGGGATTGATCGGGATGCGCCCGCCCAGGTCCGTGTCGCCGCGTTCGGCCCAGAGGCCGCCTTCGCCGCGCGGCACCAGCCCCAGGTCCTCGCTGTCGACGATCTCCGCGATGCTGAAACAGTCGTGGAGTTCGACCACATCGATATCGGCGGGCCCCAGCCCCGATTGCGCATAGGCCAGCCGCGCCGCGGTGACGGTGGCGGAAAAGCTGGTCAGATCCTCGAAGGCCGAAATGCGCGGCGGCCCGCAGGTCTGGGCGGTGGCCAGAACATCGACAGGCGGCGGGGCATCGCCGGGGATGCGCGCGCGCGCCGTCACCAGGACGGCCGCCGCGCCATCGGCGATGCCGCTGCAATCGAAAAGCCTCACGGGGTCGGCGATGGGCCGCGCCTCGGCGACCTGCTCGGGGGTCAGATCCGCCCCCATCGAGGCCACCGGGTTGCGCAGCCCGTTGCGCCTGTTTTTCACGGCCACGGCCGATACGGCCGCGCGGGTGGTGCCGTGGCGCGCGGCATGGGCGCGCCAGAGCAGGCCGAAGAGCCCCGGAAAACTCAGCCCCGTGGCCCCGTCGCTGGAATTGTCCAGCGCCGCGTTCAGCGCCGCGGTGACGCGGGCCGTGTCGTGGCCCGTCATCATCTCGACCCCGACGGCCAGCGCCGCGCGCGCCTGCCCGGACGCAACCGCCATCACCGCATGGCGAAAGGCGATCCCGCCCGAGGCGCAGGCGCCCTCGACCTTGGTGGCAGGCACGGGGCCGAGCCCGAGGCCCTGCGCCACCAGCCCGGCCAGCACCTCCTGCCCGGTCAGCACGCCCGACAGGAAATTGCCCAGGTAGAGTGCGTCGATATCGGCGCGATCCAGCGCGGACTGACGGATCGCGTCGCGCCCCGCACGGATCGCCAGGGCCTGCGGGGTGACCCCTTCATGGCGCCCGAACCGGGTCGATCCGACCCCCGCGATCGCGACCGGGATCATGGCCGCGCCACCGGGACGCCGCGGCACGTCAGGCGGGCCGGCATCTCAGAGCGCCGGATGCCGGCGGTGCCAGTCGGTCGCCTGCTGGAAGGCCCAGCCGGCACGCACCAGCAACTCCTCGCGGAAATGCGGGGCGACGAACTGGAACGCGATGGGCGTGCCCTGCTCCGTGAAGCCCGCGGGCAAAGTGATCGTGGGGCTGCCCGACATGTCGAAGGGGCAGGTGAAGCGCAAGAGCCCCGCGATCAGCTCCGCGTCCTGCCCCAGTGTTGCCATGGTGGCATTGGTGGGCGAGGCCATGGCGGTGGTGGGGATCAGCAGGAGATCGACGGAGTTCATCAGGGCGCGAACCCGCCCGGTGAAATCCATCCGCCGCAGGATGATGCGCTGGTAGTCCTGCGCGCTCTGCGCCCGGCCAAGCTCGATCAGGCCCTTCAGGCCCGGGCCATAGGCGTCGGCCTGGGCCGGGTAGGTCTCGGCATGGGCGACGGCCACCTCGATGCCGCAGAGCGGGAACCAGTCCTCGAGCATGGGCGCGCTTTCGGGAAAGCTCACCTCGCGCAGATCGGCGCCCATGTCGGACAGGACGCCGATCACCGAGCGCAGCATCTCCGCCGTCGCGTCATCGACGCGGCTGTTCCAGTCGTGGTCGATCCCGATTCGCAGCCCCTCAAGGCCCCGCGTCATGCCGGCGAGGTAATTGGGCACCGCATCGAGGCTGGCGGTGGGATCCATCGCGTCGGCGCCGGCAATGATGCCCAGCATCGCCCCGGCATCGGCGGCCGAGCGCGCCATCGGCCCGATATGATCGAGGGTCGCGGCCAGTTCGAAACAGCCGTAGCGGCTGACCCTGCCCCATGTGGGCTTGAGCCCTGACAACCCGTTGGCCGCCGAGGGAAAGCGGATCGAGCCGCCGGTGTCCGAGCCGAGCGATCCGTAGCAGAGCCCCGCCGCCGTCGCCACGCCCGAGCCCGAGGAGGACACGCCCGGCCAATGGTCCGGATGCCAGGGGTTCACGGGCGGCGCGATATCCGGGTGGTGATCGGCATAGGCGCCTTCGGTCAGCTGCAGCTTGCCCAGCACCACCGCGCCCGCCGCGCGCAGACGCTTGACGACGGTCGCGTCCTCGGTGGGCTGATAGCCCGCATGCAGCGGCATCCCCGCCGCGGTCGGCGCGTCATGGGTCCAGCACAGATCCTTGATCCCGATCGGCACCCCGTGGAGCGGGCCGCGGATGTCGCCCTGCGCGATCTCGGCATCCGCGGCCGTTGCGGCGGCGATCGCCTGTTCGGGCATGGGGGTCACGTAGCTGCGCAAACGGCCGTCCAGCGCCGCGATGCGGTCGAGCTGCGCCTGGGTCACCTCGACCGACGAGACCTTTCGCGTCTGGATCAGGTTGGCGACATCGAGAAGCTCGAGATAGTGAAGCTCGGACATGCCCATGGCAAGATTTCTCCCTGTTCTTGTGAAGAGCCGGTTGACCCGGGCCCGGTTGACGGCATCGCGCGACCGAAACCCTTGCAATTGGCGGCTGTATTTCATGCCCCCGCTCATTCGGTATCGCAAACCCCACGGCATAGCGTCGCGTACGCGATTCAAGGGACAGTCACGAAAGACGCCCGCCGATCATGCTATTCCACGATCCAGCATTGGCGGACCGAGTCGCAGGACCTGCCTGGAAATGATCGGAACGAAGCCTGCGATCAGCGCAGTCGCCACAAACCATTGTCCGGCCAATAGCCGATTTCCAGCTTGCACAATAAACGGGCGATTTGGCTAGGCTTCATCGGCTAGCGCATGCACGGTTTGAACACGGCACAAAAAATACCATGGCGCCGCATTCTCATTCTTGTCAAGCCGCCGATGACGCGACAACCATCGTGGCGGACGTGGGTCGGGGGCCGAATGACACGCAGCATGGAACAGATTCCCGTGGGACTGCTGTATTCCAGTTCCGGGCCTTACGGCTACATGGGCTCGGAAATGCTCAAGGGTGCCCTGCTCGCCATCGAGGAGGTGAATGCCGCCAGCAGCACCTTCGCGCTGGTTCCGACGATCATCGACCCCAAGGGGGATCCGGAAGTCTACGAGCAGGCCTGCTCCACGATGATCCGCAAACACAAGGCCCAGCACATCGTGGGTTGCTACACGTCCGCCTCGCGCAAGCAGGTGCGGCCGGTGATCGAACGGGCCGACGCGCTGCTGTGGCATCCTGCGCGCTACGAGGGCTTCGAGGCCTGCGAGAACGTCATCTACGTGGGCGCGGCGCCAAACCAGCACGTGGTCCCGTTGGCCCGCCACCTGATCGACCGGATCGGGCGCGACCTGGTCTGTGTCGGCACGAACTACATCTGGACATGGGAGATGAACCGCGTCCTGCGCGAGATCCTGCGCGCGGTGGGCGGCGAGGTGCTGTGCGAGCGCGTGGTCAATTTCGGCACCACCGATATCGGGCATCTCGTGGATGCAGTGCTCGAGCACCGCCCGGCGGCGGTGTTCAACACGCTGGTGGGCCGCAGCAGCTACATCTTCCTGCGCGCCTGGGACCGGGCGCGGCGCGAACACGGTCTCGACATCCCGATCCTCTCATGCAGCCTGAGCGAGCCCGAACTGAAGGTCATCGGGGCGGGCGCAGCGGCCGGGCATATCTCCTGCGCGAGCTATTTCGCGTCGCTCGACACGCCCGAGAACAAGGATTTCGTGGCCCGCTACAAGGCCCGCTTCGGGGCGACGCAGACACCCTTCTCGGACGCCGAGGCGTCTTATGTCTCGATCATGCTTCTGGGACGGGCCATCGCGCGGGCCGGCACGGCCTCGGTGTCGGATGTGCGCGCGGCCCTGTACACCGACAAGTACGCCGCGCCCTGCGGCCCGGTCCGGGTCGATCCGACCAACAACCATTGCTACCAGACGCCGCGGATCGGGCGCTCGCGGTCGGATTTCGGTTTCGACGTGTTCTGGGAAGCGCCCGAAGCCCTGCGACCCGACCCGTATCTGGCGCGCCTGTCCCCCGATCTTTCCGACTCCGACATGGCCGAGCCTGTCGGAACACGACCCCGGCCCGAAACAGTCTCACATTTGAGGGTGGTCAAATGACGCTGACACATCTGCCGGCCATTCGTGGCCGTAACTGCGCGATCTTCTCGGACGATGCCCGCACGATCAGCGTTCTGCAGCGACAACTCGAACTGCTCGAGGTCATGGGAACCCTGAACCCCCAGGTCAAGGACCCCGAACCGGCCTTCTGCTTCGTGGACGTGGACAGCAGCGTCGAGGAGAACCGGAGCTTTCCGGCCGGTTTCGCACAGGTGCCCGTGATCGCCGTGATCGGCACCGAGACGCCCCGGCGGCTGGAATGGATCATGCCGCATCGCCCGGCCTCCGTCCTGATGAAGCCCATAGGCTCGCAGGGGATCTATACCGCCGTCGTCATGGCGCTGGCCGAGGCGCGCCGCCGTGAACAGGAATTCCTCAAGCTTCTCAAGCTCGAGGAGCGCCTGCGGGCCCGGCGCGTCTTCGTGGCAGCCATCGTCAAGCTGATGCAGCATTACGGCATCGAGGAACCCGAAGCCTTCGTGATGCTGCGCAACGCGGCCCAGCAAAGGCGCGTTCCCATCGAGAACCTCTGCGCCGATGTGGTCGGCAACAACTACCTGCCCGTGCGCCTCGCAGCGCAGCGCCACGGCCGGGGAGACCGCCGATGATCACGCTGACCGCCATCATCCGCTGCACACCGGGATCGGAGCCGCAGCTGCGCGACGCCCTGCTCGATGTGGCGCGCCACGCGAGCGCGCACGAGCCCGGAACCGTCGGTTATTTCGTGTCCGGGCCCAGCACGGAGGGGGTCTTCGTCACCCATGAACGCTATGCAGATCAGGCCGCGCTGGATGCGCATAATGCAGGGCCCGGGGCCACGGCCTTTTTCGAGCGCGCCAAGCCCTTTCTTGCGGAGGTGGAGGTGCATGTCGGCCCAGAGATCTTTCCCGACTGAAACACCGCTCGGGCCGGGCCAGGGTAGGCCAGGGCCTGGGGATCAGAACTGGCTGTCGAGGGCTGCGCGCGTGAACACCTCCACGTGATCGACAAGCCGGTTGGCGGCAGCCACGGCGGCGGGTTCATCCTCGTTCACGATGGCCAGCAGGATGTCCGATTGCAGCGCGATCGCCTTGGCCAGATCCTGTTTTTGTCCCTGGTAGATAAAGAAAAACCGGCGGCTGAGCGCATCGATCGGCGCGACGGCGGAGGCGAGGAACTTGTTGCGGGTGCAATGGGACAGGAACCGCCGCATCGCATAATGCAGGCGCAGGAAGTCCGCGACATCGCCATCACCTTCCACCCCCATCAGGTTGCGGCGATACTCCGCGATGCGGACCTTTTCCCGCGGGCTGGCGCGGCGCGCGGCACGGCTCGCGATCAGCGGGTCGAGCACACGCCTGATCTCGACGACCATGATCTGTTCCGGGATCGACACCTCGGTGACCACGACACCATAGCGCGGCACGATTTCCAC
>CAZGHJ010000003.1:0-14121 GCA_964525355.1 uncultured Roseicyclus sp.
CCGCGTCTGGAGCTTTTCGACGATCTGCGCCTGCCCCACCGCGCGTACCTCGGCGCGGGGTCTCTCGGCCCTCGGGCGGGCGCGGATGAAGGCGAAGAACTGGTCGAGAAGCTGCGCGAAATGCGCCTCCGGGAAGCTGCCCAGCACGAATTGCAGGCCCGCATCCGGGACACGCAGATGCTCCATCCGGTAGGAGGCGCGGCCATCCCGCTCGGCATAGCCGAAGGTGGGCAGGAGAAACCGCCTGAGTTCGGGGGAAGCATGCTGGAAGAACCCGTGCTCGGCCTTCATCTTGGCGATATCGGTGGAGCTTTTCTCGAAAATGCCCGCCTCGGCGGCGAGTTGGTTGAACGCCCGCGGCTCGGTGGCGCCGGAGAGGAAGCCGCGCAGGGCGTCGGGCTGCCTCAGGTCCACGCAGGCGAGCGGCGCGGCCAGCGGCGCGGCGTCCTTTTCAAGCTGCAGCACCAGCGAGCGGCGATCCTTGCGGCTGGTGACGGACAGAAACGCCAGCGCGTCGCGCTGCGTCAGCGCCATCGGCGCGTCGTCCTCCATCACCGGGCCGATCAGCATGGAGCCCAGCGCGAAACGCATCTTGCGGATGACGAAATCCAGCCGCTCGAGGTCCAGCGGCGCGATCGCGGTCGGCAGGCGCAGCCAGAGCCAGGGCCCCCGCGCCGCCTCGACGCGCTGCGCGAGCGCCTCGGCCTCCGGCTCGGTGCGCAGCACGACGACGTCGTCGGCGCCGGCAGAGACCGCGCGCATCTCGTCGAGATAGCGGCGGCGGCGGCGCAGCAGATCGCCGAAATGGATGTCGCCCACCAGCCGCTGCATCTCCTCCGGCAGCGGCTCGCGGTCGTCGATGATGGTGCAGAGCCGCGGCCTCACGGGCACGCCTCGATCTCGGCGCGCCACAGCGTCGACAGGCGGTTGGGCTCGCCGCGATGACGGCGCAACCGGTAGATCAGGACAAGGATGGGCCAGGGCGACAGAAGCGCGACGAGGGTCGTCGCGATGGCCGCGCCCAGAAGCGCGGAGGCCTCCAGGCTCCAGACCGGCGCCACCAGACGCAGGCCCATGAGTTCCATCGCCCGTTCGCCGAACCCGGGGCCAACGCCCGCGACCGCATGCACGAGGATCGCGCAGACGGCAATCTCGCAAAGCCAGATCAGGCAGGACAGAAGCCCCAGTTCCGGCGCACGCTTGCGCGCGACGAGCGCGGCGCGCGCAACCAGCAGCCGCAGCGCGTCCACGTGGCGCAACAGGCGCAGCACACCCCGGGCGTCGTGATTGACCACCACGTAGCGCTGCGTCTCCGTCAGCAGCTTGGGCCCTACCACAAGGACGATCAGCGGCACGCTCGCGGCCAGAAGCGTCAGCACCGTCAGGGCCGCGGGCGCGCTGCCCATGGCAATCAGCGTGACGAGGACCGGCACGAGGAACAGGCTGTCGAACATCCGCTCCATCAGGAGCGCGATGAGCGCGTAGATGCCCGAGCCGCTCAGCCGCCAGAGCTGGTGCCAGCGGATGATCTCGCCGGATTTGAGCGGCATCGCCAGCGCCAGCGGCGCCGTGACCAGGTGCATCAGGGCGGCCGTGCGGCCCGAGACGCCCAGAAAGTCGACCGACAGGATCGCGATGCGCAAGGCGCGCAGGACATGGCTGAGCAGATAGACGCCAAGGGCCGCGACGCACGCGAGAACCGGCAGCCCGGCGAGATATGGCAGAAGAAACGCCACCACCACCGCCGAGGCGAACATGGACAGGCCCACGAGCGCCGGCGTCGCACAGGCGGCCCGGATCGGCACCACCCGCATCATGAGACCCACCGGCCGATTTCCGTCGACGGGTAGGCCGCGCGCGGCATCGCACGATGCTCACCCTCCAGAAAGTGCCTCCTGTCGACGATCCTGCGCCGGAGGAGGCCGAGGATCTGCAACCCCATGCGCCAGAGCCGCGCGTTCGAGACCTGGTCCTCCTCGCGCCAGGTGAGCGGGAAGAACCGCAGCGCGTGGCCGCGCGCCGCCACGGCGAGGATCAGGTAGTAGTTGAAGGTCAGGTCGTCGGCGAAACGGATGTGAAAGGCGTCGCGGAAACAGGCCACGCGAAACAGGTTCAGCCCCGAGCCCAGATCGTGAAGCCGCCTGCCCGACACGGCCGAGAAGATCAGGTTGAAGGCCCGGTTGGCGGCGGTGCGCAGGCCCGAGTATCCCTCCAGCCGGGCGCCGGACATGAACCGCGCTCCCATCAGGAACTCGGTATCGCGATGGGCCCCGGCCTCCAGATGCGGGATCAGGTCGCGAATCGAGCCCTGATCGTCGCCATGCAGGACCACGAGGTGCTCATGGCCCTCGGCCTCGGCGAAGGCGATGGCGACCTTGTGCGACCCGCCGAGCCCGTAATTGGCATCGTTGCGCAGCAGGGTGCGCTGCGGCACCGCCAGAGACTTCAGGCCGTCGGCCGCCGCCTCGGCCGTGCCGTCGGTGGAGCGGTTGTCGACGCAGACGATGCCGTCGATCCACGCGGCCACGCGCGGGTCGCGGAACTGCGCAAGCACCCGCGGGATCTGCGCCGCGCAATTGTACATCGGGATGAACACGAGAATCGACATGAACGCTCGGGCCTTTGGGGTCGGCCCAAGGCATTACAGCCGTTTCGTTAATATTCGCATGAAGCCGAAATTCGCCAGAAGCGTCAGCGGCGTGATCGCCGCCTTGGCCGAACCGGCGGCCCAGGTCAGCGGATCGGCCGCGCCCCCGGCCCCGAGCCGGTCGATCGCGACCGTGGCGAGAGGGACGAGCCGCTCGGCCAGCGCCGCCACCGCCACGGAGGCCGCGGCGATGGCGCAGACCTGCCACAGGACGTAGGCTGGAAAGCCGCGCGCACCGATCCGCCCGTCGACCCCGAAGATCGCTCTGAGGGAGACCACGTAGACGAACGCCACCGCCGTGGCCGCGCCGGCCAGGCTGGCCCAGAACGGATGCGCGCCCCATTGCACCAGCGCCATGGTCAGCCCCACATCGATGAGCCAGCCGGTGCCTGAAACCACGGCAAAGCCCGCGAAGCTCTTGATGGCATGTGGCACGGCTGGACCTCGGACAGACGCATGGGTCGGCCCGAAGAACCTTGCATAGACGCTCGGCGCACCACAATGGCGGGCCGAACGCCGCCACGGCGCCCTGGACGCGCGCGCCGAAGATCAGACGGGGCGCAGCGGATTGATACTACAGGCCGCCCACGCCGGCAGGTCAAACCTCGGGCGCTTGGGGGTCTGGGATCACGCCCGTCTGCTCTTTCCTGCTCTCGTCCCAGTGCGGGTCGGAGCGCTTGATCCAGCGGGAAATCAGGTAGGCCACCGGCCAGGACGCAAGGAACCCCACCGCTGCGGCGGCAAGGATCGCAGGCCAGCCGTAGAAGCCGAGGCTCAAGACAAGGATGACAAGGCTCCCGGTCAGGACGGCGCCGGTCATCAGGGTGAGAACTATGCTCAGTCTATCCATGGGTCACCTCCTTTGGTCTCAACGTCCGGAACGCAGACCTGTTCCACGCCGAGACCGCGGGCCGCTTGTTCCACACGAGCCGGACGGTCCCCCGACGATGGCCCGGCACCCGTGCCGCGACCACCGCCGAAAGAGCCGACCACGCTGGATCGGTTTCCCCCCGCCAACGCGACGAGGCGGCCGGAGTTCATTGGCCCCCCATGCGCCAAAAGGCATCCCCCAATCCGCTCCTCGAGACGACCCTTGCCAACACCCCGAGGGGTCCTTGTATCGACCAGATCGACCCCGGCCCCGCCATAGATGACGACAGGCTGAACCGCGTCGGCGCGGGATGGCGCGCCGGGGCATGGGGTGCCCTTGCCGCGCGGCGGGACGCGACGTGCCACGAAAAAGGGCGCCGCGGAGGGCGCCCTTTTCTTTCGTCCTGTCCGACGGATCAGACGCTTTCGAGGATGCGGTCGACGGTGCCGCGCACCTCCTCCTTCGATTTGCCGAGCTTCTGCTGCAGCACGCCTTCCAGCTGCTCGCGATCGCCCTTCGCCTCTTCGATATCGTTATCGCTGAGATCGCCATAGGCTTCGCGCAGGCGGCCCTTGATCTCCGTCCATTTGCCTTCGATCTGGTCGCGGTTCATGTCTGCGTCCTCCTTCATCCGAATGTGGCTGCGGCCCCTGTAGGGCATGGATGTCCAACGCACGATCATGCAATTGCGTTCCCGAAACGCCCAGGGCGGGCCGGACGAAAAGGAAAACCGGCGGTCCGGGCGGGACCGCCGGTCAGCCTCGTCGACATGCCCCGATGCGCCGCGTCAGGGCGAACGGCCGCGCACGACCCGCGCCACCAGCGCGACCACGAACAACGCGATGAAGACGAAGAACAGGATCTGTGCGATGCCGGCGGATGCGCTGGCGATACCTCCGAAGCCGAAAGCGGCGGCCACGAGGGCGATGACGAGAAAGGCTATGGCCCATCCAAGCATGGTTCTTGCTCCCTTGCAGTGACAAGGGGGGAACCATCAGGCGAAGCTCCGGTTCCCCGGCGGGTCAGGTGCCCTGTGGCGCGGGGCCCGGCCGGACCACGCCGGCCGCGCGCAGGGCTGCGGTCACGTCCTCCGTCCGGAACGGCTGTCGCAGGCTTGCCCGGCGCAGCGGCGCGTCGGGTGCGGGATGCATGTCGTCGGTGATCCAGACCACGAGGCCCAGCGCGCCGGAGAGCGCGTCGAACGCCTCCTCGAATGCCGTTGCGTTGCGGGACACCTCGATCAGGGCGGCATCGTAGATCTTGCCGCCGATCTCGCCCGGCAGAAGGATCTCGGCCCGATCCACCACCGCCTCGCCCGCCGACTCACTCAGCGTCTCGCACAGATCTTCCAGCACCACTGCGTCGTGATGCACGACAAGCACGTTCAGACGGTGCGCCTGAGCACCGTGGGCCATGACGTTTCCTTCGTCTTACAGAACGGACGCGCCCCGCCGAACACCTGGCACGGGGCACCGCCGCCACAGAGAACCCCACCACAGGATTTCCGAAATTCATGGTGTCAGCAAAGCGTGACGCCCGCAACCTTGACGTGTCGGAAGACACAGGCGCTTTGCCCGAACATGGGCGTAACCGGCGCCCTGCGCCATGCTGCCGGGGCGCGCGCCCTAGATCAGCGGCCGCGGCGCCGCGGGACGGCGCAATTCGGCGTCAAGCATGTCCTCGGCGCGCGAAATATCGAGAATTCTCAGCCTGTTGTCCTGCAGCGACAGGATCTGCCGCTGGCGCAGCGACTGCAGGGTCTTGTTTGTATGCACGAGCGACAGGCCCAGCGCGTCGGCAAGATCCTGCTGTCGGTAGGGGAAGGGCACGCCCGTGTCGTCGCCAAGGCCCGCCATGCGGCACCGGTCGTCGAACCGCAACAGGCCCCAGACGATGCGGGTTTCCGCCGGCGCCTGGCCCACGATCGCCAGCGCCTCGCCCAGATAGCTTTCCTCGATCGCGGCCAGCCATGTGAGGTCGAAGGCGATGTCCGGCTGGGCCTTGAACAGCGTCCACAGATCGGCGCGGTTGAAGACACACAGCGTCATGGCCGTCGAAGCCTCCACCGAGTGCTGCATCTCTTTCATGACACCGGCCTGAAGCCCCACGAAATCGCCGGGCAGGACGAAATTTATGACCTGCCGCCGCCCGTCTTCCAGCGTCTTGTAACGCACGCCGAGGCCCCGGAGCGCGGTGAAGAGCTGCGGGCTGTTGGACCCCTCCAGAAGCAGCTGCGCGCCCGGCTCCACCCGGATTTCGCCGGCCTTGAACCGGCGCAGGAACTCGATCTGGTCCTCGGGCAACGACTTGAACCGGGACTGCTTTCTCAACGGGCAGGTGTTGCAGTGCGTGACCATCTGGGTGCTGGCTCCCTTATGTCGCAGTTTAATGCGCGGGCCCCGGTCTTCGGCCATGATCCGGTCTTTGGCCAAGGTAATCGAAGGGGCATGCGTGACCGCTGGATACGAAAAACCCGAGCCGCGGATGCTTGTGGTGCATGGCACGCCGCTGGTTGCGGAAGACTTGCGCGAAACGCTGATGTCCGTGGGCGTGGCAGATGTGCAGCTCGCACCCGTGCTGCCAGACGATCCCCCGGCCGAGCGCTTCGACACCTGTTTCCTGTCGCTGCCATCGCTCGGCACGTCGGAAAGCGGGCTGCTCGAGCGGGCGGCGCGGATCGCGGCGCATGTGGTGCTGATCGTCGGCTTCCTGCAGGTGAAACCGGAGCTTCCCCCGCATTTCTCGGTCCTGTCCGAGCCGTTCCGGGCCGAGGACGTGCTGGCGGCGATGCAGGCCTCCAGGGAAGGCGGCGGCGCCATGGCCTGACGGGGTCGCCGCATGCATCCTGCTGGCCGCCCGCCGCCTCATAGTCCTCGCCGTGCCGCGCGGGGGCCGAAAAGAAGCCAGGCGATGAAGCCGAGGATCGGCAGAAGGATCACGGCGAGGCACCAGAGCACTTTCTTGCCCGTGCTCGAGGCCGAGCCGATGATCGACACGATGGCCCACAGATCCAGGATCAGGATGATCAAGCCGCCGATGCCGGTTACTTCCACCATGTCGGTCTCCTCACGTTGTCTCGGTGTGGTCAACGGCCCTCGCGGCCGTTCCGCGCTGGATCGCATATATCAGAATTCCGGGGCGCACGCCGAACATGTCTGCCGGCGCGATCCAGCAGATCACCGCGTGTCGGCGCCTGACGTATTCGCGTTGCCCGCGGCGGGGTCGGTTGCCTCCGTCTCGGTGGGCGCGCCATCGGGCGCGGCCTGCCGGTCCAGCGGGATGCCCGGCCAGACGAAGGCGGCAAGCGCCAGGATCGCCACGAAGACCAAGGCGGCCACGATGCCCACGATCGGGCCGCGGTGACGTTTGCGCTGCTTTTCGAGATTGGTGTCGGGTGCTGACATGACTTCCTCCTTGCGGACGGGCAACGCCTTGCCGCAGCTCAGGTTCCATGACCGCCGGCGCCTTCCACCTCGGCCTTGACCTGCCCCCAGGCGAGAAAGGCGAAGATTGCGGTGCCGCCGGCGACATTGCCGGCAAGGACCGGAAGGAAGAAATCGAGCGTCGCCGCACCCGGGCCCAGATCCCCGGTGAAGATCAGGGCCCACATCTCGACGCTGCCCGCGATGATATGGGTGAAATCGCCGGCCGCGATCAGCCAGGTGATCACGATGATGAGGATCACCTCGTTGCCGTGCTGGGCCGGAAGCATCCAGACGATGGCGGCGACGAGAATGCCGGCCGGAATCGCCTTGAGAAACGCCATGCCGGGCGCGAAGCCGGTGGCGTGCTGCGAGAGCTCGAAGATCGAGGCCAGAAGTGGCTCGGACATGGTGCCAGAGAAGACGATGAAGCCCCCGGCGACGCCAGCGCCCACCACATTGGCGACCAGCACGAGCCCCCAGAGCCGCAGGACGCGGTTCAGGGTGGACAAGGTTCGCTCCGCCACGAGCGGCAGGATCGTGGTGATCGTGTTCTCGGTGAAAAGCTGCATCCGCCCGAGGATCACGAGAAGAAAGCCCAGGCTGTAGCCGAGATTCTCCACCAGGTAGCGCCACGGCGCGTCGGGCAGGTAGGTGCGGAAAATCGCCTCGCCCAGCACGGAGAACGAGATCAGCAGTCCCGCGGTCATGCCCGACCAGAGGAGGGAGGCGACGGGGCGGTGCAACTCCTCGTCGCCGTCGCGGCGGACGACCTCGTAGATCATCCTGGACGTCAGGCGGCCCGCGTCCTGAATGGCCTTTTCTTCCTGCATGACGTCTCCCGTGCCGCCTGGCGCGGGACCGCGCCGCCGGCGTGTCGAGCGCCCCGGCGCGAGGGCGTCTATCCGGCCTGCAAGAGGCTCTCGGTGGAGGCGAAGAACATCGCCTGGCTGACCGCGGCACGCACCTGTTCCTCGGTATAGGGCTTGGCGATCAGAAAGGCGGGCTCGGGCCGGTCGCCGGTGAGAAGCCGCTCGGGGAAGGCGGTGATGAAGATGACCGGCACGTCGCCCAGCGTCGCCAGAAGGTCGTTCACCGCATCGATGCCCGAGGATTTGTCAGCCAGCTGGATATCGGCAAGGATCAGGTCCGGCGCGTGTTTCGTGCCCAGCGTCACCGCGCCCTCGCGGGTGCGCGCGATGTCCACCACCTTGTGCCCCATGCCGCTGACGATGGCCTCGAGATCCATTGCGATGATCGCCTCGTCCTCGATGATGAGGACATCGCCGGTGACCATGCGGCCCATCTCCTCGCGCGCCCGGTCGAGAAGTTCGCCCGCCTCGGCGCGCGACACCTCGAGGATCTCGCCCACGGCGTCCAGCGTGAAGCCCTCGATCGTGTAGAGCAGGAGCGCCTCGCGGGAATTCGGACTGAGGCCGCGCAGACGCCACTGCGCCCGCTCCTCCAGCAGGCTGTCGGGTGCGTCCCCATCCTCGACCACGGCGCCGGAACTGCTCCAGATCCGGTGAAAGACAGCGAAAAGCCCCGTCCTGGCGGTCCTGTAGCCCTCGGCGCTGGAGGGGTCGGCGACGATCGCCTCGAGCGTGGCGACGGCATAACGATCGCCTGCCTCCTGCGTCCCCGTGAGCGCGCGCGCGTACCGCCTGAGATATGGCAGATGCGTCGCCACGATCTGGTCGAGCCCCATCGCGCCGCTGCCGTCCGTGTCCTGTTCCGATGTCATGTCCGACCCTTTCGATTTTCTATGGAACCTTCTGCGTCTACGTTTGTTCCCACTCAGCACGCAAAAAATCGGCGCCCGGATCATGACAGCAAAACGGACGACATCCGAAGTGGACCAGCAAATCGACGAGAACCTCAAGCGCGTCTATGAAGACGTTCTCAACGAGGCCGTACCCGACAGGTTTCACGACCTGATCGCGCAACTCAAGGATGCCGACAGGGCACGACAGTCCGAGCGAAAGGACAGTGATGACGCCTGATCCCCGCGAGGAAATCGTCGAGCACCTGGCATCCCTGCGCGCCTTCGCGATGTCGTTGACGCGGAACTCCGCGACGGCGGACGACATCGTGCAGGACACGATCGTGAAGGCCTGGTCGAATATCGACAAGTTCGAACCGGGCAGCAACATGCGCGCCTGGCTGTTCACGATCCTGCGCAACACCTACTACTCGCTGCACCGCAAGCGCGCGCGAGAGGTCGCGGACGTCGACGGCGAATACGCCGCCCAATTGTCGGAGAAGCCCGAGCATGACGGACGCCTCGCGATGACCGATTTCCGCGACGCTTTCGCCCAGCTTCCCGATGACCAGCGCGAGGTGCTGATTCTCGTGGGGGCGTCGGGCTTTTCCTACGAGGAAGCGGCCGAGATGTGCGACTGCGCCGTGGGCACGATCAAGAGCCGCGCGAACCGGGGCCGCAAGCGGCTGGCGGAATTGATGCATCTCGACGAAGGCGAGGCCATGGAGATGACCGACGCCGCGACGCTGGGCGTCATTAACGCGCCGCCCTCGGGATGAGGTCGTCCGATGTGCGCCCGTCGTGGCACTGGGCGCGTTCGCTCCGCACCCGGCTTCTGGCCTTCCTGAGCATCGCGCTCCTGCCGCTGGGGGTGATCTCGGTCTACCAGACGATCCAGGTGATCGAGGAAACCGAGCGCCTGGCGACACGGGACGCGCTGTCCCGCACGGCGCAAGCCGCCGACGAACAGCAGGTGCTGCTGGAACGTGCGTTCGGCGCAGCTTATGCGCTCGGGCACGCAGCGGTGAACCTGTCGGACCGACCCGACACCTGCTCGACCGTCATGGCGGATTTCCTCGCCAGCCAGACCGAGTTCGTGTTCGCGGGCCTCATCGGGCCTGACGGGATCATGTCATGCACCAATTCCGGGGAGACTGTCGATTACAGGGGCCGCCACGACTGGGACGCGTTCGTGTCGGACCCCGCGCCCCTCGTGGAACTCAACCGCAATGGCGAGGTCTCGGGGCAATCGGTCTACGTCGTCATCGCGCCGATCTTCGACACCGAAACCGGCGCGTTTCTGGGCGGTCAGGCGATTTCCATCCCCCATGCCCTGTCCGAAACGCTCTTCGCGAACGACGAGGGCGGCCTCGACCTCGCGCTTGTCGATGGAGAGGGCACGATCCTCGCCAGCAGCACGGGCATGGACGATCTCGACGCCTTCCGGCGGCGCGGCGTCGTGCCCGACAGGCTCTCCATTCCACCGGGCGGCATCCTGTTTCCAGAGGCCGGTCGCGACCGGTTCGACAGGCCCACCGCGATCGTGCCGCTGATCGAGGGCGAAATTTACGTGGTCGGCGTCTGGCCCCCCGGCGACGTGGAGGCCGGGGTGACGTGGTTCAACCGCACCGTGCCCGCCTTCCCCGTGCTGATGTGGCTGGCGAGCCTCGCGGTGGCCTACATCACCGTGAACAACCTGATCCTCGCGCCCCTGTCCCGGCTGTCGCGGCAGATGCGCCGCTACCGCGCCGACCGGCCGGGCGGAGCCTTCGTGAACCTGCCCGGCGCGCCGAGCGAGATCGTGGCCATCGCCAACAGCTACAACACGCTTCTCGACCGCGTCGCGGCCGACACCGCGAAGCTTCAGGACAGCGTGGCCGAGAAGGAGACGCTGTTGCGCGAGGTGCATCACCGGGTGAAGAACAATCTTCAGCTCATCTCCTCGATCCTCAACATGCAGATGCGCGGCGTGACCGACGGGCCCGCGCGGCGCATCCTGTCGCGCGTGCAGGACCGGGTGATGAGCCTGTCCTCGGTGCATCGCGCGCTTTACACGGACAACCAGCTTCAAACCGTGCGCGCCGACCACCTGCTCGACGAGATCGTTGGCGGGATCGCAGACCTGACCACGACCGCGGATACGCGCGTCGAGGTCACGGTTGAGCTTGCACCCATCCGCCTTGACCCCGATCAGGCCGTGCCGCTGTCGCTTCTGGCGACCGAGGCGATGACGAACGCGGTGAAATACGTGGGCCGCGATGCCGGGGGACGGGCGGCCATCGACGTGTCGCTCAGGGAAACCGAGGGCAGCGAGATCATATTCGAGATCCGCAACACGCGCAGCGCCGACGAGACGCTGCAGGCCGAGGGCGACGCTGCCGGCACGGGGCTGGGGGCAAGACTTATCAAGTCCTTCGCCTCGCAGCTTGGCGGCGAGGTGACGATCGACCAGACCGACGCGCTCTACGATCTCCGCGTCGCCTTCACCACCCTGCCCGATGCCTGACCCCCTGCCCCGCGGTGCCTTGCGACCGGCATGAAAAAACCCGCCGGCGGCGCGGCCGGCGGGTGTTGCGAGGCTTCACGCCCAGTCAGTCGGCGCGGCGGTGGCTCGGACCATCCTTGGCGAGGCTCGATTTCGGCGCACTGTCATCCTCCATCCGCTCGATCGTGCTGCGGCGGGACCAGGCGGCGAAGGCGATGACCGCGCCGATGGTGCCGATGGACAGAAGCGAGGGTATGAGAAACGGGATATCCATGATCTTCCATTCTCCTTGCTGAGTGTGCCGGCGCGCCGCCGATCTGTGCGTCCGGTGCGCCGCGTCTGCCCGTCAACGGGTGTCGTCCCGTCCGGTTCCGGGCACGCAGAAAAAAGGCCGAAAGCGCGGCATACGCTCTCGGCCTTCACGAGGGAAAAGGGCCGGACAGACGGCGGGAACGGTGCCGCCCGCCCGGCGCACAGGGCCTATGGGCACCCTGCTGCAAGACCAACGGTTTGCGCCGCCCCGGGTTCCGGGCCCTCCGTCCTTTCAAGGCACGGGCCAGGCCCCACGGGGAACCGCGCCGCCCGCGCGCGTGTTGATACCGTGAAAGGAGGCCCCCATGCCCAACGCCACGCAGGATCCGACCGCCGCGCTGTCGCGACTAACCACCGACATCGCCGATATCATCAAGGGATACGAGGTGATGGAGGAAAAGGCCGACGACGAGTTGCGCCCCGTGGCCCAGCGGCTCCACGCCTTGCATGAGCGCCATGCCGCCGAGCTGCTGACCGCCATCGAGGACATGGGCGGGCGCCCCGAGGATACCGGCTCGATGATGGGGGCCGTTCACCAGGCGGTCGCGACCGGCCGCGACTGGTTCGGCGCCCTCGATGCCTCCGCCATTCCAAAGATCGTCTCGGGCGAGGAACGGCTTCTGTCCTCCTACGACACCGCGCTCGAAAGCGCCGGCGCGCGCCCCGACCTGCGCGAAGTGCTCATGCATCAGCGGGGCACGATCCGGTCCCAGATCGACGCGCTGCAACGCCAATGACGGAACCTGAGCGCCGCTTCGCCGGTTCTTCCGACAGATCACGGCGGCAGGCACCGAGCCCGCCGCGCCAAGGAAAGGAGCATTCCCATGGCCAAGAGATCCGACACAGCCACGATGGCCGACATCAACGACCCGGCGCCGACGCCGCAGGACAAACCACACGGGCTGCCGCGCGACCAGCGCACCATCGCCCCGACACCCGAGGCCGTGAAGGCACGGGCCGAGGGGCGGGGGGATGGCGAGGACATCGCCGGGCAGGCCCTCAAGGCCACGACCGAGACGGCCGAAGCCGCGAAGGACGGCGCAGCCGCACGCGCCTCGCAAGAGGCGGCACGCCTGCGCGAGGCGGCGGACGGCGTCGATCCGGGCTCGCTCGCCCATGCGGCGACGGAGCGGCTGGCCGAAAGCCTGGGGGAGGCCGCCCACTCGATCCGGCACAGGGATCTCGGCGCGGATCTGGGCCATGTCACCGACGATCTGGCCGCGTTCGCCCGTCGTCAGCCGCTGCTGTTCTTCGGCGGCGCGGCGCTGCTCGGTTTCGCGGCCGGGCGCATGTTCAAGGCGTCCGAACGCGCCGACCACGCCTCGGGCCGCTCCGGCGATACAGGGCGGACGTCGTGATGTCCGAGCCCAGACAAGATAACGGCGACGATGGGCTGCGTGCGCTCATCGGTGACGTGGTGACACGGGTTACCGTGCTTCTGCGCAAGGAGTTCGACCTTGCCCGCAGCGAAATGGTCGAAAACCTCGATCGCGCCTCGCTCGGCGCGGGCCTGATCGTGGCGGGCCTGATCCTCGCGCTCACCGCGCTCAACGTGCTGGCCGTGGCGGCCGTGGTCGCGTTGATGACGACGGGCCTCGAGCTGATCTGGGCCACGCTGGCCATCGGCGGCGGTGGACTGGTCCTTGCGCTGATCGTGGCGGGCATCGGCGTCTCGCGGGTGAGGCCGTCGCGCCTTTCGCCGACGCGCAGCATCCGCGAACTGCGCCGTAGCGCCGACAGCGTCAGGGATGCCCTCGATGCGTGACCCCGACACCATCGAGCGGGAAATTGCCGCGGAACGAGAGCGGCTTGCGGCGTCGCTGCGCGCCATCGAGGCGCGACTGTCGCCCGAGGCTCTCGTCCAGAAGGCGGCCACCAGCAGATCGGAGGTTGCGCGCGACAGCCCGCTGGCGCTCGCGCTGATCGGCTCGGGCGTGGCGTGGCTCTATGCCAGCGCGACACGGCCCGAGGACGCAACGCCCGGCCCCGACGCCGCGCCGCGCCCACACCACCAGGAAGGAGACAAGACCATGCCCATGACCGGAACCGGACTTCACGACCCCGACACGCAGTTCGACGCCGATCCCGGCACGCGCGAAGGTCTGCGCCGGACGGCGGAGGACTTGCGCGCACGCCTGAGCGACGGGCTCGACGCGTTTCCCGATGAGGCGCGGGCGCGCATCCTCGAAGCGCGCCTGAAGGCCATCGAGGCACAATCCGCGATCGAGGCCAAGGCCGCGCGCGGCGCCGACACGGTCCGCCGGGGCGCCGACGAACACCCGCTGCTTGTCGGTGCCATCGCCTTCGGCCTGGGCGCGGCCATCGCCGCCGCCCTGCCGCGCACAACGGCCGAGAACCGCACGCTCGGCGCGCAGCGCGACCGCCTCATGGACGAAGCCGACCGAATTTTCCGCGAGGAGACGGACAAGCTCCGCAGCGTTGCCGAAAGCGCCGTCGCCGAAGGCCGGGACGCGGTGAAGGACACGCTCCAGCGCGGTCGGCAAGCCGAAGACGGACCCGTGGAACGGGTGCACCAGACCACGCGCCGCGAGGCGCGGCGGCAGCACCTGGGCGAGGTGACCTGACCCGCCCGCGAGACACCACCGATCAAGCGCCCCGGCC
>CAZGHJ010000003.1:14221-40157 GCA_964525355.1 uncultured Roseicyclus sp.
CTGGGCGAGGTGACCTGACCCGCCCGCGAGACACCACCGATCAAGCGCCCCGGCCCCGGCAGGCCGGGGCTTTTTTCGTCGGCTGTCCGGCTTCTGCAAGGCTCCGCAGGGCTCAACGCGGGCGGGGCGGCCTTGGGCGTTCGATCAGGTTCGCGAGCGGCGCGCAGATGATGCCGAAGAGAAGCCCCTTCAGGAGGGGCGCGAGGATTTCCTGGCCGAAACGCAGCGGCGCGATGGGTCAAGGCGAGGGCCTCGGTTCACCTCGACACTCGGCGCGGATGTTCGGGGGGCCGCGCGCGGGCGGGCCTCGCCCGGTTTCGCCGGATCGCGCGCCTGCGGGCGCCTCCTTCCGGGCGTGTCCGGGACGCGGAAATCCGCCGAGGCGACAGCCCCCGCCGGGGCGCTGCGCGGAACCGGCGCGCGCCCGGTCACGTTGATCCTGTAGGACGCAACCAGCCAAAGGAGGTTTGCAATGAAAACCCTGACGACAAGCACCCTTGCACTTCTGATCGCCGCGCCGATGGCCTTCGCACAGACGAGCGACGGCAGCGGCGGGATGGACGACCAGACCCTGCAGCTGTCCGAGGGCGCGGGCACGACCGACATGTCCGACCCAGCCATGCTGATCCGCACCCGCGACATCACCGGCGGCACGATCTACACGATGAACCAGGCCGATGACGAAGGCTGGGATCCGGAATTCATGTTCGACTCGGTCAACGCCGACTGGAACCGCATCGGCACGATCGAGGATCTGGTTCTCGACCGCAGCGGCCAGGTGGTCGGCATCGTGGCCGAAGTGGGCGGCTTTCTCGACCTCGGCGACAAGCACGTGATGCTGGAGGTGGACGACCTCAATCTCGTGGCCGTCGACGACGTGCGCTACACCTACGTCACGCGCCGGAGCGAGGAAGAGCTCGAGAACATGCAAGGGGTCGACGAAGGCTTCTGGAACTGAAGCTGATCGTTTCCACGAGAAAAGGGGCCGCGTCTGTGGCCCCTTTTTCATGCGCCCGCGAGCGGTGTCGAAAGCCTCAGGCGCCTTCGGCCAGCGCCCGGGTCAGGATCGTCTCCACCTCGTCGAGCGGGTGGTTTGTCAGGACCTTGGGCACCTCCAGCAACAGCCTGTCCCGCACCTCGTCATGCAGCGTCCTGCGCAACTCGCTCAGCACGGTGCGGCTCGCGATGATGGCAAGGCTGTCGAAGCGGCCCGCATGGGCATCGCGGTAAAGCGTCTCCGCCAGTTCGTCGGCAAAGCGCTCTTTCTCGAGCTGGTGCCAGTCGGTGTCCTGGACCGCCGATTTCTGCGGCGTCGGCCCGTCATGCAAACGGCCCGGCCGGTCGGTGGCCCAGTCCCGCGCCTTGGGGTTGTCCTGTTCCTCCTTGCGGCGCAGGACAAGGTTCATGTCCTGCGCGTCGCCGGCGTTGACCAGGAACAGGGCCTTTTCGCCATCGGCGATGACGACCCAGGCGCCCAGCGGCAATCCTGTCTTGCGCATCTCAGTTCTCCTCCTTCTCATCGGATTTGCGCACGCGCGTACGGCCCGCCGGCCGCTCGAAGGCGCGTTTCGCCTCGTCGCGCGTGCCGAGCTCGCGGGCCAGCCTTCCCCCCGCGCGACCCTGTCCCGAGGGGGCGCCGGGCTCGCCGAGGACGCGGTCGCTGTCGCGTGTTCCGTCTTTCGACCTTGCACGTTCCGTCATGTCATGGACTCCTTTCCGGTGATGCGTGTCCTTGCGACCGGACGCGGGCGCCGCGCCATCTCGCGCCTGAGCAGCGCGACGTTGCGGCGATTGGCCTTGAAGCCGACATCGAAAAGGTCGCCCAGAAAGGGCACACCGCCGATGACGACATCCGCCGTGGTATTCAGCGCCATTCGGGCCAACACCTGTCTCCGCGTGCCAAGCCGGGCCGCCTCGGCGATGATGTACAGGCTTGGCAGGGCCGTGACGGCATCCCCCACGCCCGGGATCAGGCCAAGAAGACTGTCCCAGCCGAACCGGATCCCGAACAGGCTGAACCTTGCGTCCAGCCGCTCGGCCAGACGCTCGAGCCTTGCGGTCCGGGCGGCCAGTTCATCGCCGGGCGCACGATGTGACGGTACAGAAGGCATTGGCGCTCCTCGAATTGGCGCCGTGAAACACGAGGCGCATGTCGGGCCGCGAGAGCGGGCCGGGGCGTCGCGGAGGGCGCCTGCCGGGCAGCGGACCAAGGGCGCTCCCTTGCACGGCCCGCCGATGCGGTCGTCCGTCCGGATGCGTTCCGGCAAGGGGTCAACGCGCGCTCGGGGCCCGTGGTTCCGGCCTGGCCCCGGAACCCTCCCGTCCCTGGCGCGTTCGCGCCGCGTGACATCGACAGCCCTCCGCGCCGCCCGGTCCCGCGCCGGCGTCGCCTGCCTGTCATGACCGTGAAGCGCGCCGCGGCGTTCCGGGGCGGCTCGGCCCCGCTGGCGCAGGTCGCGCGGGCCTCGGTCGTCGCCCTGACGCTGGCCAAGCACGCCCCGATCTTCGTCATTCTCCTCGCGCCCCCGGCGCTCTGGGCCGCGGTGGAGACCGAGGTCGCGCTGGCCCTGTCGCTTGCGCTGCCAGCGCTCCTGTGCCTCGGGCTTTTCGCGGCCGTCCGGCGCCGGCCGCTGCCGGACGACCTGCGCGGGATCGAGGCGCTGGTCAGCATCGCGCTCGTGTTCGGCCTCTCCGCGCTGCTGACGGTGCCGGCCTTCATGGCGCTCGGGATGCCGCCCGTCGACGCGCTTTTCGAAGCGATGAGCGCCGCGACCACCACCGGGCTGTCCGTTGCCGCCGATCCCGACGCCTGGCCCATCGCGGCGCACGCGCTCAGGTCCTGGGTCCAATGGTGCGGCGGGCTGGTGATCGCGACAGCGGTGCTGGCCCTCCTGCTGCCCTCGGGTCTGCCGGCGCGCAAGCTCGGCCAGGCCGGCATCGACCAGGGTGACCGGATCGCCTCCACGCGGCGGCAGGCGCAGCAACTGCTCGGCGTCTACGTGGGCCTGACGGCCGTGATGGGCGTCCTCGCCGCGCTCGTCATTCCCGACTGGCGCGAGGCGGTCTTCCTCACGCTTTCGGCGATCTCCACAGGGGGTTTCGCGCCCCGCGCCGACAGCCTCGCCTCCTATTCCCCGCTCGGGCAGGGGATCGTTATCCTGACCAGCGTGCTCGGGGCGGTGTCGCTCCTGACCTACATCCTCATCCTCCAGGGCAAACTGCGCGAGGCCTGGACGCTCGGCTCGGCGCGCCGCGTGGCGCTGGCCCTGCTCGGGGCCGCCACCGTCTACGCGGCGATGCTCTATCTGGGCGGCCTCAGGGACTGGCAATCGGTCTACGCGGAGATGCTCAACCTCGTCTCGGGGCTGACGACCGCGGGCTTCTCGACCGGGCCTCTGCCACCCGCGGGCGCGGCGCTTCTGGTCATCATCCTGGCCATGCTGGCCGGCGGTGATGTCGGCTCCACCGCGGGCGGGCTGAAGCTTGCGCGGATGGGCATCATCGCCCGCGCCGTGCTGCATGCCGGGCAGCGCTCGCGCCTGCCGGTCAATGCCGTCGCCCCCCTGCGCCATCGGGGCGAGCCGGTGGACGACCGCACGCTGACCAGCGTTCTGGCGCTGCTGGGCATCTACGGCGCGACGCTCGTGCTGCTGTGGATGCATCTGCTGGGCCACGGCCACCCCGCCCTGCCCGCGCTTTTCGATGCCGTCTCGGCGCTTTCCACCGTGGGGCTGTCCGCCGGCATCGTGGGACCGGAGCTCAGCCCCGATCTCAAGCTGTCGCTCACCTTCGCCATGTGGCTGGGGCGGCTGGAATTCTTCGCGGTGCTGCTGCTGCTTGCGCCGCGCACCTGGCTCTACGGGAGGTCCTGACCCATGCGCATCGTCATTCTAGGCGCCTCGCGCTTCGGCACCGCGATCGCCGAAACGCTGATCGAGGCCGAACACGAGGTCGTCGTCATCGACAAGGACCGCGAGCGGCTGGAGACACTGGCCGAGCGGCTCGATTGCGGGATGCTCAGGGGCGACGGCACGATGCCCTCCACCCTGCGCGAGGTCTGGCGCGACGAAAGGGACGTGTTCGTGGCCGTCACCAACGCCTCGGAGGACAACATCCTCGCCTGTCTCGTGGCGCGCTCGGTCGGCTTCGGGCGCGTGATCCCGCAGATCGTGACCTCGGAACTGATGCAAGTCTGCGAGGAACTCGAACTCACCGACGCGATGAATCCCCATGCCACCGTGGCCCGCGACGTGGCCGAGGCGCTGGAGGACCGCGCCGAGCTGGACCACGAAACCGCGCTCAGCAACCAGCTGGCGCTGAAACGGGTACACGTGCCCGAGCGTCTGGACGGGACCGCGCTGGCCGATCTCGACCTGCCCGAGGGCGCGCGGCCCATAGCGCTGATCCGCGGCGAGGACGAACAGCTGACCGAGCCCGACACGGAGGTGAAGGCCGGCGATCACCTTCTGATCGTGACCACGCGCGAGGTCCTGGACGAACTCGGCCGCCTGTTTCACGGCGCCTAGGGCGCGCCTGTCCGCGGCGGCGCCGCGATGCGCCCGTATCTGCGCCGCCCGATGGAACAACGCCCGCCCCGTGAAGTTGGACGACGTACCGAAACTCACGTCATGGAGGACATCATGCCAACGAATTTCGCCGGAGGTCTCAACCAGGACACCCGCAGCCAGATCGTCGATCTTCTGAACGCCAACCTTGTCAACACGATCAGCCTGACGCTGGCCGTGAAACAGGCACATTGGAACCTGAAGGGCCAGGGCTTCATCGGCGTGCACGAATTGCTGGACGATGTGGCCGAACGGCTGCGCGAGAACGCCGACACCATGGCCGAGCGCGCGGTAATCCTCGGCGGCCACGCCAAGGGCACGGTCGAGATCGCCGCCGACAAGACCACGCTCGAGGCCTACCCGCTCGAGCTTCAGGACATCCAGGAGCATATCGCCCACCTGAAAGAGCGGTTCATGGAGGTCGGCAGCGCGGTGCGTGAAGCCGCCGACGTGGCCGCAGAAGCGGGCGACGAGGACACGGCGGACCTTTTCACCGAGGTCAGCCGCAGCGTCGACAAGGACGCGTGGTTCATCGGCGCGAACGCCGAAGCCGCCTGATCCCGACACCCGCGAGGACAGGAAAGGGCCGCCCCGAACGGGCGGCCCTTATTTTTCGGGCGCAAGTCCCCGCTCGGTTGGGGACCGGAACATCGGCCGCCCACACAGGTTGGTCCTTGTAGATGTATGAAGGGAGACCGCCATGGCACCGCAGCACGCCAAATGGACGCCCGATGTGGACGAGGCGCCCACGACCCACCCCAAGACGCGCGAGCAACTGGTGCAGGAAAACCGCGCGCGCCGCCGGGACGAGCCCGCAGCGGCGCCGCAGGAAACCGACAGCGAGAGCGGCACGCCCGCGACCGAACCGCCGGTGGCGCGCGCCCAACCCGCGCGCAGTCATGCGGCGAAGGACGCCGAAACCGCCGAGCATGACGTGCGGATCGGCCCGGGCGACGCGGGTGCGCAGGACGCGCCCACCCACGCGCCCGAGCCCGTTCCCGACCGCAAGGATTCCTGGCGCCGCGCGCTCGGCATCCTCGGCGCGGCACTCGTGATCGGCACCGTCATCGCCCTGCTGCTCTGAACGGGCGCCAGAGAGGCGCGGCGCAAACGGACCGTCCCGCACCCGCGGCGGGGTCCGTTTCCATTGCGGTCGCACCGTTTGCCCGAAACGCGCCCCGGGCCAAGGCCGCCTTAGCCCGCGAGGGCCGCGTCGAGGTCATCCTGCGAGGACCGGTTCGACAACAGCAGCGCGACGGGCCTGAGCGGCACGATGACGTTACACAGGACCATGGCCGCGAGCGTCATCGGCGTGCCCAGGAACGCGCCCGCCACGCCCCAGAGCCAGCCCCAGAACACCACCGCGATCAGAATCACCAGCGGCGACAGCGCGATGCGATTGCCCTGCATCTGCGGATCCACCCAGTTGCCGATCACCTGCTCGATCACGATCAGGCCGGCCCCGATCAGAAACGCCGTGCCAAGATCCATCGTCAGGAACGCGTAGACGGTCGGGAAGACGCCCGAGACAAAGGCGCCGATATTCGGGATGAAGTTCATCAGGAAGACGAGGATGGCCCAGACCAGCAGGAGCTCGATGCCGAAGGGCGCAAGCCAAAGCGTATAGGCCAGCGTCGAGATCGCGCCCACGACTGCCCGCGTGACGAAAAAGCGCCGCAGGGCGAGCCCGAGCGCGCCAGAGACCTCTCGCCAGGTGCCGCCGCGCCCCGCCTCGAGCGTGTCGAGCTTGCCCTCCCAGGTGGGCGCCTCGCCGAGCGCGAGAAGGATCAGGAACAGCACGAGCATCATCCCCGCCAGCGCGCCGCCCATGGCGCCCGCGATGCCCTGCGCCAGGGACGTCGCCGTTTCGATGAAACGGCCGGTCAGCGAACTCGCCTGGCTGCGGGCCACCTCGCGGATCGTGTCGAACATGCTGGCAAGCGGCCCGCCAGATGGCGGCTCGGGCAGGATGTCGTCGATGCGTTGCGGCACGTCCGGCAGGTTGGTGGCGATCTCGGTGACGGAAAAGGCAAGCCCGCCCAGAAACAGCGTGAGCACCGCCAGCAGAAGCAGCATCACCGTCATACGGCCCAGCCACGTCAGCCCCCGCGGCAGACGCTCGGCCAGCGCGCGGTCGAGCGGCAGGACGGCCAGAGTCACGAAAACGGCAAGCACCACGGGAATCGCGACAGGCGCCAGAGCGCGAAGCGCCGCGAAGACCATCAGGGCGAGGATCGCCGCGATCAGACCGAGCGCGACTGTCCGGCCAGGCACCTGCGCGCGCCCCATCTCAGGCCACCTCCGTCCGGTCATGCCCGGCTGCGCAGCCGCTCATCGGTCCCACCAGCCGGTCTCTGTCTCGAGCCAATGCGCAAGCGCGGCCTGCACGTCGGGCGGGCCGGCGAGGCGATGGGGCGCGACACTGTCGCCGGGCCCGACCTTGACCGCCACGCCGCCCCTTTGGGCCACCCAGCCCAGCGCGGCCTCGTCGGTGGCGTCGTGACCGAAATAGACCGGGATCCGGTCCGCGAAGACGGGCAGCGTCATCGCATGGGCCAGGGCGCGCTCCTTGCCGATGCCGGCGGGGCGCAATTCCATGACGGCCCTCGCCTCGAAGAGGTCGAAGCCTTCGATCGTCGCCAGAAGCGCCTGCGCGATCTCACGGATGGCGGCCTCCTGGCCGGACGCGGCCCCGTGATGCAGGGCAAGACCGGTCGGCTTGCGCTCCACCAGGACCCCGTCCAGCCGCTCGGCCTCGGCTGCGCGGTCATGCAGGCGCGCGACGGTGTCCGACCCGATCTGCGGGTGGCGGAAGGCCGGCGCGCCGGGCAGGTAGCTTTCCGCGCCGTGACACCCGATCACGGCATGCGGGACCAGCGGCAGATGGCGGCGCAGGTCTTCGACCGCGCGCCCGGTCACCACCGCGCAGGCGCCCCCGGTCTCGGAGTCGAGTACCGCCAGAAGCGACACGAGATCGTCGGACAGGCTGACCGCGTGTGGCGTCGGTGCGATGTCGACCAGCACCCCGTCGAAATCCAGGAAGACCGCCGCCTCACGGGGGGACAACCCGTCGAGGGGCTGGCCGGCTTTCGCCACATCAAAGCTCACGCCACCGCCCCCTGTCGCGTCATCTCCCGCGCGTCCTGCAGGGCACTGCCGGCCTCGAGCAGGCCCTCGGGCTGGCCGCAATCGAACCGCACGCCGTCGACCCCGAAGGCGGCCACGCCCATGTGCTGGATGTCACGCCGGATCGCGTCGGTCAGCTGGATCTCGTCATTCACGCCCGGCCCGACGGTCAGGAGCGTCTCGAAGATCGACGGATGAAGGATGTAGCGTCCCACAGCGGCAAGGGTCGAGGGCGACGCGCCGGGGCGCGGTTTCTCGACCATGCCGCGGATCGGCGTGTGGCGGCCCGGCGCCGGCGTGTCGGCATCGAGGATACCGTGGGCTCCCACCGCCTCGGGGCGCACCTCCGCCGCAGCGATCATGTGTTGTGCAAACCCGTCCTCGTAAGCGCGTATCATCTGCGCCAAGACAGGCGGCGCACCGAAGATCACCTCGTCGGGCAGGATCACCGCGAAGGGTCCGTCCTCGGCGGCACGGCGCGCCGTGAGGACGGCATGCCCGAGGCCCCGTGGCGTATCCTGCGCGATGAACTCCGCCGGCAGATCGGGAAAACGCGACCGCAGATAGGCCTCGATCTCGGGCTTGTCGTCGCGCGTGACGAAGACGAAGCGCCCGATCCCGCTGTCCCGCGCCTCGTCGATGGCGAAGTCGAGCAGGGGCGTGTCGAGCACGGGAAGAAGCTCGGACGCGACGGCCTGGCTCGCGGGCCACAGGCGCGCGCCTCGCCCGGCAACCGGAAACACGGCGGTCTGGATCATCGAAACGGCCCTCTTGTCGGATCACGGACGAGCCGCTAACGCATGGGCGCCGCCCAAGGTTCCGCCTTTCTCGCGCCCGCGCGGGACCCGAGCGCATCCCGAGGCGTTGCAAGCTCATGTTTTCCGCGCTTTCCCTGCCCCTGCTTCTTGCGATCGGCGCCGCCGCCGCGCTCGTGATCCTCATGTCCGGCCTGCGCATGACGGGGCTCGCCGACCGGATCGCGGACCGCACCGGATGGGGCGAGGCGGTGATCGGCGGCGTGCTGCTGGGTGCGGCGACATCCTTTTCCGGCACGGTCGTCTCGCTCACCTCGGCGCTGTCGGGCGACGCGTCGCTGGCCTTCTCCAACGCCATCGGCGGCATCGCGGCGCAGACGGCGTTCCTGGCGCTTGCGGACATGCTCTATCGGCGCGCCAACCTCGAACATGCGGCGGCAGAGCTTGCGAACCTGTTCCAGTGCGGGCTTCTCCTGCTGCTTCTGTCGGTGCCGCTCGTCGCCTACAGCGCGCCGGCCGTCACCATCTGGTCGGTGCATCCTGCCTCTTTCGTGCTGGTCGCCGCCTACGGCATCGGCGTCGCCGCGACCACGCGGCTCAGACAGCACCCGATGTGGCACCCCGTGTCCACGCCCGACACCCGCCCCGACGCGCCCGAAGACGAGGACGAGCCGTCGCGCCCGGCCCGCGGACTGGTCGCGCAGTTCCTGCTCCTGATGGGCGTCATGGGGGTGGCGGGCTGGATCGTGGCCGAGTTGGCCGGCGTCATCGTTTCGCGCTACGGGCTCTCCTCCTCGGTCGTGGGGGCGCTGATGACGGCGGTCGTGACCTCCCTGCCCGAGCTTGTCACCACGCTGGCCGCCGTCCGGCGCGGCGCGCTGCAACTGGCCGTCGGCGGCATCATCGGCGGCAACACCTTCGACATCCTGTTCCTGACGATTTCGGATTTCGGGTATCGCGACGGATCGCTCTATCACGCGATCGGGCCGGGGGACCTGTTCTGGCTGGCGGTGGCGCTTTGCATCAGCGTTGTCCTGCTTCTGGGTCTGATCTTCCGGGAGCGCACCGGGCCCGGCCGGATGGGCCTCGAAAGCGTCGTCATGCTGGCGATCTACGGGGGCGCCATCGCCATCCAGACGCTCTGAGCACACGGCCCGACGCTCACGCGGTCCTCCGGGCGGCGCGATTGCACCGCATCGGGTGGCGTGAGAGGCGCGCGACACCGCACCCGGCTCCCGGTCCTGCGCAAGGCCATATGTCATGAAGATCGCTTCGGCGGACCCGGATCAATCTGCGATCAATTTCCGGATCGGGACGATTGGTCGGGGATTGGCGCAAACGCCTGTCGCAGCGCCGTCGTCAATGCCGCCCGAGGTCAGCGGCCCCCGAAACACCGAAGCGACGCATGACGCGCTCGGCCATCGCAAGGCCTGAGCGCACCGCGTCGTCGGCCATGCGCCCCAGCGCCCAGTCGCCCCCGGCAAGGACGGTGCCGTCGGATGACGCGACGACCCCGCATCCGGGACTGCGCGCCACGCGTGCGAAGCGCCAGCGATGCCCCATGCAAATCCGCACCGGCGGAAGCGGCCCCGCGGCCCGGGTGAATTCGTCGAGGAGGAGAGCCGCGGCCTCGGGGCGCTCCATCTCGAGATGCGCGCGGCTCCAGGCCTCGGTCGCGTGCGCCACCCAGCACTCGGCCTCCGGCGACCGGCCCGGCTTCGCACTGTCGCGCAACACGAGCGCAAAGGGCGCCGCCGGATCGGGGATGACGGCCGGCAGGTTCACGGCTCCGTCGAAGGCGACCATGAGCGTGTAGCAGGGCGCGAAGTCCACCCCGGATAGCGTGGCGAGGAACCCGGCCTCCAGGTCGCCGTCGATGCGCGCGACCTGGGGCGCCGGAATGGCCAGGATCACCTGGTCGACGTCATGGGTTTCGGCCTCGGCCTGCATCCTCCACCCGGCGCCCGAACGGGTGAGCGCCACGACCTCTTCCTGGAACCTGATGTCGAGGCCGCTGGCGAGCGGCTGGCACAGGCTCGACATCCCGGGCAGACCCAACACCGGCGCGCGATTGCCCGGAACGCCGCCCTCGGGCCAGTCGCAGGCCAGGCCCTCCTGCCGCGCCGCCTCGACCCAGGGCCGGGCGGCGGCCGAGCCCAGCGAGACGCAGGGCGCACCGTGGTCGAACTGGAACCCGTCGCGCCGACGGGTCGCCATCCGGCCACCGATGCCCCGGCTTTTCTCAAGGATTACAACGTCGAAACCGCAGCCACGCAGCGCCTGGCCACAACTCAGGCCAGCGGGCCCGGCCCCGACGATGCCGATGCGCGGCCGTTCCGTCATGCCGCGCACCGCACAGGTCTCTGCCGCGCGACGCGGCTCAAACGACCTTGACCGTCAGCGTCCCCAGCCCTTCGACACTCACCTCCATCGTGTCGCCACGGCTGACCGGCCCGACGCCCGCGGGCGTGCCGGACAGGATGACGTCCCCGGCCGCAAGCTCGAAATATTCCGACAGGTAGGAGATCATTTCAGGAACCTTCCAGATCATCTGGTTGAGGTCGCCTTCCTGCTTCAGCGCGCCGTTGACCTTTAGGGTCAGCGCGCCCTCGCTCGGATGGCCCACCGCGTTGACGGGATGCACGGGGCCCACCGGCGCGGAGCGTTCGAAGGCTTTACCGATCTCCCAGGGGCGGCCCATCTTCTTCATCTCGCCCTGCAGGTCTCGGCGCGTCATGTCGAGCGAAAGCCCGTACCCGTAGACGTGATCGAGCGCCTGATCGAGCGGGATATCGGTGCCGCCAGACTTGAGATACACGGCCAGTTCGGCCTCGTGATGCACGTCCGACGTGTGCGGCGGGTAGGGAAACTCTCCGCTGGGGTCGAGGTTGTTGGGATTCTTCTGGAAGAAGAAGGGCGGCTCGCGATCCGGATCGTGCCCCATCTCGACGGCATGGGCCGCATAGTTGCGGCCGATACAATAAACCCGGCGCACCGGGAAAAGCCCGGTTTCCCCTGCAACGGGCAAAGCGGTGACGGCCGGCACCTCGGTCACGTAGTCAGACATGGGCTCTCCTTCCAGACTGTGTCGCTCGATGAGTTATCCCGTGCGGCAGACAAGATCAATCTAGATCAATCAAAGAAATTTGGTGACACCTTCAAATTGGTTGGCTAACCTGCGTCCTCAAGCCGCAACCTGCGCCGAGGGCAAACCGCATGCTCATCCGGATGGATCAGCCCGAAAGAGACGTCGCGACCGACAAGCTGCGTGCGCTCATCGAGGAAGGCGCGTACGCGCCGGGCGACCGGCTTCCGCCGGAGCGGCAGCTGATCGACCTGCTCGACGTGGGCCGCAGCGCGCTGCGGCGCGCGCTCGAGCAGCTTGAACGCGAAGGCGTGATCTGGCGCCATGTGGGCAAGGGGACCTTCGTGGCCCATGGAAGCCCGGCCGCGCAGGGCGTGCTGTCCGACATCGCCCACCAGATCACACCGATCCGCATGATGCGGGCGCGCCTTTGCATCGAGCCCGCGATCGCGCGGGAGGCGGCGGTGAACGCCTCGGGCGAGGCGGTTGCCAAGCTCAAAAGCGCAATCGCACGGTCGCGCGCCGCGCCGACCTGGGCAGAGTACGAGCGGCAGGATGACGGGTTTCACCGGGCGGTCGCCGAGGCGGCCGACAATCTCGTGCTGCTCGGGCTTTACGACGACATCAACCGCGTGCAGCGCGAAGTTGCCTGGGGCACGGTGCGCCGCACCAGCACGCGCCCGCCATCCGACCATTCGAGCTTTGCCGAACATGATGCGATCGCCGCCGCGGTCGCGGCGCATGACGCCGATGGCGCGTACCGGGCCATGCGCCTGCATCTGCAATCCGTGTCGCAACGTCTTTTCGGGGAGCGCTGAGGCGCACCGCGGAAGGGACCGGGCGGCCAAGCCGTGCCCTGACGGGCCGGCATAACCGAGGGGAGGAAACACAGAATGAAGGACACGGTGCTGAACACACCTGCGATCGAGTTGCAGGGCATCCGCAAGACCTTCCGTTTGTCAGAGGACAAGAATGCCAAGGCCGTTCTGGCGCTTGACGGCATCGACCTGACCATTCGGAAAGGCGAGTTCCTGACCATCATCGGCCCGAGCGGATGCGGCAAGACGACCCTTCTGCGCATCATGGCGTCGCTGGAACAGCCCGACGAGGGCGCCGTCGTCGTCGGGGGCACGCCCGTGACGGAGCCGGGCATCGGCCGCGCCATGGTATTCCAGACATTCGGCCTGTTTCCGTGGAAGACCGTGATCGACAACGTGATGTTTCCGCTCGTCGTGCGGAAATTCCCGAAGGAGGAGGCCTACCGCACCGCGATCCGGCACATCAGGCAGGTCGGGCTGGAAAAGTTCGTCGATGCCTATCCGCACCAGCTTTCCGGCGGGATGCAGCAGCGCGTCGGCCTGGCCCGTGCGCTCTCGACCGGGGCCGACATCCTGCTGATGGACGAGCCGTTCGGCGCCATCGACGCCCAAACGCGCGAACTCATGCAGGAAGAACTGATGAGGATCTGGCAGGAAGAACAGAAGACCGTCATCTTCATCACCCATGATCTCGACGAAGCGGTTCTTCTGGCCGATCGGGTGCTTCTGATGTCGCGCGGGCCGGGCCGGGTGCGGGAAATCATCCCGGTGGACCTGCCCAGACCGCGCTTCGAATACGATGTCCGCGGGCACGAGAATTTCGCCAAGGTGCGCGGCCATCTCTGGCACGAGTTGCGCAACGACCTCATCGAGCAGCGCACGGAGGAGACGTCATGAAGGCCCGCTCCCGACGCGACATCCGCCGCGACCAGATCGTCGGCGTGGCGATCTTTCTCGCCATCTGGGAAGTCACGGCGCAGATCCTCGGAAACTCGCTCGTCCTGCCGGCGGTCAGCCAGATCCTCGCCGCGCTCTGGGACCTCATCATCAGCGGAGAGCTGATCCTCGCCCTCGGCGAAAGCATCTCGCTGCTGGTCGTCGGGCTGATCATCTCGACGATCCTGGGCTTCATCCTCGGCACGCTCGTCGCGCGCTCGCGTACGGCCTACTGGATGCTGAACCCCTATTTCAGCGCGCTTTTCGCAACACCGACCATCGCGCTGGTGCCGCTGGTGCTCGTGTGGTTCGGCTTCGGCTTTCCGGGGCGGGTCATCGTGGTGGTGCTCGCCGCCCTGGTGCCGATCATGTTCTCGGTCGCCTCGGGCCTGCGGGACGACCCCAAGGATCTGGTGGACGTGGCCCGCTCGTTCGGCGTGAAGGGCGAGATACCGCTTCTGTTCCGGGTGCGGGTGCGGGCGGCGCTGCCTGTCCTGCTGGCCGGTCTGCGTCTGGCCGCGGGACGCGCGGTCGTCGGCATGGCGGTGGCGGAAACCTATCTGCGCCTGGGCGGCATCGGCGGGCTGATCAAGTCCTACGGGTCGATGTTCCAGACCGATTACGTCTTTGCCGCGATCCTGCCCCTGTCGCTTCTCGGCATCACGATCGTGTCGCTGATCGGCCGGCTCGAGCGCCGGCTGCACTGGACCTGAGGAGGCGTGACCATGTTGGAAAGACTCATCAAGCCGAGCATCTGGCTCCCGCTTCTCAGCCTCGTCATCGTGTTCGGCGGCTGGGAGATCGTCGGACGCAGCATCAATCCCCTGCTCTTTGCGCCGCCCAGCGAAGTGCTCAAGCAATTCAACGCGCTGCTGGCGTCGGGCGAACTGGCCGCGGCGGCAGAGATCACCGTGCAGGCGCTCTTCCTGGGGTATTTCCTCGCCGTGATCGTGGGCATCCCCTTCGGTATCCTGATGGGGGCCGTTCCGCGCTTCGGCGATATCCTGCAGCCCTATCTCTACGCCATCTTCTCGACCCCGCGGGTCGTGGTGGTGCCGCTGATCGTGGTCTGGTTCGGCATCGGGTTCGAGGCCCGGCTGTTCCTGGTGTTCTTCTGGTCGGCCATCGCCATCAGCGTGAACACCTCCCAGGGCGTGCGGCATGCCCGGCCCGATCTCGTGGAGGTCGCACAGTCCTTCCAGGTCAGCCGGGTGCAGCTTGCGCGCCATGTCCTGATCCCCGGCGCGATCCCCTTCGTGCTGGCCGGTCTCAGGATCGGCGCGGAGCGGGCCATCGTGGGCGTCATCATCGGCGAGATGTTCCTTCAGATCGTCGGGCTGGGCGGCGTCATCACGCAAGGCTCGTCCGAGCTTCTGCCGGCCAAGATGCTCGTTGCGGTCGTCGTGATCGCTGTGATGGGAACCATCATCGTGACTGCGCTCGACATGCTGGAACGGCGGTTCCAGAACTGGAAGGCCGCCTGACGACGCCGCCTCTCAAGCAAGACCAAGTCCGGCAGGCAGCGGCAGCCCCAGACAAAGCCGGATCGCGTGACAGGCCCGCCCCGCCAGGGTGGGACGGGCCGACAGACACACCAAAAGACCAACCGGAGGAGACAACACCATGACACATATGACCGGATTGAAGGCGCTAGGCGCCGGCGTCGCGTTCTCGGCCCTCGCCGCCACCGGCGCGACGGCACAAGATTTCGATCTGAGCGGCACCGAGTTCACCATCGGGACCGCGCAGGCGCAGGTGCTCAACCTCGGCACGCTGCGCATGATCGAGATGCTGGAAGACTGGGGCGCGGACGTGACCCGCGTCGAACTGCCGAGCATCTCGGGGCTGGAGGCGATCATCGCCGACCGGATCGATATTGCGTCGCGCAGCTCCGACGAGATCCTGATCGGACAGGCCCGCGGCGTCGATGTGGTGGCCTTCGGCGCGCCGATCTCGACGATGCATTACGCCATCGTGTCCACGCCGGGCACCAACACCATCGCCGATCTCGACGGCAAGGCCATCGGCACCAGCGGCCCCGGCGGCTTCAACGGCATGCTGTTCCGCTACATCCTCAAGCAGAACGGTCTCGAGCCCGAGGTGGACGTGGCGATCGTGCCGGTCGGCGGCAGCAGCGAACGCGCCGCCGCGATCATGGCCGGGCAGGTGAACGCCTCCGTTCTCTTCATCGACAACTGGCTCGCGCTCGAAGCCCAGGGCGCCAACGCCCAGTTGCTCGGCTATGTCGCCGATATCGTGCCGGGCCTGTCGTCGCGCGCCATGTTCGCGCCGCGCGAGTATCTGGCGGAGAACGAAGAGCTGATCACGGCCATGGCCTGCGCCAACCTCGAGGTGAACCACTGGATCAATTCGAGCAAGGAAGACTTCGTTGCCTATGCGCTCGATAACGTCCGCGGCGCCAACGAGGAGGCCGTCGCGAATTTCTACGACGTGGCCATCGATATCGGCATGTTCCCGACCACGCCGGCCGAGCTTCTGGATACGTCGGGCTATCAGGGCCTGGCCGACCTGCTCTATGACGGCGGCGAACTCGACGTCGAGCTGGATGCCTCCGGCTTCGTCGATCGCAGCTTCCTCGATCGGGCGGCCGAGATGGGCTGCGGCACGGGCGCGATGTCCGGCTGAGACCCGACGCAGGGATGAGAAACGACACGGGGCGCCTTGGGGCGCCCCGTTTTCGTTCCGGCATGGGCCAGAGCCGCCTGCGGCACCCCTGCCGTCAGGCCGCGGCCTCCCCCAGCACGCTTTGCGGGAAAAGCTCCTCCGGCGCCACCCGGCGGGCGGCGAGATACTGTTCGACGGAATAGCGGCAAACGGCATCGAGTTCGGCGCGATTGGCCTCGAAGCCGTAACGCCAGTAGTCGTCGCCCATCGTGGCGACCGTCGCTTCCATGCATTCGTTGAGCCAAGGCAGGGACAACCGGTTGGCCGAGCCCAGCCACACGTCCCTGATCCGCCCCAGCGCGAGGTCGCGCGCCTCGGTGAAGCCCTGCATCAGCGCCTCGGGCAGCCATGGATTGGCCTCGACCAGCGTCTTGCGCACGGCGACCAGGTGCATGATCGGGAAGAAGCCGGTGCGCGCATGGTAGGCCCGTTCCGCGGCGCCGAAATCCGGCAGGATGCGGCGGATCCGCGGATCGCCCTCGAGAAAGGCGCGCGGCGGGTTCGGCGCCAGCAGCCCGTCGATCCGGCCATCGAGCAGCAGATCCTGGAGCGTCTCGCCGTCCCGGATAGGCTCCACGGCCATGCCCTCGGGCAGGTCCAGTTCGAGCCGCTCGTGCCGGACGCCCTTGTCCAGCGCGCCGGTGCGCCAATGGATGCCCGCCGGGTCGATCCCGTGCTCGTCCTTCAGAAGCCCGCGCATCCACAGCGCGGCCGTCATCTGGTATTCCGGCACGCCCACGCGGCGACCCGCCAGATCGCCGAGGGTTTCGATATCCGACCCGGTCCGCGCGTAGAACCCGCTGTGGCGGAAGGCCCGGCTGATGAAGGCCGGGATTGCGGTGTAGGCGCTCGTCCCGCGGGAGACCTGCAGCACGTATGACGAGACCGACAGCTCGGTGATGTCGAAACGCGCCTCCTGCACGGCCAGCGGGAACAGCTTGCCCGTCGGCAGGATGTGGCTTTCGAACTCGACGCCCGGCACCGTCACGCGCCCGTCATGAAGCGCCATGACCCGGTCGTGATCCCATGTCGCCAGCGTCAGTTTCATGCCCGGGCCCCCGCATAGTACTCGATGCGCGATTCAAGACGTCCGATCAGGTCCGCGAGCGATAGCGCGAAGGCAAACAGGATCAGGATCAACGCCCAGAAATGGGCCATCAGGAAGTTCTGGGAATACAGCGAGAAAAGCGCGCCCACGCCGATGATCGAGACCAGCAGCTGGCCGATCACCACCCCCTTGACCCCGCGGATCACTCCAAGCCGGACGCCGGCCAGGATCTCGGGCAGGGCCGACAGCAGCACGATGCGGAACCGGTGCAGGGGCGAGGCGCCGAAGCTTTTCGACATCTCCATGAGCGAGGGCGAGACATGCAGGACGCCCGCGCGGGTATCGAGCGCGATGATCCAGACCGCGAACATGAATACCGTGACGATGACGGTCGGCATGCCCATGCCGAACAGGATCATGATCACGGGCACGAGCGCCGAAAGCGGCGCGGACAGGAAGATGTTGACCCACATGTTCAGAAGCTGGTCGGCAGCCTTCACAAGCCCCATCAACATGCCCAGCGCGATGCCGACGACCACGGCAAGGCCCAGTCCGCCGAGATAGCTCGCAACCGTCAGCCGCGCCGCCTCGCCGAAGCTCGGCGTGGTCACGACATCGGGAAGCGCAAGCAGAACCTCCGAAAGCGGCGGGAACAGGAGCATGAGCTCGAATTGTCCGACGAACTCCCACAACGCGGCCCAGAACAGCAGCGCCGCCGCCTTGGGGACGCGAAATCCGTAAAGCTCCATCGGTTCACTCCACGTAGGCGCGCAGGCCGGCCCAGATCTCGTCGATCAGGTCGAGATATTCCGGGTTGCGGCGAATGAGGTCCGGATCGCCGCTGCGGTCGATCGCCGGCGCGACGATCCGGTTCAGCCGGCCGGGCCGGGGCGACAGCATGATGATCCGGTCCGACAGGTAGACCGCTTCCTCGATGGAATGCGTGACCAGGATGAAGGTCTTCTTCTCGATCTCGCGCAGGCGGATCAGATCCTCCTGGAACTTGCGCCGGGTCTGTTCGTCCACCGCCGAGAACGGCTCGTCCATCAGCAGGACATCGGCCTCGACCGCCAGCGCGCGCGCAAGGCCCACCCGTTGGCGCATGCCCCCCGAAAGCTCGTGCGGATACTTGTCTTCGAAACCCGAAAGACCGACCTCCTCGATGTAATGCCGGGCCTTGTCCTCGCGCTCCGCCTTGCCCATGCCCTGCATCTCCAGCCCGAAGGCCGCGTTGCGCAGAACCGTCGCCCAGGGCATCAGCGCGAAGTCCTGGAAGACGAAGGCGCGCTCCGGCCCAGGCCCCGTCACGGGCTTGCCGTTGACGCGCACATCGCCCGATGTCGGCTCCAGCAGGCCGGAGATGATCTTGAGCAACGTGGTCTTGCCGCAGCCCGACGGCCCGAGCAGGCTCGTCAACTCGCCCCGGTTGAAATCCAGATCGATGTTTTCCAGCGCGGTGACGCTCTCGCCATAGACCTTGTGGATGCCGCGCACCTCGATGATCGGGCTGGCGGTGGCGGGCACATGAGCCGCGGGTTCGATCTTTTTCTGCATGGTTGTCATGGGCCTCAAACCCCTCGTTTTTCGGGCCGGAACAGCGTCGTCTCGAGCCGGTGCAGCAGCGATACCGTGATCACCGCGAAGGCCACGATGGACAGGATCACGGCGTACATCTCGGGAAATTTCGCGATCGAGCGATTGAAGGTGATCAGATCGCCGATACCCGTCGGCGTGATCAGCAACTCGGCCAGAACCACGCCGGAAAACCCCTCGGCGACACCCAGCCGGATGCCGGCGAACATCATGGGGCTCGCGGCGGGCAGCACGATATGGGTGATCTGCCTGTGCCGCGGGGCCAGGAACGAGCGGCTCATGTCGACCAGCGACGGCGGAACGTTGCGCACGGCCTTGTAGCTGTTGATCGCGATCACCGGCATCGCCAGCATGCACACCGCAAGCACCTTGGATGTGAGCCCGATACCGTAGACGAAGGTGATCAGAGGGATGAGCGCCGCCATCGGCGCGGCCTGCATCGTGATGAAGACCGGCAGCGAGATCCATTCGGCATCCTTGCGCAGCCCCATCATGACGCCCGCGCCGACGCCGATCGTCAGCGAGATGGCAAGGCCGATGACCAGCGGCTCCAGCGTGCGCAGGTAGGCCGCGCCGAGCGAGCCGTCGGCGATCATGCCCCAAAGTGCGGCCATCGTGTCGGTGAAGCTGGGGAAGGCCCAGTTGAAATTGGTCCAGGCCGCCGCTTCCCATGCGAAACAGAAGATCGCAAGCGAGGCGAGCCGCCACATCAGCGGGGTGCCGCCCAGCATCGCGATGGCGCGGCTGGTCGGCCCCGCGATCACGCCCGGATCGGATTGTGTCGTGACCATGCTCTCCCCTCGCCTGGTTCGGTGTCACGGATGACGTGCAGGGCCCGCCCCGGACCTGCCGGAGCGGGCGACGCGGGTTACTGCGCGGCCTTCGCGGCCTCGAGAAGCGTGAAGTTCCAGTAATCCGCCGGGTCGATATCGGCCGGATCGCCCTCGACCTGGCCGGCCGCCGCGAGGAACGCGATGTCGTCGCGGGCGTCCTGCGGCGCACCGCCGTCGAGCGGATAGATTCCGTTTTCGACAGCTTCGGTGTAATAGGGCACCGCTTCGGCAATCACGTCCTCGGGCAGATCGGGCAACAGCCCGTATTGCTCGCGCAACTCGCCCACGATGGCCGGGTTCTCGGCAATGTCGTTCCAGGTCCGCAGAAGCTCTTCGACGAAGATCTGCATGTCGGCCGCACGATCCTCGATCACGTCGGCGCGCGCATAAAGGGCTTCGTCGGTCGCATTCACGCCGTCGAGCGGCAGTCGCATGAACTTGCCTTCGCCGCGCTCCTGAAGCAGGCGGAAATTGGCCGCGTCCACGATGGAGGCGTTGATCGTGCCCTGAAGCAAGGCGCCCGCGCGAACCTCCGACCCCGGCACGTAGGAGATGTTGGAAAACTCGATGCCGTGGACCTGTTCCATGAGCCGCATCAACGCCTCGGTCCCGGAGCCGCGCGAATGCACCGTCACTTCCTCGCCGTCCAGATCGGCCCAGCCCGAATAGACCTCCGAGTTGACCACCGGGAAGAACAGCAGCGACGACATGCGGTAGAACATGCGGATCGGCGCACGCGAGTTGGCGATGAAGGCATAGGGCGCGCCGACGCCGATATGCGCCTCGCCCGACAGCACGGCCTGCGTTGCGACGTCCTCGGAGTTGAAGAAGGTCATCTCCATCTCGACGCCGCGCTCGCCCGCGCGCTCCATCGCGATGAGCAGGTTGAGGCTCTCGACGCTGGCGATGTCGCCCAGCCCGACCCGCAGCGGCCCGTCCTGCGCCGCCGCCCCGCCGACGCTCAGCGCCAGTGCCGCGGCCGCGCCTGCAGCCTTCAGAAAGGTTCTCTTGAAGATGGACATGTCGCTCCTCCCTTGATGCATGTCGATCGGATGTATGGGGCGGCCCGCAGGGGCCGGCCCGACGTCTTGGATCGCGGCCTCGCTCAGCCCTCCTCGAAAAGCCGCGCCGAAACCGAGCGCAGATGCCTCCTCATGGCATCGTAGGCGGCCTCCGGATCCCGCGCCTCGATGGCATCGGCGATGGCGGCGTGTTCGGCAAAGCTCGAATGATGCGTGTTGGGCCGGCTGGTCTTGCGCGTGACCGAGCGCCAGGCGACGGCGCGGCGCACCGCGTTCAGCTTGTCGAAGACCGCAAGCAGCAGGATGTTGTCCGCCGCCTCCGCGACCGAGCGGTGAAAGAGATCGTCCTGTTTCTCGTATTCCTGCCAGTTCGAGGCCGCGGCGGCGCGGTCGATCGCGGCGCGCATCCGCGCCAGCGCTTCGCCCGAGGCATTGACGGCCGCCTCGCGCGCGATCGCGGGCTCGATGCTCAGGCGTGCGCGCACCATGCGCAGCGGCGTGACCTGCCGGCTGAGCACCGCAATGTCGTTTTCGCCCTGCCCGGCGGCGTCCTGCGAAACGAAGGTGCCCTTGCCGACCTGCCGCCAGATCGCACCTTCCCGCTCCAGCGTGTCGAGCGCCTTGCGAAGGGCGCCGCGCGTCAGGTCGAGATCCGCCACAAGGCGGCGCTCGGGCGGCAGCCGGTCGCCCGGGCCATACCCCCCATCGGCAATGAAGGACCGCAGGCGCGACACGACCTCGGCGTCGGTCTGCACCGGGGCGGACACCTGTGCATCTGCGGCGTATTGGTTGGCCAATTCGTTCATTTGGTCAATCATTCGCCCATATCAGGTACTTTGCAAGAGGATTCGCGACGCTGCGGCCGGATTGATCCGGATTGATTGCGGCAAACCGGTCACCACGCCGCGTCACACACGAAGTCGGGAAGTTCGCGGCCCGAGTTGTCAGGCAGACGCTCCAGTCCCTGCGATTGCCCGGGTCTAGCCTCGTCGTGTCCAAGGTACGCGCGCGATCCCGTCAGCGGTTGCGCCGCGAGGCCGTGTCCGGTTTGCCGGAGCAGGCCGGGTCGCAAGGTCATAAGGTCATGCGGCACGCGTGGACGCGCTTCGAAAGGACGGGCGGGACGGTTTTGCCGGCGCGCGCTCTCGGGCGCCCTGCCCACAGGATGCAGCCGGTCACAGGGATTTGATGGCTAAAAAGCCGGCCAGGTTCTTCTCGTGCTGGGCCCGTGCAGCCCGCGCAAACCAAAGGGATCTGCGCCTCGACAGGTGCCGCGGGGCGGCATGAGCCTTCGGGGCCCTGCGGCACAACGAGGGTTTCCGCCGATTATGGCGTTTGGGAATTCAGGCGTCCGGGCTACCTAGCGAAGTGCGGCACCATGCCGCCCGACTCGTCTGGAGGGCACATGAACTTTTTGAAGCAGGCCTTGCTGGGACTGGCGGCGATCGCCGCCGGCGTCGCGCTTTGGGCGTTCTACGTGCCGTCCGCCGCGCCATATCTCGAACGGGCTGGGGTCTATGACCTCCTTGGCATGGAGCCGCCCGCCTCCGAGGACGCCGGAGACGGGCGCCGTTTCGGCGGCGGCGCATCACGGGTGGTCGTGGCCCCGGTCGAGACCGCTCAGGTCAATGCGCGCGTGGCCTCCATCGGCGACGGGCGCGCCGCGCGCTCGGTCACCGTCCGCTCCGAGGCGACGGGGCTGATCGCGCAGCTTGCCGTCGCACCGGGTGCCTATGTCGAGGAGGGCGCGCTGATGGTCCGGCTCGACGACGAGGCGCAGCGCATCGCGCTCGAACGCGCGCGGCTCACGCGGGCCGATGCCGAAAGCGACCTCGACCGCCTTCGCCAGCTCAGCGAGGCCGGCGCCGTCTCCACGGTGCAGCTGCGCGAGGCCGAGCTGGCCTTCCGATCCGCGGAACTGGAAGTGCAGCAGGCCGAGATCGACCTCGAGCAGCGGCGCATCGCGGCGCCCATCTCGGGCTGGGTCGGTCTTCTGGACGTCGAGCGGGGCGACCGGATCGGCACCCAGGACGTGATCGCCATGATCACCGACCGCTCGAGCATCCAGATCGAGTTCCGCGTGCCCGAACGTTACGTCGCGGAACTGTCTGTCGGCATGCCGATCTCCGTCTCACCGCTCTCCCGGCCCGAACAGAACCTCACCGGCGAGATCGTCGCCCTCGACAACGTGGTGGAGCGGGCGAGCCGCACGCTGCGGGTGCAGGGCCGCGTGCCGAACGCCGATGACAGCCTGCGTGTTGGCCAGGCCTTCGAGGTCGCACTGTCGTTTCCAGGCGAAGACCTTCCGGCGGTCGATCCCCTGGCCATCCAGTGGTCGAGCGACGGCTCTTTCGTCTGGGTGGTGCGGGACGGCACCGCAGAGCGCGTGCCGGTCACGATCCGTCAGCGCAACGCCGACACGGTGCTGGTCGAGGGCGCGCTTCAACCCGGCGACAGTGTCGTGACCGAGGGCGTGCAGACCCTGCGGCCCGGCAGCGAGGTCGAGGTCACGAGCGGTGGGCCGGCCCTGAGCGGCGACACGGCCGAGGCCGCCACATCACGCGACATCTGAGGGGCGACACATGAAACAGGTCACGGCCCAATCGGCGGGACAATCGGGCACCGCGCTTTTCGTGCGCCGCCCCATCCTCGCCTTCGTCCTCAGCGCGCTCATCATCATCGCGGGGCTCGCGAGCCTCTTCGGTGTCGAGGTCCGCGAATTGCCCAATGTCGACCGTCCCGTCATCTCCGTGACGACGCAATTCCCCGGCGCCGCGCCCGAGACGGTGGACCAGGAGATCACCAGCCGGATCGAAGGCGCGGTGGGCCGCGTGGCGGGCGTGCGCACGATTTCTTCGAACTCGCGCTTCGGCCGCAGCCGCGTGACGCTGGAATTCGACGAAAGCGCCGATATCGACGTGGCCGCCGCCGACACGCGCGACGCCGTGGCGCGGATCGCGAACGCCCTGCCCGACGACGCCGAGGACCCGCGCATCGTCAAGGCCGATGCCGACGCCCAGCCCGTCCTGCGCATTGCCGTCACCTCCGCCACCCGCAGCGCCCAAGACCTCACGCGCCTGGTGGACGAGCAGGTGGAAGACCGCCTGATCTCCATCGAGGGCGTGGCCGATCTCCAGATTTACGGCGACCGCCTGCCCATCTTCCGCGTCGATATCGACATGATGGAACTGGCGAGCCGCGGGCTGACGCTCGCCGATCTGCGCGGCACGCTGTCGGACGCGGATTTCGACGCGCCCGCGGGCGACCTCAGCGGCGACCGGCAGTCGATCAACGTGCGCACCACCGCGACCGTCGCCACGCCGGAGGCCTTCGAGAACCTCGTGATCCGCGACAATGTCCTGGTGCGCGACGTGGCGCGCGTGACGCTCGGCCCCGCGCCCAACGAGACGGTCCTGCGCGCCAACGGCCAGACGGGCCTCGGCATCGGCATCGTGCGTCAGGCGACGTCCAACACGCTGTCGATCTCGGAGGGTGTGCGCGCCACCGTGGCCGACCTGCAGGAGTCCCTTCCCGAGGACGTCAACATCTTCGTCACTTCCGACGACGCCGTGTTCATCCGCGGCTCGATCGAGGAGGTGCTCAAGACGCTGGGCCTGGCGGTCGCCATCGTCGTCGTGGTCATCTTCCTCTTCCTGCGCGACCTGCGGGCCACGATGATCCCGGCGCTGACCATGCCCGTGGCGCTGATCGGCACGCTGGCGGCGATCTATCTCGTGGGCTTTTCCGTCAACATCCTGACGCTTCTGGCGCTGGTGTTGGCCACCGGCATGGTCGTGGACGACGCCATCGTGGTGCTGGAGAACATCGTCCGCCGCCGCTCCGAGGGCATGGGCCCGCGCGCCGCCGCCGTGCTCGGCACGCAGCAGGTATTCTTCGCCGTCGTCACCACCACGGCCACGCTCGCCGCCGTCTTCGTGCCGCTGTCCTTCCTGCCGGGCCAGGCAGGCGGCCTGTTCCGGGAGTTCGGCTTTACGCTGGCCATGGCGGTCGGGCTGTCCTCGCTGGTCGCGCTCACGCTCTGCCCGGTGCTGGCCAGCCGCCTGCTGACGGCGGATGACGCGGGCAGCGGCTCGGGCGGCTTTTTCGGCTGGCTCGGCGACCGGCTTGCCGCGGCCTATGCATGGACGCTGCGCGGCGCCCTCGCCTACCCGTTCGTGGTGGTGATCGTCGCGGGCCTCTTCGCGGCCACGGCCGTCATGATGTCCACCGGCATCCGCCAGGAACTCACCCCGCCCGAGGACCGGGCCGTGGCGCTACTGTCGGTCTCGGCGCCGCAGGGCGTGTCGCTCGAATACACCACCTCCAAGATGCGCGAGATCGAGGCGCTGGTCGAACCGCTGCGCGAGACCGGCGAGATCACCAATGTCTTTTCGATCACAGGATTCGGCTCCAACTCGCGCGGGTTCATGGTGATGTCGCTTGCCGAATGGGACCAGCGCGAGCGCAGCCAGCAGGAAATCGTGGCCGACATCAACGGCGCCCTGCGCTCCGTTGTGGGCGTGCGCGCCTTCGCGATCCAGCCGAATTCCCTGGGCATTCGCGGTGCGGGCCGCGGCCTGACCTTCGCGATCACGGGCAACGATTACGGCCAACTCGAAGACGTGGCGAACAGCCTCGTCGCCCGCATGCAGGAGAACCCCGCCTTCGGGCAGGTGCGCCTGGAATACGAGACGACGCAGCCGCAGCTCTTCATCGAGATCGACCGCACCCGCGCCTCGGATCTCGGCATCGAGATCGCGGGCCTGGGCGACGCGCTGCGCGCCGTGCTCGAGGGCCGCAGCGTCGGCTCCGTCTTCGTGAACGACACCAGCTACGACATCCAGCTTCTTTCGACCTCGAACCCGGTGGACGATCCGACCGACCTGGAAAACGTGTTCGTTCAGGCGGGCGACGGGCAGATGATCCCGATGTCGACCTTCGTGCGCCTCGAGGAACGCGCCGTGGCCCCCGAACTCGAGCGCGAGGGCCAGAACCGGTCGGTCGAGATCTCCGCGGGCCTCACACCCGACCTGCCGCTTGGCTCCGCCCTCGCGGAGGTCGAGACACTCGCCGACGAGATCATCGGCCCGCAGAACGACATCGTGCCCCTGGCCGAGGCCGCGTCGCTCGACGAGACTTCGGCGGGCCTGCTCTTGACCTTCGGCTTCGCGATCCTCGTCGTCTTCCTCGTTCTGTCCGCCCAGTTCGAAAGCTTCATCTCCGCGGTCGTAGTCATGGCCACCGTGCCGCTGGGCCTCGCCTGCGCGATCTTCGCGCTGGTGCTGACCGGGCTCAGCCTGAACATCTACAGCCAGATCGGACTTGTGATGCTCATAGGCATCATGGCCAAGAACGGAATTCTCATCGTGGAATTCGCCAACCAGCTTCGGGATCGCGGCGAGAGCGTCTACACCTCGATCCTCGACGCCAGCACGATCCGGCTGCGCCCGGTGATGATGACGATGATCTC
>CAZGHJ010000004.1:0-35992 GCA_964525355.1 uncultured Roseicyclus sp.
GCGTCATGGGCGCGTGGGCATAGCTTTCGCGGCGGCCGTTGCCGGTGGGGGCGACGCCCATGAGGCGCGCCGATTGCCGGTCCTGCATGTAAGCGACCAGGATGCCGTCCTCGATCAGCGTGGTCTTGCCCGCTGCTGTCCCCTCGTCGTCCACGGTGATCGAGCCGCGGCGGTCCGGGATCGTGCCGTCGTCGAGCACCGTGACACCGGGGGCCGCGATCCGCTGGCCCATCAGCCCCGCGAAGGCCGATTGCTTCTTGCGGTTGAAATCACCCTCCAGCCCGTGGCCGATCGCCTCATGCAGAAGGATGCCCGGCCAGCCGGGGCCCAGGACCACGTCCATCACGCCCGCGGGCGCGGGCTCGGCGCGGAGGTTGACCACGGCGATCCGGAGCGCCTCGCGCGCCACGCCCTCCCAATGCGGCCGTTCCAGGAGCCCCGTCAGGCCGACGCGCCCTCCGCCGCCGGCGCTTCCGCTCTCGCGGCGGCCGTTCTCCTCGACGATGACCGAGACGTTGAGCCGGACCATGGGCCGGATGTCGGTCACGCGCGTCCCCTCGGGGCGCAGGATCACCACCTCCTGATGGCTGGCGGCGAGCGAGGCGGAAACCTGCACCACGCGCGGGTCGAGCGCGCGGGCAAAGGCGTCGATCTCGCGCAGCGTGTCGAGCTTCACGCCGAACTCGGCATCAGCCATCGGATCGGCATCGGTATAAAGCCGCGTGTTGGTGCCCTGAGGCGCCTCGGCCAGCGTTCCGCCGCCATCGCCCACGGCAAGCCGCGCGGTCTCGGCGGCGCGGCGGATCGCGGCCTCGGAGATCTCGGTGGAATGGGCGTAGCCCGCCACGTCGCCCTTCACGGCGCGCAGGCCGAAACCTTCCGCGGCGTCATAGCTTGCGTTGCGCACCCGCCCGTCGTCGAAGACCAGCGCCTCGGACCGGCGGCGTTCCATGAACAGTTCGCCATCCTCGGCGCCGTCTGTTGCCGCGCGCAGAATGGCAAGCGCGGCGGCTTCGTCGATATGGGTGTCGAAAGGGCGGAACGGGTCGGACATCGGGGGCTCCGGTCGGTTGGCTGCTGGAAGGGCGCTGGCGGGCCCGGCGCGGGCCGGGTGAGACATTTTTGACCAATGCGCTGCCTGTCCCACAGCTATATGGTCTGCCCAGCTTGGAACGCAACGGTTGGACGGGCGAGACGCCCGGCAGGGGGGATCCCGACGGGACGCCGCAGCCAGCCGCGAGACACAGGACAGGTAGGAATGGCACTTCTGATGAAGACGGGCGGCCTCCGGGCCGCGCTGGGCGCGGGTTTCGCGGCAACGATGGGCGCCGGCGCAGCCGTGGCGCAGACGACTAGCGTTCGGGAAGGTCTCGAGGTCATCGGGGCGCCGGAACCGGGGGCGATGGGCTTTCAGCCGGGCGTGACGGCGCTGGCGCAGGACATCCGCGCGCTCGACACGTTCCTTCTCGTGATCGTCACGGCGATCGTGCTCTTTGTCACCGCGCTGCTGATCTGGACGATGTGGCGGCACAACGAGAAGGCCAACCCGACGCCCGCGCGCTTCACGCACAACACGAAGATCGAGGTGACCTGGACGGTGGTGCCGCTCCTGATCCTCGTGGTGATCGGTGCGTTTTCCCTGCCGGTCCTGTTCCGGCAGCAGACCATTCCCGAGGCGGACGTGGTCGTGAAGGCGACGGGCTACCAGTGGTACTGGGGCTACGAATACCCCGAGGAGGGGATCGATTTCCTGTCGGTCATGCTCGCCGAAGACCAGCTGGCCGAGTACGGCTATACGCGGGACGAGTACCTCCTGGCCACCGACGCGGCCATGGTCGTGCCCACGGGTCAGACGGTCGTGGTGCAGGTGACGGCCGCCGACGTGATCCATTCCTGGACGGTGCCGGCCTTCGGCGTGAAGCAGGACGGCGTGCCCGGCCGTCTGGCCGAGCTCTGGTTCGAGGTCGAGCCGGGGCAGGAAGGCGTCTATTTCGGCCAGTGCTCGGAACTGTGCGGCTCGGCCCATGCCTACATGCCGATCACCGTCTTTGCGGTCACACCCGAGGAGTACGAGGCCTGGCTTGCCGGCGAGGCGCAGGAATTCGCGAGCGCAGGCGACATGCGCGCCCCCGCGATCCTCGAATTCGCAGCCGCCGAGTGACGTGCAGGGCGGGGCTTGCCCCGCCACACCAACGGTAGAGGCGGGACAAGTCCCGCCCTACGCGAGCCGCCACAGACAGGACGACGATGACCGACGCGACAACCAACACGACCGGGCAGACCGGCACCCCCGAAGCGCAGTTCGGCGATTACGTTGCCCTGCTCAAGCCGCGCGTGATGTCGCTGGTGGTCTTCACCGCGCTCGTGGGCCTGCTGGTCGCGCCGGGCGGCGTCGCACCGATGATCGGCTTCACCGCGATCCTGTTCATTGCCCTGGGCGCCGGCGCCTCGGGCGCGCTCAACATGTGGTATGACGCCGATATCGACCGGATCATGCGCCGTACGCGCCGCCGGCCGGTGCCCGCGGGCCGCGTGGGCGCCGACGAGGCGCTGTCGCTGGGCGTGGCGCTTTCGGCGCTGTCGGTGGCGATGCTGGGGCTTGCCACCAACTGGGTCGCGGCGGGACTTCTGGCCTTCACGATCTTCTTCTACGCGGTCATCTACACGATGTGGCTCAAGCGCCTGACGCCGCAGAACATCGTCATCGGCGGCGCGGCGGGGGCCTTTCCGCCGGTGATCGGCTGGGCCGCGGTCACGGGGGGCGTGAGCCTCGAGTCGGTGCTGATGTTCGGCCTGATCTTCATGTGGACGCCGCCGCATTTCTGGGCGCTCGCGCTTTTCATGAAGTCCGATTACCACGAGGCGCGCGTGCCGATGCTGACCGTGACCCATGGCCGGGCCGAGACACGGCGGCAGATCCTGATCTATTCGGTCCTGCTCGCGCCGGTGGCGGTCGGGCTGGGCCTGACATCCATCGGCGGGCCGGCCTACCTGGCCACGGCCATCGTGCTCAACGCGGTCTTCCTCGGCCTCGCCGCCCGTGTCTGGCGGCGGGACGAGGCCGCGGCCGAGGGCGACGGTTACGCCGTGGAGAAGCGGCTCTTCCGCTTCTCGCTCGCTTATCTTTTCCTTCACTTCGGGGCGCTGCTCGTGGACGCTGTCCTGCGCACTTACGGGGTCATCGGAGGCTGACATCATGCCGATCACACAAACCCACGAAATGCACACCCGCCGGTTCGGGCGGAATATCGGGGTCGCGCTCTGCCTTGTCGGCTTTGCCGCCATCGTCTTCGGCCTGACCGTGGCGAAGATCCGCGAGGGCGCCTCTATGGAGGCTTTCGATCACCAGCCGCGCGTGTCGGTCACCCCGATCGTGGAGGAGGGCCAATGACATTCACCCAGAACCAGAGGGTCGTCGTGCGCTGTCTCGGCGTCATCGTCTTCATGGGCGGGCTCGCCTGGGCCTCGGTGCCGCTTTACGACTGGTTCTGCCGGGTCACGGGCTTCGGCGGGACCACGCAGGTTTCCGACACGGAGAGCGGCGAGATCCTCGACCAGACGATCCGCGTGCGCTTCGACGCCAGCCGCGCGCGCGACATGCCGTGGGAGTTCCGCCCCGTCGAGCCGCATATGGACGTGCGCATCGGCGAGACGGGCCTTGCCTTCTACGAGGCCTACAACCCCACGGACCGGCCCATTGCGGGCACCGCGAGCTTCAACGTCGCGCCGTTCGAGACGGGCCCCTATTTCGTCAAGATCGCCTGCTTCTGCTTCGAGCTTCAGGTGCTCGAGCCGGGTGAGAGCGTCCTGATGCCCGTCACCTTCTTCGTCGACCCCGAGATCGTGGACGATCCCGAAACGGTCGGCATCCCCGCCATCACCCTGTCCTACACGTTCCATGTGACGGACATGCCCGAAGATTACGCCGCGCTCGACCAGACCGAGCCCGCGGCGGCGAACTGACGCCCCACCCGGAGGACCGAGCCCATGGCGCACGCCAAACACGACTATCACATCCTGCCGCCCTCGATCTGGCCCTTCCTGTCGTCGCTGGGCGCCTTCGCGATGCTCTTCGGGGCCGTGAACTGGATGCACGGCTCGGGGCCGTGGCTGTTCCTGATGGGCTTCGCGGCGGTGCTCTACGTCATGTACGGCTGGTGGGCCGACGTGGTGATCGAGAGCCAGCAGGGCGACCACACGCCGGTCGTGCGGCTGGGCCTGAAATACGGCTTCATCATGTTCATCATGTCCGAGGTGATGTTCTTCGCGGCATGGTTCTGGGCGTTCTTCAAGCACGCGCTCTACCCGATGAACACCTACGAGGCGTCGGAATATGTCCCGCCCGAGATCTACGCGGTGGACCCCTTCGGCCTGCCGCTGATCAACACGCTGGTCCTGCTTCTGTCGGGCTGTGCGGTGACCTGGGCGCACCATGCGCTGGTGCATAACGAAAGCCGCAAGGACGTGGAGATGGGCCTTCTGCTGGGCATCGGGCTCGGCGTTGTCTTCACCGGGCTGCAGGCCTTCGAGTATTACGAGCTCATCGCCCATTACGACTGGACCTTCGGCGGCGACAAGTTCTTCTCGACCTTCTTCCTCGCGACGGGCTTCCACGGGATCCACGTGATCATCGGCACGATCTTCCTGTTCGTGTGCTACCTGCGGGTACGGTCGGGACATTTCACCGCCGAGAAGCATATCGGTTTCGAGGCGGCGGCCTGGTACTGGCATTTCGTCGACGTGGTCTGGCTGTTCCTTTTCGTGGCGGTCTACATCTGGGGACAGGCGACGATCCTCTGAGGGCAGGGGTGGCTGGGGGCTCTGCCCCCGGCCCTGACGGGCCTCCCCCGGAGTTTTCCTGCCAGGATGAAGGGGCCTGCCGATCGGCGGGCCCTTTGCCGATGGAGCACTTATGCAACGACGCATGATCGGGCCGCTGCTTTTCGGGATCGCCGGCGTGGCGATCCTTACGGCACTTGGCATCTGGCAGGTTCAGCGCCTCGCCTGGAAAGAGGGCGTCCTGGCCGAGATCGAGGCGCGGATCGCGGAGGCGCCGGTGGCCCTGCCCGAGACGGTCGAGCCAGAGCGCGACCGCTACCTGCCCGTGACGGCGACCGGAACCCTGGGCGAGAGTTTCGTCCGCGTCCTCGTCAGCCAGCGCGGGCAGGGCGCCGGCTATCGCGTGATCTCGCCCTTCGAGACGGGCGGGCGGCGAGTACTGGTGGATCGCGGGATCATGCCGCTGGAGGGCAGCCCGCCTGTGCACGAGGGTGCGGTGACGGTTCGCGGCAATCTCCACTGGCCCGACGAGGTCGACGGGTTCACGCCCGAGGCCGACCCCGTGCGGAACATCTGGTACGCGCGCGAGGTGCCGGCGCTGGCCGCCCATTTCGGAACCGAGCCCGTTCTTGTCATCGCGCGCGGGTTGTCGGTTGCGGATGATCCCGTCGCGCCCCTGCCGGTGGACACGAGCGGCATTCCGAACGACCATCTCAACTACGCCATCACGTGGTTTTCCCTGGCGGCCCTGTGGTTGGGGATGACACTTTACCTTCTGTGGCGTATCAGGCGGAAATCCCTCTAGCGGGGCCAAGGAAAGCGACGAGATGCGGTACGTGTCCACGAGGGGAGAGGCCCCGGCACTGACATTCGAGGAGGCGATGCTGACGGGCCTTGCGCGCGACGGCGGCCTTTATGTGCCGGCCGAGGTGCCGCGCCTGTCGCAGGCCGAGATCGCGGCCTTCGCGGGCCTGCCCTACGAGGAGGTCGCCTTCCGCGTCATGCGGCCCTTCATCGGCGAGGCTTTCACCGATGCCGAGTTCGCCGACCTGATCGCCAAGGCCTATGCGGGGTTCGGCCACGAGGCCCGCGCGCCGCTGAAGCAGGTGCAGGCGAACCACTTCATCCTCGAGCTCTTCCATGGGCCCACGCTGGCGTTCAAGGATTTCGCCATGCAGCTCATCGGACAGATGTTCGAGGCGGCCCTCGCGCGCCGGGGCGAGCGGGTCACCATCGTGGGCGCCACGAGCGGCGACACGGGCTCGGCCGCGATGGAGGCGTTCCGCGGGCTCGAGGCGGTCTCGGTCTTCATCCTCTTTCCCCACGGCCGGGTGTCGGAGGTGCAGCGACGCCAGATGACCACGGTGACCGAGGAGAACGCCCACGCGCTGGCACTTTCGGGCGATTTCGACGATTGCCAGGCGCGCGTGAAGGACATGTTCAACGATTTCGTCTTCCGCGACCGGGTGCGGCTCGCGGGCGTGAACTCGATCAACTGGGCGCGGGTTCTGGCGCAGGTGGTCTATTACTTCACCGCCGCCGTCAGCCTCGGCGCGCCGCATCGCGCGGTCAGCTTCTGCGTGCCGACGGGCAATTTCGGCGATGTCTTCGCGGGCTATATCGCGCGCTCCATGGGCCTGCCGATAGAGAAGCTCATCGTGGCCACCAACCAGAACGACATCCTGCACCGGGCGCTTTCGTCGGGGGGATACGTGCCGGGCGGCGTGGTCCCCTCGATCAGCCCGTCGATGGACATCCAGGTCTCGTCGAATTTCGAACGCGCGCTCTTCGATGCCTATGCCCGCGACGGTGCGGCGGTGGCGCAGCTCATGGCCGAACTCAAGGCGGGCGGCTTCCACATCAGCCAGGGTGCGCTCGAGACGCTGCGTGAGGCCTTCGCCTCGGGGCGCGCGTCGGAGGCGGAGACATCGGCCATGATCGCGCGCGCCGCAACACAGATGGGCGAGGTGCTCTGCCCCCATTCCGCGGTGGGCGTGCAGGTGGCGCAGGCCTTCACCGGGGCAACGCCGCTCGTGACGCTCGCCACGGCGCATCCGGCGAAGTTTCCCGACGCCGTCGAAGCCGCGACCGGACAGCGGCCCGCGCTGCCGGAACGCATGGCGGATCTGTTCGACCGGCCCGAGCGTGTCGCGCGGGTCGAAAACGACCTCGCGGCCATCGAGGCGGTCATCGAGGCGCGCATACCGGAAGGGGTTCTCGCGTGAGCGTAGAGTTGCACACATTGTCCAACGGGCTTCGCATCGTCGTGGAGCCCATGCCCGGCCTGCAATCGGCCTCCATCGGGCTCTGGGTCAGTGCGGGCTGCCGGCACGAGCGGGCCGAGCAGAACGGGATCGCCCATTTCCTCGAGCACATGGCCTTCAAGGGCACGGCGCGGCGCAGCGCGCTGCAGATCGCCGAGGAGATCGAGGATGTGGGCGGTTACATCAACGCCTACACGAGCCGCGAGGTGACGGCCTATTACGCCCGCGTTCTGAAGGAGGACGTGGCACTCGCGGTCGATCTGATCTCGGACATCGTGCTGAACCCGGCCTTCGATCCCGCCGAGATCGAGATCGAGCGTGGCGTGATCCTGCAGGAGATCGGACAGGCGGCCGACACGCCCGACGACATCATCTTCGACTGGCTCCAGGAAGAGGCGTTTCCCGGGCAGCCGCTGGGCCGCACGATCCTGGGCCCGGCCGAGCGCGTCCGCGGCTTTGCCCGCGGCGATTTCGACCGCTTCGTGGCCGAGCATTACGGGCCGGGCGAGCTGATCCTCTCTGCCGCGGGTGGGGTCGACCCGGCCGAGATCCTGCGCCTCGCCGAGGCCGCCTTCGGCCATCTTCCCGCATCGCCCGCCGCCACGGCCGAGCCTGGGCGCTTCGCGGGCGGCGAGAAGCGGGTGATCAAGGATCTCGAACAGGCGCATTTCACGCTTGGTCTGGAAGCGCCGGGTTACCGGTCGGACGATATCTACACCGCGCAGATATACGCCACGGCGCTTGGCGGCGGCATGTCCTCGCGGCTGTTCCAGGAGATCCGTGAAAAGCGGGGCCTGTGTTACACGATCTATTCGCAGGTGGGCGCCTTCGACGATACCGGCATGCTGACGGTCTACGCGGGCACGTCCGGCGCGCAGGTCTCGGACCTCGTCACGCTTACGCTCGACGAATTGCGCCGCTCGGCCGAGGACATGAGCCAGGCCGAGCTTGACCGGGCGCGCGCGCAGATGAAGGCGGGGCTGCTGATGGGGCTCGAAAGCCCGTCCGCGCGGGCCGAACGCAACGCGCGGCTGGTGGCGATCTGGGGCGAGGTGCCGAGCCTCGAGGACACCGTGGCGCGGATCGACGCGGTCACGCTGCGGGGTCTGCGGGACCATGCGGGTGCGCTGGCCACCTCGGGCGCGGCAGCGATGGCGCTTTACGGACCCGTCGCCGACGCGCCGCCGCTGGCCCGCGTGACGGAGCGTCTGGCGGCCTGATGCTGAGCCGCAAGCGGCACCTCCGGATCGAGACCGACCGGTTGACCCTGCGCCTGCCGCGGCACGGAGATTTCAGATCATGGGCCGCGCTGCGCGGTGCGAGCCGGGATTTCCTCACCCGGTGGGAGCCCGCCTGGGCCGCCGATCACCTGACGCGCAAGGCCTTCACGAACCGCGTCTACTGGGCGCAGCGCGCCATCGCGCAGGGTGCGGCGGTGCATCTGTTCATCTTCCGACGCGAGGACGAGACACTGCTGGGCGCGATCACGCTCGACAACATCCGGCGCGGGCCGGCGCAGGCGGGGACGCTGGGCTACTGGATCGGCGAGGCCCATGCGCGCCAGGGGCACATGCGCGAGTCCATCGAGGCGGTGGTCCACTATGCGTTCCGCACGCTCGACCTCAGCCGGATCGAGGCCGCCTGCCTGCCCGAGAACGCGGCCTCGCGCGGGGTGCTGGAGAAAACCGGGTTCAAGTATGAAGGCGTGGCGCAAAGCTACCTTCAGATCGACGGGCGATGGCGCAACCACGTGCTCTACGCCAACCTGCGGATGGACCGGCGCGGGCGGACCGATGCGGGCTGAGGCCTGCGCGAAAAGACGGCCCCTCGCGGAGCCGTGCGGAAAACGAACGTTTTCCGCCCCGTTTTTCGTACGAAAAACGGCACGAGCGTCACCGTCATGACAGATATCCTGAACGATCTGAGAGCGGCGGGCTTGCCACAGGGCGCCTTGCGCGAGGCCGAGCCGCGCTATCTCGAAGAACCGCGGGGCCGCTGGCACGGTCGTGCGCGGGCGGTGGTGGCCCCGGCCGACACGGCCGAAGTCGCGGCGACGCTCCGCGCCTGCGCGGCCACGCGCACGCCCGTGATCCCCTTCGGCGGCGGCACCGGCCTCGTGGGCGGGCAACTGGCCGAGGATGGCCCGCCTCCGGTGATCCTGTCGCTGGAACGGATGCGGGCGGTCCGGTCGCTCGATGCCGCGGCCGGCACCATGACGGTCGAGGCCGGCGCGATCCTGTCCGACATCCACGCCGCGGCGGAGACCGAGGGGCTGCTCTTCCCGCTGACGCTGGCGAGCCAGGGCTCGGCGCGGATCGGCGGGCTTCTGGCGACGAATGCCGGCGGCGTGAACGTGTTGCGCTACGGCAATGCGCGCGACCTTTGCCTCGGGATCGAGGCGGTGATGGCCGACGGATCGGTCATGCACACGCTCTCGGGCCTTCGGAAGAACAACATGGGCTATGACCTGCGGCACCTGCTGATCGGGTCGGAAGGCACGCTCGGCGTCATCACGGCGGCCACGCTGCGCCTCTTCCCGCGCCCGGCCGCGACCGGGGCGGCGCTGATGGCCGTGCCGGATCCGGAGGCCGCGCTGCGTCTTCTGCGGATGGCCCGAGGCCGGATCGGCGAGGGCGTCTCGGCCTTCGAGATCATGCACCGCACGGGCCTCGATTTCCTGCGCGAAGTGGGGCCGGAGGTGAAACACCCGTTCGACGACCCGCCGGAGTGGACCTGCCTGATCGACCTGGGCCTGGGCCACGGCCAGAGCCCGATGGAGGCGCTCGAGGCGCTGTTCGCCGAGGCCTTCGAGGCCGGGCTCGTCAGCGACGGCGTGATCGCCAGCTCCGAGGCGCAGCGGGGCGAGTTCTGGGCCCTGCGCGAGACCATTCCGCTGGCCAACCGGCGGATCGGGGCGATTTCCTCGCACGACATCTCGGTGCCCGTCGCTGCCATCCCGGCCTTCATCGCGGAGGCGCCCGTGCGGCTGGCCGAACTCGGCGCCTACCGGATCAACTGCTTCGGCCATCTGGGCGACGGCAACCTGCATTACAACGTCTTCCCCCGGCCCGGCCGGAGCCGCGCAGACCACGAGCATGAGCGCGCCGACATCACGCGGACGGTCCACGATCTGGTCCACGAGATGGGTGGCTCGGTCTCGGCCGAGCACGGGATCGGGCGTTTGAAGGTCGACGACCTCGAGCGCTACGGCGATCCGGTGAAACTGGCCGCGATGCGGGCGATCAAGGCCGCGCTCGACCCGCAGGGCATCCTGAACCCCGGTGCCGTGCTGCGCGTCTAGCCCAGAAGCGCATCGATCAGCGGGCTTTCGGGATCGGCCAGCGTCTCGACGATCGAGAAATGATCCTCGCCCGGCAGATAGCTGTCGGTCACCTTCACGCGGTGCCGCGACCACGCCTCGGCGATCAGCCGTGTCTGGCGCATGAGTTCCGGCCGCTCCGCCGCGCCGACGGCGAAATGGATGGCGAGGCCCTGCCGCGGCGCCTGCAACGCGGGGCTTTCCACCACGGCCTCCGTCGCGTCGAGGCGGATCGTGCTGTTCATGGCGGTGTGAAGCACGGGGCGCAGATCGTGGATCCCGCTGACCGACAGGACGCGCGTCACGCGCAGTGCGCTGTCGGGGTCGAGCGGGCTGTCGGCACAGGCCATGCGCGTCACAAGATGCCCGCCGGCGGAATGGCCGGCCAGGCGGATCGGGCCCTTCACCATCTCGGCCGCGGCGGTGATGGCGCTGGCAATTTCCTTCACGATCTCTCCGACGCGCGCATCGGGCGCGAGCGTGTAGCTCGGCACGGCCACGGCCCAGCCCTTGCGCCGCGCGCCCGCGGCCAGATGCGAGAAATCCTTTCGGTCCATGCTGCGCCAGTAGCCGCCATGGACGAAGACCACGAGACCGCGTGGCGGGTCGTCGGGCAGGAACAGGTCGAATCGGTTGCGCCCGCGCGGCCCGTATTCCAGGTCGCACTTGGCATGGCCCCGCTTGAGCATGGCGTCGCGCCAGGTGGCCGCCATTTCCGCCCAGATCTTCGGGAGTGCATCGCTGCCCGGCACGTAGGAGGAGTTGTCGAAGGCATCGGTCCAGTCGATCATGCCGCGAACCTCTTGAGATGGATTGGCCCCGCCCGGGCCCCTTGGCCGAGCGCCTTGACCGGCGGGGTCGACGGCGTGACCGTCGCGATCCCGTCCGTGACCTCGACCGTGACGCCGTCTGCTTTCACCTGCGCGTCCCCGCGAAGCGTTCGGCCCAGGCCTCCCGGTCTTCGTCCGCGATCTTGGCAAAGAGCACGTCTGGCACCGTGAAGGCGTGACCCGGGGGCAGGGCGCTCAGCGCGGTCTCGGCATTGTCGGGCCAGGCGAGGTCGACGGCCATCGCCTCGGCCATGGCGGCGGCGGCATCCGGGATGAAGGGCTGCGAGAGCCCGGCATAGAACGGGATCAGGTTCAGCGCGAAGCGCGTGATCGCCGCGGCGCGGTCGGGGTCCTCCTTGAAGGCCGACCAGGGCGCGGCGGCCTGCAGATACTCGTTGCCCGCCACCCAGATCGCGCGCAATTCGGCCGCGGCCTTGCGCACCTCGATGGCGTCCATATGGGCCTCGTAGCGCGCGAGCCGGGTCGCGAGGTCCGCGATCAGCGCGGTCTCCCGCTCCCCGTAGGTTCCGCCTTCGGGCACCACCTCGCCGAACCTGGAGCGGCAGAACTTCGTCACCCGGCTCACGAAATTGCCCAGCACGTCGGCGAGGTCCTTGTTCACGTCCTGCTGGAACGACTCCCAGGTGAATTCGGCATCCGAGGTCTCGGGCGCGTGGGACAGGAGCCACCAGCGCCAGTAATCCGGGGGCAGGATCTCCAGCGCCTGGTCCATGAAGACGCCGCGCCCCTTGGAGGTGGAGAACTGGCCGCCGTCGTAATTGAGGTAGTTGAAGGACTTGATGTAATCGACGAGTTTCCACGGCTCGCCCGAGCCGAGGATCGTCGCGGGGAAACTCAGCGTGTGGAAGGGCACGTTGTCCTTGCCCATGAACTGCACGTAGCGCACGTCTCCCGCGCCCTTGTCCGTGCGCCACCAGCGCTCCCAGTTGTCGCCTTTTCCTGCGTCCACCCATTCGGCGGCGCAGGCGATGTACTCGATGGGCGCGTCGAACCAGACGTAGAAGACCTTGCCCTCCATGCCCGGCCAGTCCTGATCGCCCTTCTTCACCGGCACGCCCCAGTCGAGGTCGCGCGTGATCCCGCGGTCCTGCAACCCGTCGCCATCGTCGAGCCATTTCCTGGCAATCGACGTGGTCAGCACGGGCCAGTCGGTCTTGCTGTCGATCCACTCCCGCAGCCGGTCGCGCATGGCCGACTGGCGGAGGTAGAGATGCTTGGTCTCGCGCACTTCCAGGTCGGTGGAGCCCGAGATGGCCGAGCGCGGATTGATCAGGTCCGTCGGGTCGAGCTGCTTGGTGCAGTTCTCGCATTGATCGCCGCGCGCGTGCTCGTAGCCGCAATTGGGGCAGGTGCCCTCGATATAGCGGTCGGGCAGGAAACGCCCGTCGGCCTTGGAATAGACCTGCCGCTCGGAGACCTCGGCGATCAGGCCCGCCGCCTCCAGCCGGCCCGCGAAATGCTGGGTCAGGCGCTGGTTCTGCGGGCTCGAGGAGCGGCCGAAATGGTCGAAGGACAGGCGGAAGCCACGGCCGAGTTCGTCCTGCACCTTCCACATCTCGGCGCAATACTCCGCCACCGGCTTGCCGGCCTTCGCCGCGGCAAGCTCTGCCGGTGTTCCGTGCTCGTCCGTGGCGCAGAGGAACAGCACCTCATGGCCGCGCGCGCGCATGTAGCGGGCGTAGAGATCGGCCGGAAGCTGGCTTCCGACCAGGTTCCCCAGGTGCTTGATCCCGTTGATGTAAGGGATCGCCGAGGTAATGAGGATCCGTGCCAATGTATTGCCTCTGGAAACAGTTTCGTAACGGTTTAACTCCGCACGCGCCCGGAGACCAGAGGCGAGGTCTTATTGCGCGGTGTAGCCCCCGTCGACGAGGTGATAGGAGCCCGTCACGAAGCTCGCCGCATCCGACAGGAGATAGCAGACGAGCGAGGAGACTTCCTCGGGCTCGCCCATGCGCCCCAGCGCGTGCATGCCGGCCAGCGCCTTCTGCGTGGCCTCGTCGAGCGCGCCGTCCACCAGCGGCGTGTGGATGAAACCGGGCCCCACCGCGTTGGCGCGGATCCCGTCGGCGGCATGGTCGATGGCCGTGGCCCGCGTCAGGCCCAGCAGCCCGTGCTTGGCCGTGACATAAGCCGATGCGCCGGCGAAGCCGACGCTGCCCAGGATCGAGGCGATGTTCACGATGGACCCGCCGCCCGCCGCCTTCATCGCCGGCACGGCGTAGCGCGTTCCGTAGAAGACGCCGTTGAGGTTGACGTCGATCACCTTGCGCCATTCCTCGAGCGTGTACTCGCCCACCGGCTTGAGCGGCCCGCCGATCCCGGCGTTGTTCACCATCAGGTCGAGCTGCCCCGTCCGCTCCGTGGCGAAGCCGACCAGCGCCTCGACCGCGGAGGCCTCGGCCACGTCTGCGACGCAGGCCAGCGCCCCGTGGCCGATCTCGGCGGCCGCGGCCTCGGTCTTGGCCGTGTCGAGATCCGAGACCACGACAGTGGCGCCGCTTGTCGCGAGGTCGCGGGCGATGGCGAGCCCGATCCCCGAGGCCGCACCGGTCACGATTGCGGTCTTGCCGTCGAAACGAAGTTGCATGGTGCTGTTCTCCTCTTGCGTCCGGGCCCGCGGCCCCTTGTTGCGGAACCTGACCGGCGGGGCCGGCTCGCACCTTGTTTCGGATCAAGGACAAGGCCTATCGCGAGCGCCGGAAGATGCGGCCCACCAGGAACGTGGTCCGCGGGATCCAGACATAGGGCTTGCGCGTCTCCGATGCCGGCCGGCGGCGCATGCGGATCAGCCCGAAGCCCAGAAGCCCCACATGCGCCACGGCGATGAAGGCGAACAGAGCGTCCGGCCCGTAGCCCGCGATCAGCCAGGAGGTGGCAAGCGGCGCCGCGATCGCGCCGAGCGCATAGAAGAACATCAGCGCCGCCGACAACTCCACCCGCTCCTCGTCGGTCGCCCAGTCATGCGCGTGGGCCGCCGAGATCGAGTAGATCGGGAAACTCGTCGCCCCGAAGACCAGCGCCGAGAGGAAGACGGCCGCGACGCCCAGATCCGCCGCGGCCACCGTCACCCCGCAGGCCGCGACCGAGAGCACCGAGAACCAGATCAGCACGCGGCGCCGGTCGTGGCGGTCCGCGGCCCAGCCAGCCGGCCATTGCGCCAGTGCGCCGCCGAGGACGAAGGCGGCCAGGAACAGCGCGATCTGGTCCGCGGCGAGGCCGACCTCGGTGCCGTAAAGCGGCCCGACCATGCGGAAGGACGCGGTCGAGACGCCCGCGACGACGACGCCGGCGACCGCGAGCGGCGACAGATCCCACGCGAGCCGCGGCCTCAGGCGCGGCGCGGTTCCGGTGGCAGGTTGCGCAAGCCGCGTCAGCGTCAGCGGCAGGAGCGCCGCGCAGCACAGGATCGCCAGGAGATTGTAGGAGACGTAGGAGGCCGGCGCGAGCACGCCGATCATCAGTTGCGCCGCCAGCGAGCCCCCGGTGTCGACCATCCGGTAGACCCCCATCGTGCGGCCCCGCGTCTCGTTGGTGACCTTGGCCTGCAGCCAGGCCTCGATCACCGTGTAGCAGCCCGCGATGCACAGGCCCGAGGCGACGCGCATCGCCGCCCAGGCATAGGCGTCGATCACCAGCATGTGCGCCAGAAGGCCGATGGCGCCCGCGGCCGTGAAGGCGGCGAAGGCGCGGGAATGGCCCACCGTTCCCATCAGCCGCGGCGCCCACCAGCAGCCGATGAAGAAGCCCAGGAAATGCGCCGAGCCCAGCAGGCCGATCTGCCCCGTGGTGAAGCCGAGCGCCGTGCCCGACAGCACGTCGAGCGGCCCGACCCCGCCCGAGGACAGCTGCAGCAGGGTGACCGAGAGGAACAGGGCCGCGAAGGAGATGATCAGGCGCATGGGGCGGGTCGTGCCGGGCGTGGTGTGGCCCCGAGGCTCGGCGGATCGTGGGCGGGGCGTCTGTCCCCTTTGCGCCGCGGCGCGTCGCTTTCGGTCCGGTGGCCCGCGGAAGGCGCGGATTTTCTTCGTAAAAAACCATGGGGCCGGTCGCGGTGTCGTGGGCGCGGCTCAGGCCGGTTGCGCGTCGGATCGGGTCGCGATCCGGGGTGTCCCGCAGGCCGCGCGGCAGATCTGCCAGTCCGCCGGGGGCGCCTCGCGCGCCCTGAGCCGCGACAGCCGCCAGCCCGATGCCTGCGCGTCATGCGCCGGCTCCAGACGCCAGCGGCTCTCCACCCCCGGCGCGCCGCCCGCGCCCGGTGTCAGGATCAGCCCCAGCGGCGCGCGTCCGCTCGCTTCCGCGCCCGCCTCCGCCGCCAGGTGCAGCCGCCGCACCGGGGTCAGCGCCGGCGGCTCGGTCAGCTCGGCCACGACCAGCGGCACGGTCCCTGTGCGCAACGCCTCCTCCATCGACCAGAGCAGATCCTCCGCCCTGAGCGCGTCGACGAAGACCAGCCGGCCCGGCGCGATCTCGGCCCGGACGCCGTCCATGTGCAGCCGGTCGGGATGCCAGGCGGGGCGGATCCACAGGACGGGCCCCCGCGTCTCCCGCGCCAGCCACAGCGCCAGCCGCCGCCGCGCCGCGCCGCATCCCTCGTGCGCCCGTCCCGCGGCCAGGTGAAACCGGTCCAGAAACGGAACGGCAGGCCTGTCGTGGCGGTGTGACATGCGGGTGATGCGGGTCAGATCCATGGCAATCATTCTATATGTTCATGATATGTTCTCAAGTCTCGACTTGTCCTCCCCCGCCTCCCGCTTATGGTCCGCGCCGACATCACCGCATCCAGGAGCAGCACCACCATGCGCCGTATCCCGCTCGGCTCGACCGATCTCACGATCACCGATTACTGCCTCGGCACCATGACCTGGGGCAACCAGACGCCCGAGGACGACGCGCATCGGCAGATGGACATGGCGCTGGAGGCCGGCATCGACATCGTCGACACGGCCGAGATGTACCCGGTCAACCCCGTCAGTGCCGAGACCGTCGGCAGGACCGAGGAAATCCTCGGCAACTGGAACGCGAAAAATCCGGGCCGGCGCGGCGCGTACAAGCTGGCGACCAAGATCACCGGCAAGAACGCGGCCTTCGTGCGTCCGGGGCAGGACATCACGGCAGCGAGTTTCGCCGAGGCGCTCGACGCCTCGCTGGCGCGGCTGCGGACGGACCATGTCGAGATCTACCAGCTGCACTGGCCCAATCGCGGCAGCTATCACTTCCGCCAGATGTGGGGGTACGATCCCTCCGGCCAGGACAAGGCGGCGACGCTGGCCAACATGGTCGAGGTGCTCGAGGCGGCCGAGGCCGCGCGAAAGGCCGGCAAGATCGGGCATTTCGCCCTGTCGAACGAAAGCGCTTGGGGGACGGCGCAATGGCTGCGCCTGTCGCAGGAGCAGGGGCTGCCGCGGGTGCAGTCCATCCAGAACGAATACTCGCTGCTGTGCCGCATCTACGACACCGATCTGGCGGAGCTCGCGGTCCACGAGCAGGTGACGCTGCTGGCCTACTCGCCGCTGGCGGCGGGTCTGTTGACGGGAAAGTACCGGGGCGACGTGACACCGCCGGAGAGCCGACGGGCGCGCAACCCGGATCTGGCGGGGCGCATCACCCCCCGGTCCGTCGCCGCGGTCGAGGCCTATGCCGATCTCGCCGCGCGTCAGGGGCTGGATCTGGTGCACATGGCCCTCGCCTTCACGGTTCAGCGGCCATTCCCCGTCTCGACGATTTTCGGCGCCACAAGTTCGGAGCAACTGGCCCATATCCTCGACGGCCTGGACGTGACCCTGAGCGACGAAATCCTCGGGGAGATCAACGCAATCAACCGCGAGCATCCTGTTCCCTACTAGGTGGCGGACTGGGCGGCCTTTTTCACGGATGGCGTGAATGTACCATTTTTCGAGCCCTTTCGGACGAAAGGGGCTGTGATTAGGTTGAAAAATCGTATGCGTTTGTCCGCTCGAAACTTTGCCACCTCTCGGGTGAAGCCTCGGCCGCGCCGCCGGGGCTGCGCCGCACCCTGTCACGGCTGGTGACCCATCGCACAGTCGCCGCTCAGGCTCGGTCGGGCGCCCGGGCCTCCTCCGCGAGGCCGGCGCGCAGATCCGCCACGTAGTCGCCGAACTCGCGGTCGGTCACGGTCGCCTCGCGCACGAGCCAGTCGAATTGCCGGCTCATCGCGCGCACGCGCTCGCGGTCGCGGAACGTGACGTAGTGGCGGCCGACATAGATCACCGCCATCTGCGGGCCGAACACCGTCAGGGGTGCCGAGAACACGTGCCGCGCGTCGAACAGGAACAGCCGCAGGCTCGGGAAAAGCTGCCGGTAGACCTGCACCAACCAGTCGAGTTGTTCGAGCCGGATGCCCAGGCCCAGCCCCGCGTAATAGCCCGTTGCCGCGCAGAAGCTCCGGACCTCATGCAGCGGAATGGCGATCTCGTAGTCGCTCGTGGTCGACCGTAGCCACTCCAGCCGCGCGTGGGCCGCCGCGATGGCGCGATCGGGCGTGTTGACGCTGTGCGGTTCGTATTCCCACCGCATCAGCGCATCGGTCTTCAGGATATCGGGCATCGTGGCCGGCACGTGACGGATCTTGTAGCCCGCGGCCTGTTCGTGCCACGTGTAGATCTGGTCGTCGGTCCGCGTGGCGCGGGCCGCGTCCGAGATGGAGGTGGTCGTATCGACGATGTCGGCCACCCGCGCCGGGCGGTCGGTCAGGCCGAGCAGCCAGTCCGCCGACACGCCGAGCGTCGCGGCAAGTCCGCCGATCACATGCCCGCCCGGCATCCTGACATCGGCCTCCGACAGCATCTGCGTGACGGTGGACCGATCGACGCCGACAGCCCGCGCAAGGCGCGCCCGGCTCAGCCCCGCCTCTGCCATGGCGATCCGGAGGCGCTCGCGAAACAGACGCGAGCGGTCCGGTTTGCTGGTTTTCATGCTCATTGTTGAGAAAAACCATCATCGTTGACTTCCATGCTTAGAAAACGCCGTCTCGTCACGAAGCGCAAGCCTGCGGTAGTGTCGCCATGAACATGCCGCCGTGGCGGGCATGTTTTCGTTCCGGCGCAGGCATTTCGGCGCGCCGACACCCTGACGCGAGAGGATCGGTATGCGGGTCGAGTGGCCGACGCTCCTGTTGATTGTGGCCTGTTACGGTGCGTGGACGGTCGCCCTGTTCCCGCTGGCGGCGCTATCGCCGGTGCTCGCCATCCCGCTGGCCGCCGTCACCATCGCACTGCACGCGTCGTTGCAGCACGAGGTGACCCACGGGCATCCGTTCAACGAACGCGGGCTGGGCGAGGCGCTGGTCTTCGGCTCGCTCAACCTGGTGATCCCGTATCTGAGGTTCCGCGACACCCATCTTGCGCATCACATGGACGCCACGCTCACCGACCCCTACGAGGACCCCGAGAGCAATTATCTCGATCCGACGGTCTGGGCGCGGCTGCCCGCCTGGCAGAAGCGCATCCTGATGCTGAACAACACGCTTCTGGGCCGGATGCTGATCGGGCCCACGGTCGGCCAGATCTTCTTCATGGCCGACGACCTGCGGCGCATCGGGGCGGGGGAGCGGGCGGTTCTGGCGGGCTGGCTCTGGCACCTGCCGCCGGTGGCCGGCATCGTCGCGATCGTCGCGGTTTCCCCGATGCCGCTCTCGGCCTACGCCGTCGCGGCCTATGCGGGCCTGTCGATCCTGCGCATCCGCAGCTACCTCGAGCATCAGGCGCATGTCCGGGCGCGCGCGCGGACCGTCATCATCGAAGACCGCGGCCCGCTGGCCTTCCTGTTTCTCAACAACAACCTGCATGTGGTCCACCACATGCACCCGAAGCTGCCCTGGTACCGGCTGCCGCGGGTCTATTTCGACAACCGCGAGACATACCTGCGCCGCAACGATGGCTACCGCTACGACAGCTATGCCGAGGTGTTCCGGCGCCACCTTTTCCGCGCCAAGGACCCCGTGCCGCATCCGCTTTACAAGGGTGACGCACCCTTGCGCTGACCGGGCCCGCGCGACATGAGGGCGCATGCCCGCCTGGATCGCAGCCACGCTCTTCGCCGCTTTCATGCAGAACCTGAGGTTCCTGCTCCAGCGGCACCTCAAGGTCACGACGCTGTCCACATTCGGCGCCACCTGGGCGCGCTTCGCCTTCGCCTTGCCCTTCGTCGCACTGGCGCTCGGCGGCTACCTCGGGCTGAGCGGGCAGGCCCTGCCGGCGACGGGCACGGCCTTCTGGGGCTATGTCGTCACGGGCGCCCTCGCGCAGATGCTCGCCACGGCCTGCGTCGTGGCGCTGTTCGCGCGCCGCAACTTCGCCGTCGGCATCACCCTGAAGAAGACCGAGGTGATCCTGACCGCGATCATCGGGCTCATCGTGCTGGGCGAGGGCGTCTCGGCCCCGGTCATCGCCGCCATCGCCGTGGGGTTTCTGGGCGTGCTCCTCCTGTCCGATCCGCCCGTGGCGGGCGCGTCGTGGCAGGCGCGCGTCTTCAACGCGGCCTCGGGCTATGGCCTCGCCTCCGGGTTTTTCTTCGGCGTCTCGGCGGTCTGCTACCGCGGCGCCACGCTTTCGCTCGGCGGCGGGGACGAGATCCTGCGCGCGGCCGTGGCGCTGATGGCCGCGACCTCGGTCCAGGTCCTGACCCTCGGCGCGTGGCTCGGCTGGCGCGAGCGCGGCGAGATCGGCCGCGTCCTCGCGGCCTGGCGCGTGGCTGTGCCCATGGGCGTTGCGTCCATGCTGGGCTCGCTCGGCTGGTTCACCGCCTTCGCCTTGCAGACCGCGGCCCATGTCAAGGCGCTGGGGCAGGTGGAGCTTGTCTTCACCTTCCTCTTCTCGGTCTTCTGGCTGCGCGAGCGCTCCAGCGCCAAGGAACTGGCCGGCATCGCGCTGATCGTGGGCTCGGTCCTCCTGATCTTCGTGGGGAGCACCTGAGCCATGCTGTCGAGCGCGCTCGCCATCGCGCCGGTCTTCCTGCTGATCTGCGCGGGCTACGGTCTGCGGCGCGGCGGCATCCCGTCCGGGGAGTTCTGGCGCCTCGCCGACCGGCTGGTCTATTTCGTGCTGATGCCCGCGCTTTTCTTCGTGCGCATCTCCGAGGCGGATCTCGGCGCCGAGGCGCTCGCGGCCTATGCCGGCACGCTCTATGCAGGCTTTTTCATGGCCACGCTTTTCGGGGTTGGGGCTGCGCTCTGGCTGGGGCGGGGCGGGGCCGTGGGAACCTCCGTGATCCAGGGGGCCGGTCGGTTCAACACCTTCATCGTGCTGGCCGTGGCCGAGGCGCTTTACGGCGCGCCGGGCCTGCAACTGTCCGTTCTGGGTGCCGCGCTGCTCGTGCCCGTGGTCAACCTGACGGTCGTGGGCCTTTTCGCGGTGTTCCTGCCGCGAAAGGGCGGCAATGCGCTGCGCGGCGCAGCCATCGCGCTGATGACGAACCCGCTGATCCTGTCGATCCTTGCCGCCGCGCTGGTCAATGCCGCCGGTCTCGCGCCGATGCCCGTCATCTCCGACACGCTCGGACTGCTCGGGCAGGCGGCGCTGCCGCTGATGCTCCTGTGCGTCGGTGCGAGCCTCAGGCTCCGCGGGCTCTCGGCCGATGCCTGGCCCATCGCGCTTTCGGCCGCGGGCAAGCTTGCCGTGTTTCCGGCCGCCGTTCTCGGGGCCAGCGTCGCACTCGGTCTCGACCCGCTGCCCACCGCCATCGCGCTGATCTTCGGCGCGGTTCCGACGGGCGCTGCCGCCTATGCGCTCGCGCGGCAACTGGGCGGCGACGCGGACCTCATGGCCACGATGATCTCGGTCCAGACGCTTCTGGCCTTCGCCACGATGCCGCTCCTGCTGACGCTAGCGCCCTGAGGCGCGGCTGCCCTTTTCATCCTGGCCCAGGAACTCCCGCCGGAGGCTCCCGTCACCTGCCGGCGCGCGCAGGTTTCGCCGACATCAGAGCCGCCGGAAGCGGCTGACCTCGGTGGCATTGTCGAAGAACGGGACGCCGGGATGGGCGCGGCCCTCGAGCCTTGCGGTCAGTTCCGCCAGCACGACCTCCGTGATGAAGGGCATGTCGAAGCCGCGCGCCGCGTCGAGCGGCACCCATTGCAGGTGGCTCAACTCGTCCTCGGCGCGCGAGAAATCGTCGGGGTCGGTCCGGAGCGCTTCGGCGCGGGCCAGCAGGAATCGCGCATCGAAGCGCCGCGGCCGGCCAGGCGGCGTGATGGCGCGGAACACGAATTCGAGCGTTTCGCCATCCGGCAGATGCCCCGTCCCCAGATAGCCGCGCCAGCCGCGCGGTGCCTCGATTGCCCCGGCGCGGGCGTCCGGTGCCCCGAGGAGGAGGCCCGTCTCCTCCCACAACTCCCGCGTGGCCGCCGCCAGCACGGCACCTGCGTCGGTCGTCGCCTCCGCCTGCAGACGTCCGAGGCAATCGGGCCGCGCAGGCCGGGCCAACGGGATCTCGGCATCGACCGCGTCCACGGCCCCGCCCGGAAACACGAATTTCGAGGGCATGAAGGCGGCCGATTTGCCGCGCTGGCCCATCAGCACACGCGGGCGCGTGGCCTCGTCGCGCAGGACGATGATCGTCGCGGCGTCCCGGATCGCGGACTTGTCGCTCAGAACCCGTGCATCCGCTTGGCCCATTGCACCCCCACGATCAGGCCCTTGAACCTCGGCAGGAGGGCAAGCGCCATGGCCACGACCCCGGCCGAAAAGATCGCCGCCAGCACCGGCGCGGGCGGCTGGAACGCTTCGTAGACCACGAGCATGGCCGTGCCCATGACCTTCGCGGTCACGAGGATGGACAGGTAGGCCGGCCCGTCATCGGCGCGCGCATGGCTCAGATCCTCGCCGCAGGCCGGACAGGCCGGCACGAGCGCAAGGTAGCGCGCGTAGAGCCTGCCATCGCCGCAGCGCGGGCAGCGGTGCCGCAAGCCCTTGGCGATCGCCGGCCAGACGGGGCGCTCGGGCGGGCCGGGTCGGAACTCGGGCCGCAATTCGGGGCGGTCCTCGGTGGAAGACGTGTCGGTCATGCTGCGCAAGATGGGCCCGGCGCGGGCCGGCGTCCACCGCTTTCGGCACGCGATTCCCGTTTTGTCGCGACGGAAGGCGCGGCCTGCCGCGTGCAACAGGCGGACAGGCCAAACAAAGGATCCGCATGTCCCATGCCTGAAGGCGCTCCTCCGGCCTTCGTGGCCGCCGCCGCGCCGATCCTGCTCGTGATGGCCGCGCAGGGACCGATCCCACGCGGGGCGATGACGCACCATGCACACGGGCCGGGCACATGGCGCGGCAGACCTCTCGACATGCAAGGAGACGAGGCCCGAAGAGCGCATGTCGGAAGCCTGCTGGTCGGATGCCGCACCGCACCTTGCCGCGCGCCAGAAGGTGCAGGCAAGTCGCGGGAGGGCCTTGTCGTGTCGGGGCGTTCAGGCGGCCGGCAGGCCGGCAAGCGTGACCTGGTCCCGCCCATCCGATTTCGCGCCGTAAAGCGCCGCGTCGGCCCGCATCAGCACGTTCTCGGCGGTTTCAGTGCCACCGCCGGTCGACAGGGCGAGGCCCACGGACATGGTCACGTCGATGGGCTCGGCCCGGCCGTGGATCTCGAACGGCGCATCGGCGATGGTGCGGCGCAACCGCTCGGCGCAGTCCATCGCGACGCTCCGGTCGGCGGTGGGCAGGGCGACGAGAAACTCCTCGCCGCCGATTCGCGCCAGCAGGTCTCCGGCGCGCAGCTGCGCCCGCAGCCGCCGGCCCACGAGGCGCAGAACCTCGTCGCCCGCGGCATGGCCGAAATCGTCGTTTATGTTCTTGAAGCGATCGAGATCGAGCATCATGACCGCCGCACCCTGGCCGGGCCGTTCGAGCATCCGCTCGAGCTGGAACATGCCGTAGCGGCGATTGTGCAGGCCCGTCAGGCTGTCGGTGACGGCCAGTTCGAGCCCCGCGCGAAGGTTGGTGCGCAGGCGGTCGGCCTGCTGCTTGCGGCCAAGCTGGGCGCGCACGCGGATCGCAAGCTCCTGCGTGTCGACGGGCGCGTAAAGGATGTCCGACGCGCCGAGGTCGAGCGCGATGGCCGCCCGTTCGCTGTCGTTCTCCGGCAGGACCATGAGCGTGGCCGCGTTGCGGGTGCCCGGCCGCGAGCGCAGGTCGGACAGAAGCCGCAGCCCCTCGTTGCGTTGCGTGAGGTCGGCGGAGATCACGAACACGTCGGCGGCGTCCTCGGGCGTGGCGCCGATATCGGTCAGCGCCGCCTCGCGCGGCACCACGCGCACCTCGCCGCCCAATTGATCGTCGAGCGCGCATTTCCACACGACGGCGCCCTGCGTGCCCGGCGCCACGAGGCAGATCCGACCCGGCTTGGGCTTGCTCTCGAACCCGGCCATGGCTTCGGCGAAGCCCAGGCCCGACGTGGCCTCGCCCCGCTCGCGCAGCTCCTGCACCGTGTCGCGCGCCCGAAGGAGCGAGCGGACCCGCGCAAGCAGCGCGACCTCGTCCACCGGCTTGGTCAGGAAATCGTCCGCCCCGGCCTCGAGGCCGGCCATCTTGGAGGCCCGGTCGGCCAGCGCCGTGACGAGGATGACCGGAATGTCGGCGGTGTCCGGGTCGGCCTTGAGGCGGCGGCAGACTTCAAGGCCGGAAATATCCGGCATCAGCACGTCGAGCACGATGAGATCCGGTCGCGACCGTCGCGCCGACTCAAGGGCTGCCGCACCGCTGTCGGCCTGCTCGACGGCGTAGCAGGCTGCGGCGAGCTTGACCTTCATGACGATGCGGTTGGTGGCCACGTCGTCTACAATCAGGATTCGCCCCGTCATGTCGCTTCTCATCCCTTGCTACTATCGTGGCCTATGATCACTTACTGTACCCTTAATGGTTAACAACCGTTTAACCCGGCGGGGAGTGTTCATGATGAAGCAGGAGGACGCCGAAACCGGCGCGGTGAGGGTGCTGGCCTGGCTGGCGGGCGAGGAGGATCTGATGCCCGTATTCCTGGGCGCGAGCGGCGCGAGCGTCGAGGATTTGCGGGCACGGGCGGGCGATCCGGACTTCCTGGCCAGCCTGCTCGATTTCGTTCTGATGGACGATGCCTGGGTGCTGTCCTGCGCCGACGCCCTCGGCCTGCCGCCCGGCGAGATCATGGCGATGCGCGCGGCGCTGCCCGGCGGCATGCTGCCGTCCTGGACGTGACCGGGGCACACCAAGCCTGCCGGGCCGGTCGGTCAGGTGGTCTCGCCCGAGGCAAGTGCGGCCAGAAGGCGCCGCAACTCCAGCGCCTCGGCCGCGCTCAACTTGGCGTTGAAGTGGTCCATGTTCTCGACGCAGATGGGCCGCGCCTCGGCAAGGCGAAGCCGCCCCTCCTCGGTCAGCGTGACCTCGGTGGTCCGGCGATCCGCGCGCCCCATTTCCCGCCCGATGAGCCCCTCGTTCTCCAGTTGGCGCAGCGCGCGCGAGGTGGCGGTGCGGTCGATCCCGACGAATTGCGCGATCTCGGACGGGTTCTTCAGCCCTTCTTCCTCGACGGCGAGCAGGATACACCAGCTGACGCGGGTCAGTCCGAATGCGCGCAACCCGCCCTCCACGCGACGTTCCACGATGCGGGCGGTGCGGGTTATATGATGGCCGATGCTGTTATGCAGGCCGAATTTGCTTGTCGTTCCATCCATCTGGAGCGGCCATATAGGGGGGGCGCGGGTCAAAGTCACGCGCAAACGGCTCACGGCATGGTGATCGGAGACACGCTGTGACAATCGAGGCGGTGCTCTTCGACAAGGACGGGACGCTGTTCGACTTCCGCGCCAGCTGGACCGACTGGATACACGATCTGGTTCTGGACCTGTCCGGCGGCGACCGCGCCCGGGCACGGGCGATCGAGGACGCGCTGGGTTTCGATGCGGCCGAGCGGCGCTTCGCGCCCGACAGCGTGGTGATCGCGGGAACCCTGCGGCAGTCCCTCGAGGCGCTGGCGCCGGTCCTGCCCGACTGGCCGCAGGACAGGCTTCGGAACCGGCTGGAGCATGGCGCGGCCACCGTCCGGATGGTGCCTGCCGTGCCGCTCGCGCCCGTCCTGGCGGAGCTGCGGACCCATGTCTCGTGGCTGGGCGTGGCGACCAATGCCGGCGCGGCCGAAGCGGCGGCGCATCTGGAGGCGGCCGGCATCGCGGCGGCGTTCGACATGGTGGCCGGTTGCGATTCGGGCTACGGCGCCAAGCCCGATCCCGGCATGTGCCTCGCCTTTGCCCAGGCGGTGGGCGTCGCGCCGGAGCGCGTGGTCATGGTCGGCGACAGCCTGCACGACCTGCACGCGGGACGCGCCGCGGGCATGCGGGTCGCGGGGGTTCTGACGGGCCTCGCCCCCGAAGCCCGGCTTGCGCCCCACGCTGACGTGGTGTTGGCCGACATCGGACAGCTTCCCGCCTGGCTCGCGGCGCAGAACAGCGCCGCGTGACGGGGCGGCATGGCCCCCGTTCGCCGGGGGCTTATGGAAAAACGACATCCCGTGTCGCGGAGCGGCAACGCCTGGCCGGATCGCGCGTGTTCTAGTGGCAACGCCCGCGATGCGTGCCGGGCGTTGCCATGGCTTCAGGGAGAGACCGACCGATGGATGACGCAATCGCCCCACGGCGCCGCCGTGCCGGCGGCCGCCGCGGGCATTCCGACCGGGCGGGCGCGTCGGTCATCCAGCAATCGCCCTGGCGCATCCCCGTCAATCCGGACCGTCCCACCGAACCGCTGGACGAGGATGGCATCGCCGCGCTCCACCGCGGTGCGATGCGAATCCTCTCGGAGATCGGCATCGAGTTCCTGAACGACGAGGCCGTGCGCCATCTCAAGGCCGCCGGCTGCACCGTCGAGGGGCTGACCGTGCGCTTCGACCCGGCCTTCGTCGAGGAGATGGTGGCCCGCGCGCCCGCGCAGTTCACCCTGACGCCCCGGAACCCCGACCGGGCCATCACCGTGGGCGGGCGGCACATGCTCTTCGGCAACGTCTCCTCTCCGCCGAACGCGTGGGATCTCGACCGCGGCAAGCGGCCCGGCGATTTCGAGACCTACCGCGAGTTCATCAAGCTCACCCAGTATTTCAACTGCATCCATTTCGCGGGCGGCTATCCGGTCGAGCCCATCGACATCCATCCCGCCATGCGCCATCTCGACTGCCTCTACGAGAAACTCACGCTGACCGACAAGGTGGCCCATGCCTACAGCCTCGGGGCCGAGCGCGTGGAGGACGTCATGGAGATGGTGCGCATCGCGTGCGGGCTGACCCATGCGGAGTTCGACGCCTCCCCCCGGATGTATACCAACATCAACTCCGTCAGCCCGTTGAAGCACGATTTCCCGATGCTCGACGGCGCGATGCGGCTCGCGCGGCGCGGCCAGCCGGTGATCGTGACCCCCTTCACGCTGGCGGGCGCCATGGCACCGGTGACGCTGGCGGGCGCCGTGGCGCTCAGCCTGGCCGAAGCGCTCGCCGCGATCGCGCTTCTGCAATGGATCGCGCCGGGCTGTCCGGTGGGGATCGGCACCTTCACCTCGAACGTGGACATGAAATCGGGCGCGCCGGCCTTCGGCACGCCCGAATACATGCGCGCGACCCAGATGACCGGCCAGATGGCGCGCCACTACGGCCTTCCGCTGCGCGCGAGCGGCGTCTGCGCGGCGAACGTCCCCGATGGGCAGGCGATGTGGGAGACGGCGAATTCGCTATGGTCGGCGGTGCAGTCGGGGGCGAATGTCGTCTACCACGCGGCCGGCTGGCTGGAGGGCGGGCTGATCGCGAGCCCGGAGAAATTCGTCATGGATTGCGAGCTGATCCAGCAGATCCAGCGCTATTTCGAGCCTGCGCTGACCGCCACCACCCAGGACGATCTCGGCATCGACGCCATCGCCGAGGTCGGCGCGGGCGGGCATTTCTTCGGCTGCGCCCACACGCAGGAGCGCTACACGACCGCCTTCTACCAGCCTTTCCTGTCGGATTGGCGCAATTTCGAGTCCTGGCGTCTGGAAGGGGCCGTCTGGACCTGCGAACGCGCCAATGCGCTCTACAAGAAGATCCTCGCCGAGTTCGAGCCGCCACCGCTCGACGAGGGTATCCGTGAGGAACTCGCCGCCTTCGTCGCGCGGCGCAAGGCCGAAGGCGGCGCGCCGACGGATTTCTGAGCCCCTCGGCCGCCGGCAACGCTTTTTTCACGCACACGGGACTAGGATTTGCGGAACCTTGGGGCCTTCGGGCGCCAATTCGCACCCATCCACGGAACCCGGGCCAAAGATGCACGGCATGATCAACCGCGCTTTGCAGAGCTTTGTCGTATCGACCTACGGGCCGGCGACATGGGAGGAGATCTGCGACCTCGGCCCGGTGCCGGCCGGCGGGTTCGAGGCCATGGTCCGGTACGAGGATTCCGTCACGCTCGACTGCATGGCCGCCACGTTGCAGGTGCTCGACAAGGACCCCAACACGGTTCTCGAGGATATCGGGACCTACATCGTGACCGACCCTGATCTCGAGCCCCTGCGACGGCTGCTGCGCTTCGGCGGCGCCACCTTCGCGGAGTTCCTCTTTTCGCTCGACGAGATGCCGGAGCGGGCGCGGCTGGCCCTGCCGGACCTCGACCTGCCGGACATCGCTCTGCGTCCCGAAGGCGGCGGCAGTTTCGTGGTCGCCGTGCGCTGGGCGCTGCCCGGCGGCGCGCCGATCATGATGGGCGCGCTGCGTGCGATGGCCGATGATTACGGCGCGCTCGTGACGATGGAGCTTGCAGGCCGCAGCGATGGCGAGGAGCGGATCCGCGTCACCGTCTTCGACGCCGATTTCTCGGCCGGCAAGGCCTTCTCGCTGGGGCGGACCGCGCCATGAACGCGCGGGCGCCTTGGCAACCCGATCCGGAAGGCGGGGCGAGGCGACTGTTCGACCGTCTTCTGCCCATGCACGTGGATGTGAGGCGCGGCGGGCTCATTCGCCACGTGGGTCCGACCTTTCGGAAGATGGCGGGCGGCGGCGACGTGGTCGGCAGGCGCGTCGCCGAGGTGATCGACGTGCGCAAACCCCGCGCCGTCGCGTCCTACGACGATCTCCTGTCGCTCGAGGGGCAGAGGCTGACGCTGGCCCTGCGCAACGCGCCCGACCTGGCGCTGCGCGGCGTGGCGACGGCGCTGCCCGAAGGCGACGGCATGTTGCTCGACATCTCGCTTGGCCCCGGATTTCAGCGGGCGGTCGCGCATTTCGACCTGACGCTGTCCGATTTCTCGCATAGCGACCAGACGGTCGAGCTTCTCTATCTTGCCGAGGCCAACGCGGCCATCGCCCGGCTGTCGCGGCAACTGACGGAGCGGCTGTCGGCCGCGCGCGCGGCGGCCGAGCGTCAGGCGCTGACGGACCCGCTGACGGGCCTGTCCAACCGCAGGGCCATGGATGCCGAACTGACGCGGCTGCTCGCGGACCCGGACCAGCACCTGTCCCTCCTCCATATCGATCTCGACTACTTCAAGCAGGTGAACGACACGCTCGGCCACGCGGCCGGTGACCGGATCCTGACCGTGGTGGGCGATATCCTGCGCAGTGAATTGCGCGCCTCCGATCTCTCCGCCCGCGTGGGCGGCGACGAGTTTCTCGTGGCGCTGACCGGGCGGACCGACCCGGACGACCTGGCCGCCGCGGCGCTGCGTCTCATCCGCCGGTTCGAACATCCGGTGCCCCATGAAGGGCATGTCGCGCGGGTTTCGGCCTCGATCGGCATCGCGCCGACGACCGCCTACGACATCCGGCCCGACCTGCCGCGTCTTCTGGCCGATGCGGATGCCGCGCTTTACCGGGCAAAGGGCGGCGGCCGCGCGGGGTTCCGTATTCACGGCGTCCCGTGCGACGCGCATGGGCCGCTTGTCGCGCTCCGGCTGCGGAATTCGGACGATGCCCGAAGCTGACGCGCTGGCCATGGACCGGGGCCGGCCTATCCTCCGTCCATGTCCCTGATCCCCAGCCGCGCAAGACCGACATGACCGACAGGACCATCCCCCGCCCCAGCCGCAGCGTGCCCGCGTCGCGCCTCGCCCGTTTCGGGCGGATGAGCGGACTGGCCGGGGGCCTTGCGGGCGATCTCGCGCTCGGCGCCGGGCGCGCATTGGCACGCGGCGAGAGACCGCGCCTCGACCGGCTGATGCTCACGCCCGCCACCATGGGCCGCGTCGCGGACCGGCTGTCGGAGATGCGCGGCGCGGCGATGAAGCTCGGGCAGCTTCTGTCCATGGAGACGGGCGACATGCTGCCGCCCGACCTGGCCGCCATCCTGGGCCGGCTTCGTGACGAGGCGCACACGATGCCGCCGAAGCAGCTCAAGACCGTGCTCGAGACAAGCTACGGCGCGCAATTCCGAAGCCTCTTCAAGGGGTTCGACACGCGTCCCCTCGCGGCGGCCTCCATCGGCCAGGTGCACCGTGCCACGGCGGCCGACGGGATGCCGCTGGCGCTCAAGCTGCAATATCCCGGGGTGCGCGACGCCATCGACAGCGATCTCGACAATGCTGCCGCGCTGATCCGCTGGTCGGGCCTTCTGCCGCCCGAGATCGATCTCGCGCCGCTGCTGGCCGAGGCGCGCCTCCAGCTTCACGACGAGGCCGATTACGCCCGCGAGGGGCGCTACATGGCGCGCTTCGCCGAACTTCTGGCCGAGGACGAGCGCTTCGTCGTGCCGCGCCACCGTCCCGACCTCTCCGCGCCGGGCGCCATCGCCATGAGCTATGAGCCGGCCGAGCCCATCGAGGCGCTGGCCGACGCGGCGCCGGCCATGCGCGACGCCGCGATCACCGCGCTGATCGAGCTGTGCCTGCGGGAACTGTTCGAGTTTCGCCTGATGCAGACGGACCCCAATTTCGCCAATTACCGCTGGCGCCCCGAGACGGGACAGATCGTGCTGCTCGACTTCGGCGCGACGCGCGAGATCTCGCAACCGCTTGCCGACGGGCACATGCGGCTTCTGCACGCGGGGCTTGCGCGCGACCGCGACGCGGTGCTCGCGGCGCTGGAGGGGCTCGGCTTCGTGCGGCCTGGGCTGAAGGCGCATCACCGCGCAGCGCTTCTCGACATGGCCGGTATGGGCTTCGACGCGCTCGACGGGCCGCTCGATTTCGCCGTGGACGATCTGCCCGAGCGCATGCGGCGGCGCGGCATGGAGATCGGCTCGGAGCGCGAGTTGTGGCACATCCCGCCGGCCGAGACGCTGTTTTTGCAGCGCAAGATCGGCGGTCTCTACCTGCTTGCGGCGCGTGTGGGGGCGAGGGTGGATTTCCCGGCGATCCTCGCGCGCTATCGCGCCGAGTAGACGTCCGGGGCGCCGGGCGGGCGGATGCGGAACCGCTCGAGGCACCACCAGTAGGGCGCGGGATCGTCGGAGATCATCGCCTCGAAACAGGCGTTCATCGCGGTCGCGTCCCGGACCGCGTCGCCCGTCGGGAACCCCTCCAGCGCCGGAAAGATCTCCAGCGTCTCGCGCCCCGTCGCGGGGTCGGCCCGCAACCGGACGGGCAGGACCACCGCGTCCGTCATGCCCGCGATCCGCGCCAGCGAGTTGCTGGTCGAGGCGGGCACGCCGAAGAAATCGGCGAAGACCGCGCCGCGCCCGCCGACCTCCAGATCGGTGGCGAACCAGACGATATCGCCATCCTTCAGCACCCGGGCGATCGCACGGGTATCGCGCGCGGGCAGCACCCGGTCGATGAAGGCGGTCCGGGCCCATTGCAGGACGGCGTTGGCCCCGGCATGGCTCGGGGCGCGGTAGATGGCCATGTACCGGCGCGCGCCCCGCGGCAGCTGCGAACAGAAGGCCGCGTTCAGTTCGGTGGAATTGTAATGGCAATTCAGCAGGATGATGCCGCGTCCGCTGTCCCGTGCGGCTTCGAAATGCGCAAGCCCCGAGAAGCGCGCCTCGAACGCCGGATGCCCGGGCCGGTAGGAAAACCACGTCTTGAGGGCCATCAGCACCGACGCGGCGACCTGGGCCGTCGAGGCGCGCGCCAGCCGGTCGCGCTCGGGCGCGGGCAGGTGCGGCAGGCAGGCGGCGAGGTTCTCTTCGGTGACGCGGCGGAATTTCGGCCAGCGCCACAGGGCGAAGGCCAGCGGGCGCGACAGGCCGGCCATCGCGCCGCGCGGAAAGCGCGCGACGAGCCAGCCCGCGATCAGCACGGCGGCGAGCGGCCAGTTCGCGGGACGTACCAGCCTGCCGAGCGGAAAGGGTGCGCGCGCGGGTTTCATCGCCCGTCTCTTTGGCGCAGGTGCGCCGGAGGGCCAAGGGCAAATCGCGGTTCGTTCCGGGCATGGACCCGCGGCGTCCCGCACAGGCCGCCGGCCATGTCTGTCGAGGACATGGGCAGGCGGTGCCGCGGCAGGCAGGATCGGCCCATGTCGATTGCGTTGCGCGCGGGTCATCATACGGCCTTCGGGAAACGACCGGGGATGAGGAATGCTCGGTCCGGTGACGCGGCGCCGCCGATGACGGGCTGCCCGTTGACCTCCATTGCGACGAAACCGACGATCCCGTTGCGCGCCACGGGCAGCTTTTCGCGGCCGAAACCACGCGGCCGTGTCCCTTGGGCTGGGTGGTGGCGGGCCACGTCCCGGCGATGCATTCCTCCGACGATAGCGATCCGACGAGGCTCATCCCGGCGATGGCGGAGTATGGGATGCACCTGGTGCCGAACCCGCTCATGAACATCACGTTGCAGGGCCGGTCGGGCACCTGTCCGCGTTGCCGCGCCCTGACGCGGGTGCCGGAATGCCGGGCCGCTGGGGTCAACGTGGCCTTCGGCCGGATTGCACGACGACGTGGTATTCCCTGGGCGCGGCGGGCATGCGGCAGGCGGCGCATATGGGCACCCACGCCGTGCCGATGACCTTTCACGAGGCGATGGCCCGGGTCTATGACAGCGTCACGCTGGGCGGTGCAGTGGCCATGCGCCCGACCGTGACCCGCGCCGGGAAAGTCATGGTCGAGACCCCGCATGCCGTCGAGGCGCAGGGCCTTGAAACCATGCGGAATCCGCGTCTCCGTGTCATGGCAATGGCCGCGCTGAGGGCAGGCGTTGGCGCATGCGATTATTCGTACGAATAATCGAAGGGGCGCCGCCCCACGCCGCCTGCGGTTCCCTTGGGGGTTTTCTGCCGGGATGAAGGGGCGGGGGCTTGAGATGTGCCTTGCGGCGGCGCAGGGTCCGGGCGAACGAGGAAGGGGAGATGCGCATGGGGACCACTCACGACGCGCTGGAGGATCCGCGGAACGCGGACATCCTCATTTACGTCGACGGCGAGTTGAAGCACCGCGACGAGGCCAAGGTCTCGGTCTATGACAGCGGCTTCATGCTGGGCGACGGCATGTGGGAGGGGCTGCGCCTTTACGACGGGGTCTGGGCCTTTTTCGACGATCACATGGATCGCTTCTTCGACAGCTGCAAGGCGGTGAGCCTCGATCCCGGCATGGATCGCGCGGGGGTCATGGACGCACTCGAGGCGACGCGCGCGGCCAACGGGATGGAGACCGATGTCCACTGCCGCCTGATGCTGACGCGCGGGGTGAAGGTGCGGCCCTTCCAGCATCCCTCGCTCAGCCGGTCGGGGCCCACCTTCGTCATCATCATGGAGCATTCGAAGCCCGTGGATCGGCTGGACGGTCCGGGCATCCGGCTCGCCACCGTGCCGCAGGTGCGCGGCCTGCCGATGAGCCAGGATGCCAAGTACAATTCCCATTCCAAGCTCAACTGCGTGATCGCCTGTCTGCAGGCCGAGCAGGCCGGCGCGGACGAGGCGCTGATGCTAGACCCGCACGGCTTCGTGAACACCACCAATGCCTGCAATTTCTTCATCGTGCGCCGGGGCGAGGTTTGGACCTCGACCGGGGATTACTGCATGAACGGGGTCACGCGCGCCAAGGTGATCGAACTGTGCCGCGCCGACGGGATCCCCGTCTTCGAGAAGAACTTCTCGCTCTACGAGGTCCATGGCGCGGAGGAGGCGTTCCTGACGGGCACATTCGGCGCGCAGACCCCGGTGGCGAGCATCGACGGAAAGCCCGTCGGCGATGGCACGCGGCCCGTCACCCGGCGCATCCGGGAGCTCTATGCCGCCCATGTGGCGGCGCATGTGGCGGAGGCGAAACGCCAGCGGGCCGGCGCCTCATAGCGCGATGCGCAGCCCGTCGCGCCCGAGGATCAACGGCCCGGTCCAGCTTTTGCGGGCCGCCGCCTCCCAGTCGGCCTCGGTGACGGATGGCAGGCCGTCCGGCACGAAATGGCTCAGCGCCAGCCGCGCGACCCCGGCTTCGGTCGCGATGCGGCCGGCCTCCTCGGCGGTGGTGTGGCTGCGCAGGATGTGGTGGCGGAGTCGCGCGTCGGTCACGGGAAGTCTGGCCAGCAGCGCGTCGACGCCCTCGGGCAGCATCGCCTCGTGGACCAGCAGATCGGCGCCGCGGGCGAAGGCGACCATCTCGGGCAGCGCGGCGGTGTCGCCCGACAGCACGACCGCGCCGCCGCCGGCCTCGAAGCGAAAGGCGAAGCTCGGGCGGATCGGAGGGTGGTGGTTTTCCATCGCCGTCACGCGCACCGGACCGATACTTGGCGATGTTGCGGGGTCGATCGCGCGGATGTCCACGAGACCGGCGAGGTCCGGGCGGCCCTCGTCCTCGATCCTCAGGCGGATGTCATCCTCCATCGCGGCGAGGAAGGCGGTCCAGTAGCCGGCGAGGGCCGGCGGGCCCCAGACCGGGATCGGCGCCTTCAGCCCCGCGGTCCAGGCCGTGTGCAGGAGTGGCCCGAGTTCGAGGTAATGGTCGGAATGCAGATGCGTGATCAGGATCGCGTCGAGATCGGTCAGCGCCACGCCCTGGTCGCAGACGGCGCGCGCGGCGCCAAGGCCCGCATCCACGAGGATCTGCTGCCCGGCCATCGACACGAGAACCGAGGTCGGCATGTTGGAGCCGGGCCGGATCGCGGGGCCGCCCTTCACGCCCAGAAGTGTCACGTGGTCGGACATCGAACTCTCCCTTTCATCGGGTGGAGCGTGGCGCAAGGCCCGCGCCGGAGGCAAGAACTGCCGGCGGTCGTGGCGCCGGTCTGCTGCGGCGCCGCTCGCGTGTCGGCCGCGGGCCCCGGTGCGGCTGCCACGGGGCCGGCAAGGGCCGGTCGCAGCGCCCACGGTATCGCGAGGCCATCGGGCGATGTTCCGGCGCGCAGGATCCCTCCGGCGGGCCATGACGCGGTGGCGCAGTCCTTGCGATGCCGTCCCAGGTGTGGCGATCGGTCGCTTCGGTGGATTGAGCCCAGCGCCGATCGTGCTAGAACCCTAGCGGAACGGACGGCGAGGGAGGTCTGGGATGTCTGGGACGTTTGGTGAATTGATTTCCGGTCATGACGGCGCGGGGCTGGCGCTGGGTGCGCCGGGGCGGGACTGGATGGATTACCGGGGGCTGCGGGCCCTGTCGGCCGATGTGGCCGCAGCGCTCTACGCCGCTGGCGTGGGGCGCGGGGACCGGGTGGCGATCGTGCTGCCGAACGGCCCCGAGATGGCGGCGGCCTTCGTGTCGGTGGCGCAGGCGGCCACGACCTGTCCGCTGAACCCGGCCTATACCGAGGATGAATTCGCTTTCTATCTCGAGGATCTGAAGGCGCGGGCCGTGATTCTCATGGAGGACGAGACCGGCCCCGCGGCGGCGGCCGCGACGCGGCTTGGGCTGACGGTGATCCGGCTCGTGCCGGATGCGGCGGGACCTGCCGGGGCCTTTTCGCTCCGGGCGGAAGGCAACGCCGGCGAGGCCGACATGTCGGCCCCCGGCCCGGATGACGTGGCCCTGATCCTGCACACCTCGGGCACCACGTCGCGGCCGAAGATCGTGCCGCTTCTGCAGTCGAATCTCGTGGCTTCGGCGGGCAACATCGCGGGCTCGCTGGCGCTCACGCCCGGGGACCGCTGTCTGAACGTGATGCCGCTGTTCCACATCCACGGGCTGGTGGCGGCGGTCTCGTCCTCGCTGGCGGCGGGCGGCTCGGTCTGGTGCGCGCCGGGCTTCGACGCGCTGAAATTCTTCGCCTGGATGCGCGAGGCGCAGCCCACGTGGTACACGGCGGTTCCCACGATGCACCAGGCGATCCTGTCGCGGGCGTCGCGCAACGCCGAGACCATTTCCGAGGTGCCGCTGCGCTTCCTGCGCTCGTCCTCGGCCTCGCTGCCGGGCCCGGTGATGGAGGCCTTGTCGGAGACCTTCGGCGCGCCGGTGATCGAGGGCTATGGCATGACCGAGGCCACCCATCAGATGGCGTCGAACCCCTTGCCGCCGCGGGCGCAGAAGCCGGGCTCGGTCGGCGTCGAGGCGGGCCCGCTGGTGCGCATCGCCCATGAAACCGAGGACCGGATCCTGGCCGAGGGCGACGCGGTGGGCGAGGTCGTGATCTCGGGTCCGAACGTCACGCCGGGCTACGAGGGCAACCCCGAGGCCAACGCCAAGAGCTTCTTCGAGGCGGAGGGGCGGCGCTGGTTCCGCACCGGCGACCAGGGCACCTTCGACGCCGAGGGCTACCTGACGCTCACGGGACGGCTGAAGGAGATCATCAACCGCGGCGGCGAGAAGGTCTCGCCGCTGGAGGTGGACGGCGTGTTGTCGGCGCACCCCGCGATCGCGCAGGTGGTGACATTCGCGCTGCCGCATCCCAAGCTCGGTGAGGAGGTCGCGGCGGCCGTGGTCCTGCGCGAGGGGGCGGAGGCCGACGAGGCGGCCATCCGGGCCTTTGCGGGCGAGCGTCTTGCGGCGTTCA
>CAZGHJ010000005.1:0-34711 GCA_964525355.1 uncultured Roseicyclus sp.
CGACACGCGCGTGGTTGAGCGGCACGGGCAGTCCCGCCAGCACATCCGCGAACTGTCCCGCGACCGCGTCGAAATCGGCGGCGGCGTGGTGGCGGTCCTCGCCTTCCAGAAGCGTCTGCGCGTTCAGAAGGCGCAGCATCTCCACCTCGTCGAGCGCGCCGTCCCCCTCGTCGTCGCGGAAGCCGTGGGCGGCCAGATCGAAGCCGTACCAGACCGGGATCTGGTGGCCCCACCAGAGCTGGCGTGAGATCGTCCAGGGCTCGATGTTCTCGAGCCAATGGAAATAGACCTTGCGGTGCTGCTCCGGCACGATGGTCGTGCGCCCGTCCCGCACGGCCTCCAGCGCGGGGCCCACGATCTTGACGGTATCGACGAACCACTGGTCGGTGAGCATCGGCTCGATCACCACCTTCGAGCGGTCGCCGAAGGGCTGGGTGATGATCTTGTCCTCGACAAGCGGCACGATGGGATCGGCGCCTTCCGTGCCCTTGGGAACCGCAGCCTTGCCCAGCCGCGGGTCGTCGCAGTCGGTCATCACGGCGAGGCCCTCGGCCGTGATCTCCTCGATCACCCGGTCGCGCGCCTCGAACCGGTCGAGCCCGCGCAGGTGGTCGGGCACGAGGTTCAGAAGGTCCGCCTCCGCCTCGCTGAGCGTGCGCTTGCCCTCGGCCACCTCCTGCGCGACGGCGGCGGCCTCGGCGTAGGGCAGGCCGTCCTCACGCATCTGGGCCTTGGTGTCCATCAGACGGTAGCAGGGGATGCCGGCGCGTTTCGCCACACCGTAATCGTTGAAATCATGCGCTCCGGTGATCTTCACCGCGCCCGAGCCGAAATCGGGATCGGGATATTCGTCGGTGATGATCGGGATGAGGCGGCGATGCGCCTTCGGACCCACGGGGATCTCGCAGAGCATGCCGACGATGGGCGCGTAGCGTTCGTCCGAGGGATGCACCGCCACCGCGCCGTCACCGAGCATGGTCTCGGGGCGCGTGGTCGCGATGGAGATGTAGTCGCGCTCCTCCTCCAGCACGACATTGCCGTCTTCGTCGCGCTCGACGTAGGTATAGGTGGCCCCGCCCGCGAGCGGATACTTGAAGTGCCACATGGCGCCGGGGACGTCGGTGTTCTCCACCTCCAGATCCGAGATCGCCGTCTCGAAATGCGGGTCCCAGTTCACCAGCCGCTTGCCGCGGTAGATGAAGCCCTTCTCGTACATGTCGACGAAGACGCGGATGACGGCGTCGTGGAAATTGCCGTCCTCGCCCTCGGGCGCGCCGGGGGCCCCCGACATGGTGAAGGCCTCGCGGCTCCAGTCGGCCGAGGCGCCGAGGCGCTTCAGCTGCCGCCGGATCGTGCCGCCCGACTGGCTCTTCCAGGCCCAGACATGGGACAGGAACTCCTCGCGGGTCATGTCGCGGCGGGACTTGCCCTCCTTCGCCAGTTCGCGCTCCACCACCATCTGCGTCGCGATGCCCGCATGGTCCGTGCCGGGCTGCCAGAGCGTGTCGAAGCCCCGCATCCGGTGCCAGCGGATCAGCACGTCCTGAAGCGTGTTGTTGAAGGCATGGCCCACGTGCAGGACGCCCGTGACGTTCGGCGGCGGGATCATGATGGAATAGGGCTCCGCCCCCGGCTTCGCGTTCGCGCCCGCACGGAAGGCGCCCGCCTCTTCCCAGGCGGCATAGATCCGGGCCTCGGCCTCGGCGGCGTTGAAGGTCTTGTCCATCGGTCTCAGCCCTCGTCTCTCGCGTCTGTCACGAGTTATCGAAGGCGCGCGCAGAGTCCAAGGGGCAAGGCGCTCAGGCCAGGTGTTCGAGAATCCGTCCCGCGGCCTCCGCACGCGCCTCGGGCCCGAGCTCGGGCAAGGCGATCCGGGCGAGGACAGGGGCCGCATCGCTGCGGCGCAGGCGGCCATAGGCCGGATCGTAATGCTGCGTGACAAGCGCCGCGGCGAGGTCGGTCAGACGCCCCTCGGCCAGCAGGCCCAGCCAGCCGTCGACCTTCGCGTGCCCCGCCAGCGGCCTGAGCCCGTTCAGCCGGTCGGTCAGCGCGGCCCGGTCCGCCGCGAGGCGCGCATATTCACCTGCAAGGAAGGCCGCGCGTGCCTCGACGGGCGCCTCGACCACGATCCGCGGGCTGCCCTTCATCGCGACCCAAAGCGCGGGCGGCAGGCGCAGCGCGCCGATCCGCGCGCTTTCCGCCTCCACCAGCACGGGCCGGCCCGGGTCGAAGGCGTCGAGCGCCTGCACAAGCGCGGTCTCGAACCCCTTCTGCGCGGGCTGCGTCCCGTCCACGTCGCCGAGGATGGAGCCCCGGTGCCGCGCCAGCCCCTCGAGGTCCAGCACCTGCCCCCCGAGGCCCGCGACCTCCGCCAGAAGAGCGGTCTTCGCCGTGCCGGTGAACCCGTCGAGCCGGATCAGCCGCAGCCCGAGATCGGCGTCGTAAAGCCGCCCCACCACAAGCCGCCGCCACGTGCGATAGCCGCCCTCCAGCACCTCCACGCGCCAGCCGATCTGCGCCATGATGGACGCGAACGACCCCGAGCGCTGCCCGCCGCGCCAGCAATAGACCAGCGGCCGCCAGCCGCCGCCGCGGTCCATCAGCCTCTCCTCGATATGCCGCGCCGCGTTGCGCGCCACCAGGGCCGCACCGATCTTGCGGGCGCGAAAGGGGCTCTCCTGGGTGTAGATCGTGCCAACCTCAGCGCGCTCGGCATCGCTCAGGACGGGCATGGAGATCGCGCCGGGCAGGTGGTCCTCGGCGTATTCGGCGGGGCTTCGCACGTCGATGATCGTGTCGAAGCCCGCCGCGCCAAGGCCGCCGGTGTCGGTCAGGGTGAAGGGCAAGCGCGCCTCAGAGTTCCTCGCCGGCCATGCGGCGGAAGCGCTGGATCAGGCTCGAGGTGTCCCAGCGCCCGCCGCCCAAGCCCTGCACCTCGGCATAGAACTGGTCGACCAGCGCCGTCACGGGAAGGCTGACGCCCATCTCCTTGGCCTGGCCCAGCGCTATGCCCAGATCCTTGCGCATCCAGTCGACCGCGAAGCCGTGGTCGAAATGGTTGTCGATCATCGTGTCGGCCCGGTTGGCAAGCTGCCACGACCCGCCCGCGCCCTGCGCCACGAGGCCCGCGACCCGCTTGGCGTCGAGCCCGGCCTCGCGCGCGAACCACAGCCCCTCCGAGATCGACTGGATCGCGCCCACGATGCAGATCTGGTTGACCATCTTGGTCAGCTGGCCCGCGCCCACCTCGCCGAAGCGCTCGGTCATCTTGGAATAGGCGTCGATCACCGGCTCGGCGGCGGCGAACTGCGCCTCCGCACCGCCGCACATGACCACAAGCTGGCCGTTTTCGGCCCCCGCCTGCCCGCCCGAGACAGGCGCGTCGACCCAGCCGATGCCCTTTTCCGCCGCCAGCCCGGCCAAATCACGCGTGACGATCGCGGAGACCGTGGTGTGGTCGACGAAGACCGCGCCCTCGGCCATGCCGGCAAGTGCGCCGTCCGCGCCCGTGACGACCGAGCGCAGATCGTCGTCGTTGCCGACGCAAGCCATGACGAAATCCGCACCCTCGGCGGCCTCGCGCGGGGTTTGCGCATGGGCCCCGCCATGCTCGGCCGCCCAGGCCTCGGCCTTTGCCGCGGTGCGGTTGTAGACCGTCACCTCGTGCCCGGCCGCCTTCAGGTGACCCGCCATCGGGTAGCCCATGACCCCGAGGCCCAGAAATGCCGTTTTCGCCATCGTTCTCTCCGCTCGCTCACCGGCGTGCGAGGGTAGCAGGGCGCCGGCCGGTGTCCAGCCCGCGCGCAACAGGCCCGCCCGCGGTGCCGCTCAATAGGGGTTTTTCGCTGTGCGGTCGATTGACAGGGACTGCTGCTGCCGTTCCACGAGCAGTTCGATGGCATCGGCGAGATGGCGGCGGTCGATATTGGCGTCGCCGCGCGCCACGCGGATGCGGTGCGCCTCGATCATCACATCGGCCTCGCGGCAGCCTTCGGGCGGAACGAACCGGTAGGAGGCAAGCTCGATCCTGAGACCGAGCGGATCGCGGAAGTAGATCGAGTCCATGAAACCGCGGTCGACAGGCCCGCTATGCGCCACGCCGCGCGCATCGAGCCGTTCGGCCACCTGCCAGAAGCTCGCCTGACTGACGTTGAAGGCCAGGTGATGCAACGACCCGATCGCCTCGGGGGCGGGTGTCGCATCGGGTTTGCGGTTTTCGTGGGTGAAGATCGTGATCAGCCGCCCGTCGCCGGGATCGAAATAGAGATGACCTTCGTCGGGATCGTCGAGGTTGGGCTGGTCGAAGATGAAAGGCATACCAAGCACGCCTTCCCAGAAGTCGATCGACGTCTGTCGGTCGGCCCCGTTAAGCGTGATGTGATGCACACCCTGGATCTGTATCTTGCGAAGCTCCGTCTGACTCATCTTCATCCCTCCTGCCACTGCATAGCATATAAGAAATACGACGGCGCGAGTCCCGTTCGTGGGCGCACAGGCCCTGTGACAGAAGCCATGACACGCGCGTCGTGACCGCGCCCGGTGCCGCCGCGTCAATCCGACGGGCCGGCCCGCGAAACCCGGGCGGCGCGCGCGCCCCGTCGACTTTCCGGTCCGGCTCGTGTGAGTATACGCCCTGGCGAGGGGCGTCCGGGGGGCGCCGCATGAACCGGGGTGGCATTTGGCGCGAGACACGCAACTGACCTGTGACATCGATGGCGGCTCGGCCGTGCTGGCCGGCGCGGTCACGATCGACACCGTCGGCGACCTGCATCGCCGTCTGCTGGGCATGGGCCAGGGGCGCGACGCGACGGTCGACCTGTCGGCGGTCACGGCCTTCGACACGGCCGGCGCATGGGTGCTGAACGACCTGCGCGCGCGGCTGACGGCGGGCGGCGCACAGCTGCATCTGACCGGCGCGAGTACCGCGATGACGGCGGTCCTGTCGACCGTCGCCGACGCCATGCCGCCCGCCGAGCCTCCGGCTGCGCCCCGCGGCGGACCCGGCCTGGTCGGAATGCTGGACACCACCGGACGCAGCATCGTGGATGGGCTGCGGACCGTGACGGGCCTTCTGGGCTACCTGGGCCTGTTCCTCGCGCGTCTGGCCCGCAGCATCGCACGCCCGCGCGAGTTCCGGCTGACCTCGCTCGTGCATCACTGCGAGGAGGTCGGGCTGAAGGCCGTGCCCATCGTCGCGCTGATGGCCTTCCTGATCGGGGTGGTGCTTGCCTTTCAGGGCGCCACGCAGTTGCGCCAGTTCGGCGCCGAGGTCTTCGTGGTGGACCTGATCGCGGTGTCGATCCTGCGCGAGCTGGGCATCCTCTTGACCGCGATCATCGTGGCCGGGCGCACGGCCTCGGCCTTCACCGCCGCCATCGGCTCGATGAAGATGCGCGAGGAGATCGACGCGATGCGCACGCTGGGCCTCGACCCCGCGCTGGTGCTGTTCGTGCCGCGCATCCTCGCGCTTCTGCTGATGCTGCCGATCCTGGGGCTGATCGCGAACGCGGCGGGCCTTTTCGGCGGCGCGCTCATGGCCTGGATCGAGCTTGGCATCTCGCCAGGGCTTTTCCAGACCCGGCTTGTGGAGGGGATCGCCGTGAGCAACCTGACCGTGGGCCTCGTCAAGGCGCCGGTCTTCGCGCTGATCATCGGGGTGGTGGGCTGCCATGCGGGTATGCAGGTGAAGGGCAACGCCGAATCGCTGGGCCGGCAGACTTCCAAATCGGTCGTCGCCGCGATCTTCGCGGTGATCGTGGCCGATGCGCTGTTCTCCATCTTCTTCGCACAGGTCGGGATCTGACCATGGATGGGTCCGACCGCGCGCCGGTGATCGAGGTCCGTGGCCTGCGCACCCAGTTCGGCTCTCACGTGGTCCACGAGGGGCTCGACCTCGACCTGCGGGCGGGCGAGATCCTCGGCGTCGTGGGGGGATCGGGCACCGGCAAGTCGGTGCTCCTGCGCACCATCGCGGGGCTGAACGTGCCCGCCGAAGGGTCGATCCGGGTGCTCGGGACGGACGTGTTCACCGCCGACGCGGCGGCGCGGGCGCGGCTCGAACGGCAATGGGGCGTGATGTTCCAGGACGGTGCGCTGTTCTCGTCGCTGACCGTGCGCGAGAACGTGGAGGTGCCGATGCGCGGCGTGCCGGACCTGCCGCCCGAGGTCTCTCGCGCGCTGGCGGAGTTGAAGGTCTCGATGGTCGGCCTGCCGCCCCCGGCCTGCGACAAGTACCCCTCGGAGCTTTCGGGCGGCATGCGCAAGCGGGCGGGCCTGGCGCGGGCGCTGGCGCTCGACCCGCGCATCGTGTTTCTCGACGAGCCGACGGCGGGGCTCGACCCGATCGGCGCGGCGGAGTTCGACACGCTCATCCGTGGACTCAGCCGGTCGCTTGGACTAACCGTCTTTCTCGTCACCCACGATCTCGATACGCTTTACGCGGTGTGCGACCGGATCGCGGTGCTGGCCGAAAAGCGGGTCCTGACGACCGGGACGCTGCAGGACATGCTGGACGTCGATCATCCGTGGGTGCAGGCCTATTTCAAGGGGCCGCGGGCGCGGGCGGCGCAGGACGGGGCACGGCGCCAGGCCGAGGACGGGCGAGCGGCCGCGGGGGAAAGCGACTAGGTGGAAACGAAAGCCAACTTCGTGCTCATCGGCGCCTTCGCGCTGGCCGGCCTGCTCGGGATCCTGGGCTTTTTCCTGTGGTTCGCCCGGGTCGAGCTGGACCGGCAATTCGCCTATTACGATATCCGCTTCGCCTCGGTCTCGGGGCTGAGCAACGCCTCGGACGTGCGCTTCAGCGGCCTGCCGGTGGGCCAGGTGGTGGACGTGCGCCTGACGCCAACGCGGGACGGCACCGTGACCGTGCGCGTCGAGGTGGATGCCGAGACCCCGGTGCGCACCGACAGCGTGGCCACGATCGAGGCCCTGGGCGTCACGGGCGTCTCCTTCGTCAGCATCGGTCCCGGCAGCCCCGACGCGCCCTTTCTCGAACCGACCTCCGAGGATCCGACGCCCGAGATCTCCGCAGGCCGCTCGACGCTGCAGACCCTGACCGAGGATGCGCCGAGCCTGGTCAGCGAAACGCTCCAGATCGTGGAGGATATCGGCCTTCTGTTCAGCGACGAGAACGCCGAGCGGATCGAGCGGATCCTCGCCAATGTCGACCAGGCCTCCGAGGAATTCGCCGCCACGATCGAGGCCTTCGGTGACGTGGCCGGAACGATCGACGGTTTCGCGCAGCAGATCAGCTTTTTCAACGAAACGCTCGACGCGCTGACGACCGAGATGAACACGGTGCTGGCGACCGCCGACGACACGCTCGCCTCGGTCACCGCGCTGGCCGACGAGGCCACGGTGATCGTGCAGAACGGCTCGGGGACCGTCAGCGCCCTGCAGGCCGTGATGACCGAGGCGCAGCTCTATATCGCGGAGGATCTGTCGCAGACGACGAACGAGGCGCGGGAGATGATCGCGACCCTGCGCGGCGAGGCCACGGAGATCGGCGACGAGGCCGGCGCCCTAATCGCCACGCTTCAGGAGACCGGCACCACCGCCACGGACCGGCTGCGCGAGGCCGAGGCCACGCTGGGCCGCGCCGACGCGCTGATCGCCACGCTGAACGAGACCGCCGGCACGATCGACGCCGCCGCGCGCCGCATCGACGGGCTGATCGAGACCGAGGGCGCGCCGCTGCTGGCCGAGACGCGCGCGGCGGTGGCCTCGGCGACCGAGACGATCGCGGTGGTCCGCGCGGCGGCCGAGACCGACCTGCCCATGGTCCTCGACGACGTGGCCGACGCGGCCCGGACCGCGCGCGAGACGCTCGTCACGGTGGGCAACGATCTCACCGAGGCGAGCGGCGACGTCTCGGGGCTCGTGGCCAGCGCAGAGAGGACGCTGGCCCAGGTGACCGAGACTTTCGGCAATGCCAACGAGACGCTTGCGGCGATCAATGGCGCCATGGCCACGGGCGAGCGCACGCTGGCGCTGGCCGAGGGCGCGCTGACCGGGGCGGACGAGCTGATCCGGGGCGATCTCGGGGCGCTGGTGGGCGATCTTCGCACGACGCTGGAGGGGCTCGACGAGGCCGTCGCCACGGTGGCCGACGACCTGCCCGCCACCTCGGCCGATATCCGCGCGGCCAGCGCCGCGGCGCTGGCGGCCTTCGCCGACCTGCAGGGGATCGTGGCCAATTCCAGCCCCGGCATCCAGGATTTCACGACCAACGCCCTGCCCCTGTTCGGCCAGCTCGCGCGGGAGACGCGCACGCTGATCACCAATCTCGATCAGCTCACGCGCCAGATCAACCGCAGCCCCACACGGTTCCTGCTCGACCGCGACCTGCCGGAGTTCAGAAGGTGACACCCCTGCCCATGACCAATGCGATCCGACGCCTCGCCCTTGCCCTGAGCCTGCCCCTCGCCCTTGGCGGCTGCGCGGCCGTCTCGGCCATCGGCAGCGCGACCGAAGCGCTCGAGGTCTACGAATTGTCCACGCCCACGGACCTGCCCGTCCGGCAGGGCGCGCCGCAGCGCCGCGACATCATCGTCGAGGTGCCCACCACCGGCGGCGCGCTGTCCACCGACCGGATCATGGTCCGGCCCGCGCCGCTTCAAGCCCAGTACCTGCCCGGCGTCCGCTGGAGCGAAGAGGCCCCGGTGATGCTCCAGACCCTGATGCTGCGCGCGCTCGACCGCACCGGCGCGTTCCAGTACGTGGGCCGGCGCCCGCTCGGACAGGGCGGGGATTTCGCGATCGTCACCGAACTGGTGGATTTCCAGGCCGAGCTTTCGCCCGATGGCGCAAGCGCGCAGGTCGAGGTCCGCATGATCGCGCGCATCGTGCGCGAACGCGGCGTGCAGATCGTCGCCACGCGCAGCTTCGCCGCGCAGGAGGCGGCGCAATCGCTGGACGACGACGCGATCGCCAACGCCTTCGATGCCGCCACGGGCCGCGTGATCTCGGACTTCAGCGTCTGGACGCTCACCTCGCTGGGTGCGTTGTAACTCGGGGCGGGATGCCGAAAGAACGCGCCGTCGCCCTGCGCGCGCGCAGCTGGCGGCCCGCGCGGGGCTGCCGGGCGCACGCCATGATGGCCACGGGGCGGGGCGCGAACCAGGTCGCGCCGGCCGACCGCTTCGGCCGCGCGCTTGATGTCCAATTGGACGAGGCGTCCGCCCCACGCGGGACGGGCCGAGGATGATCACGGACATGGCGCGCGCGCTGTGCCGGACCCCGCCCCCGGGGGCCCTGCCCGCATCCGGGCCGCGACCCCGTCGGGCGAGGCATCGCGCATCTCCGCTGTCGGCCGCGCCGATCCCGGCATCTGGCCGAAGAAAAAGACGACTGTGGCGCTTTTCATTCGGACCCGCCGCACCGGGCCCTGGCACCCGGCGCCGATCGAGCGCGCATGGGCGCGGCGCCCCGACCCGGCTCAATCCCGCCGGCCCGAACCGCGGCCTGTCAGGTGCGACCCGTGGCCGATCTGCCGGATGTGGCGAGAAACCCCTCGGCCCGGCACCACTCCAGCAGGGCGTCGGCGTCCAGGGGCCGCGCGTAGAGGAAGCCCTGGAGCACCTCGCAGCCGATGCCGCGAAGCGTCCCCGCCTGGGCCTCGGTCTCCACGCCCTCGGCCGTGGTCGCGATCGACAGCGAACGCGCCATGCTGACGATGGCGCGCACGAGGTCGTTCGAGGTGTCGGCATCGGCCACCATGGACACGAGCCTGCGGTCGATCTTCAACACGTCCGGCCGGATGCGTTGCAGGCCGAGGATCGAGGCATGGCCCGAGCCGAAATCGTCCACCTCGATCAGGATGCCCGCCTCGCGCACACGGTCGAGATTGTGCAGGACGGAGGCATCCACATCCTCGAGCAGGATCGTCTCGAGAAGTTCGTAGGAGACCCGGACGCCGCGCCGCTGCAGGCCGCGGGCGGCCCTGGCAAGGCGGCCGTCCTGCAGGCGCCCGGCACTGATGTTGAAGCTGATCTTGGGCGGCAGAAAGCCCGCCGCGGCCCATTCGTCGACGATCGCCTCGGTCTTGGCGAGCATCATCCGGTCGATGAGCGGGACGACGCGGATCTGCTCGGCCACGGAAAGGAACCTGTCGGGGCCGATGATGCGCCCGTCCCGCGTCCGCCAGCGTGCAAGGGCCTCGAGCCCCACCAGCCGTCCCGTGCGGGCGCAGATCTGGGGCTGGAAGAAGGGGACGAAGTCCCCGTTCTCCAGCGCCGCCTCGATCTCCCCGGCCATCCGCCGCGCCTCGAGAATCTCGTCGTGCAGCGCCTTGCTGAAAAGCTCCAGCCGGCCACGCCCCAGTTCCTTCGCGCGGTAGAGCGCGGCATCGGCGAAGGACATCAGGTCGAGCGCCGTCGTGCCGGTCTCCTCCGACGACGCGATGCCGAAGCTCGCCCCGAAGCGGCAGACCTTGCCTTCGAAGAGGTAGGGATAGGCCAGATCGCCCTGGATCTTCCGGGCCAGGTCCATGGCATCGGCCGCGCTGCGGCCCGGCGCCATCAGGATCGAGAACTCGTCCCCGCCGACGCGGCCGGCGAAATCCGCCTCGTCGATGGCGTTGCGGATCACGGCGGCGGCATGGGTCAGCACCGCGTCGCCCGCGGCGTGCCCGAGCGCGTCGTTGACGTATTTGAACCGGTCGAGGTCGATGCGGATGATCACCAGCGGATCGGGCTGCGCCTGTGCCTCGGCCGCGCGCCGGCGGTCCTCCAGCCGGCTGTCGAAATGGCGGCGGTTCGGCAGACCCGTCAAGCCGTCATGCAGGGCAAGCTCGCGCATCTTGCGCTGCAACTCGAGCGCATCGTCGCGGGCGCGCGCGAGCGTCGCCTCCCGCGCCACCTCGGGGGTGACGTCATAGACGCTGCCCAGCCAGGTGGTGCCGCCATCGGGCAGACGTTGCGGCATCGAGTTGGCCTGGAGCCAGACGACGCCGCCATCGCAGCGGCGCGCGCGGAACCGGCAGCGGAAGGGCGAAAGGTCCGCGCGCGATGCCTCCACCGCCTCTAAAACGCCGGCGGCATCCTCCGGCAGGATGGTGCGGAAAATGTTGGCCGCCTCCCCGTCGAGGTCCTCCCGCGGCACCCCCAGAAGTTCATGCACGCCGGAGGTGGCATAGGGCAGCGACATGGCGCCCGAGGTATCCATGCAGAATTCGAACAGCGCGGCGGGTGAATTCTCGGCCAGACGGTTGAGCAGCTGCCGGTGCTCGTCGGCCGCGCGCGCCGCTTCGGCCAGTCGCGCCTCCGTCTCCTTGCGGGCAGTGATGTCGGTCTGCATCCCGCAAACGAGGTAAGGCAGCCCCTCGCGCGTGCGGTCGACCTTGGCGCCGGTCGCCCCGATCCAGAGCCAGCTGCCATCGGCGCAGCGCATCCGGAAATCGGCCCGGAAAAACGCGGCCTCGCCCTCGATGAGCCGCGCGAAGGCGGCCCTGGTCTCGGCGATGTCGTCGGGGTGAATCAGCTCGAGGAACAGCTCGAACGAGGGCTCCAACGCGTCGGGCTCGTAACCCAGCAGCGTGTACCAGACCGCGCTCAACCAGATTTCGCCCGTCTCGGGGCAGATGTGCCACAGCGCGACGTTGGACGCCTCGGTGGCGGCGCGAATCTGCGCCTCGGTGCGGGCAAGCTCGGCGCGCGCGCTGTCGGCAGCGCGGCGCAGGGCCTCGTCTCTCGGTATGTCTGACGCCATGACCCCTGAACCGGCTCACATACAGCGCACACCCGCGTGGCGCGCGCGAACCGGACCTAGGCAAAAGGTCTGAAGATCGTGCTAACCGCAGACAGGCGGCGCGTTTTCGCTCAGCCGTACTGCACGAGGCCCGTCTGCACGGTCTCCGAGGTCTCGACGGCGGCCATGAGCGTCTCGAACAGCGCCGCGGAACTCTGGAAGTCGGTCTTGCCGAAGCGACGTTTCAGCGATGCGCCGCGGGCGCCGGGAACCACGAGTGCCATTTTCCAGTCGCTGAACCAGCGCACCTCGTCGGGGCCGCTGGCCAGAAGGCGCATCTCGGTGTGGCGGGGATCGCCCAGCAGGCGCATGGTCAGATCCGCGATCGCCGGACGCGCGCCCTCGATCGCCTGCACGAAACTGGACCGGTCGGCAAGCAGAACGCCCGAGACGTCTTCGGTCGCGTTGCGCCCCCGCGCCTCGATCAGCAGATCGGTCAGTTCGTCATCGGTGACGCAGCGCCTCGAGATGTAGACGACACGCCAGATCACGCCGCGCCGCGCCCCGGGCCGCACGGATGGCCCTTCCCTGAAAGTGTCGCGCCATCATGCCGTCCTGTCATGTCACCGTTCCCTGATCCTGCAACCGGCCCTGCAAAGGCCCGGCAGGACGCCGCCCCGCCCGCCCGCCGATCCTGGCGGCATCGGGTCGCCGTCGCATCGATCCTTCGCGGCAAAACCGTTCTTGTCCATTAAGGATACGCCGTGGGCCGACTTTGTTCAACGGCACCAGCACCTTTGCCCCGGCCCGGCCGACCGCGGCGACGGCGCGGTGCGCTTCGGGCATGGCGCGCGGGTCGATTTGTTCGTAGACCAACGGCCAGGCGCTTGCGCAGCCGCCGCTTCGGGACGGCGACAGAGCGCGCCACCGCACCGCCGCGCGCGGCCGGGCACGTACTGGCCCCCGGCGCAGGATCTGGAGGACGCCGCCGTGACCGAGACCTCGCCCGAGCAAGCGGACAGGCCCTACCGGCTGGAGGACCAGGTGGGCTTCCTGCTGCGCCTTGCCGGGCAACGGCATGCGGCGATCTTCCAGGACATGGCGCCGGACGGTCTGACGCCGACGCAATTCGCGGCGCTGGTGCGGCTGGCGGAACTGGGCGATTGCTCGCAGAACGAGCTTGGACGGCGCACGGCCATGGACGTGGCGACCGTCAAGGGCGTCGTGGACCGGCTCAGGGCCAAGGGCATGGTGCGCGCCCATCCCGACCCCGCCGACAGGCGCCGGACGATCCTCTCGGTCGCGCCGGCCGTCCGCGCCCGGATCGCGTCGCTCCATGCCGCGGGCTTCGCGATCTCGCGGGCGACGCTCGAGCCGCTGACCGAGACCGAGGCCGAGACGCTCGTGGCGCTCCTGCGCCGCATCTCCGGGCCCTGAGCCGCACCCCCTCTAGCGCAGCCCGTCGCGGCCCTCGGCCTCCTCGTGCGTCAGCCCGCCCACACGCGGCAGCGGCCGGCCGCTGTCGGTCACGCCGATCGCCACGAGGATCTCGCCCCGCCGCGGCGCATCGCCCACGCGCACCTCCATCCCGTCGAAGTGGGACCGTACGTAGGCCGCGTCCTTGTGGCCGAGCGGCACGTCGAGGTCCTGCCCCGGCCCGCCGCGCTTCTTCGACGAGGGCACCAGCGCCGCCCCCTTCTCGACCGCCTTGCGCAGCGGCGCGCCCATCTTCGGATGCAGCAGGGCCGCGGCGTGTTCCAGCTCGCCATCCTCGCCCACCATCGCGGCCTTGCCGTAGCTCTCGGCCTCCTCCGGCCGGATGCCCAGCGCGGCCACGGCCCGCGCGCCCAGAAGGGCCCCAAGCTCCGCGCCGATCTCCATGAGCGGGCTCAGGTCCTCCACGTAGCGCCCCGCGAAGGGGTTCTCGATCACCGCCACGGCCACGGCCTTGCGCGTGGGCGGCGCGATCTCCTGCCCCATCTCGGAATGGATCTCTTCCACGAAGGTGCAAAGCTTCCGGATCTTCGCGTTCATCTCAGCCCGTCCTCTCCCTTGATGTCCGCCGCCTCCAGCCCGCCCGCGCGGGCATGGATGCGCGGCCCCGTGGTCATCACCAGCGCCACCAGAATCTCGCCTCCGCGCGGAGCGTCGTTCAGGCCCACCTCCATCGCGTCGAAATGGGACCGCACGTAGGCCGCGTTGATATGCGTGACGGGCACGTCGATGCGCGCACCGGGCCCGCCCACCTTCTTGGCCGAAGGCACGATCGCCTTGGTCCCCGACAGAACCTCGCGCATGGCGTAGCCGCCGGGCGCGTGCCAGAGCGCGCCGTGCTCCAGTTCGCCGTCGGCGCCCACGAGCGAGGCCTTGCCGTAACCCTCGACCTTGTCCGCACCCCCCAGCGCCTTCACCAGATCCTCGGCCATGGACAGGCCCAGCGGCCGCAGGTCGTCCATGAACCATTGGATGTCGGGCTCGTAGCGGCCCGCGAAGGGGTTCGCGATCACCGCGAGCGCCGCGCCGCGCTTGAGCGGGATCTCCGCCACGGGCCCGCCTTCGTGGAATATCTCCTCCACGATGAGCGCGCGTTTCCTGATCTTGAGTTCAGACATCCATCGCCTCCGGGATTGCCAGTTGGTCCGTCACCGCGCGCCCGACCACGGCGCTGCGCCCCTGCAGGAACAGCGCCGCGCCCGCGATCCGGCCCGCCGCGAGAAAGCTTTCGGCCCGCGCGCGGCCCCGCGCCAGCGCGGCCTCGCTCTCGGCGGTCGAAAGCGGCGGCACATGGGTCACCACCCGCCGGTCGCGCAGGTCGCTGTCGGGTTGCAGGTCGCAGGCGCGCGCGCGCCCGATGCGGGGATCGCCCGGCAGGTCGACCGCGTTGGCGATCAGCGTCGCCGCCACGTCGGCCTGCGCCGCGCTGGCGGCCAGAACCGTGACGCTCTCGGCGATGCCGAGCGAGAAGCTGCGCCCCCCGGCCCCGCTGGTGGCGATGCCGCCGATCCGGTCCTCCGCGCCGATGCGAACGGTCCCCAGCCGCGCGCCCAAAGGCGCGGCGATGGCGATGTCGAACCGCGCGCCTGGGGCCAGATGCAGCGCGATGTCCCCGCCATTGTTGACGTAAGCCCGCGCAAGCGGCGCGGCGGCGCGCATGGCGGCAAGGATGTCGTCGGCCACGGCACCAGCCACGCAGATCATCGGCGAGAGGTCGTGCGCCGCGGCGAAGGGCGACGCCGCGGCCACCATGCGGCGCGCCACCGGGCCCCGCACCGCGGTCTGCGGCGTCAGACGGCTGCGCAGGACGGGCAGTTCGGCCACGAGCCTCTCGAGCGTGTCGCGGAAGCGGGCCTCGGCGGCCTCGAAGGCGCGCGGTGCGACGGCGCCCGCCCCGGTCTCGGCGCCAAGGATCAGGTCGATCGGCCCGTGCTGCAGATGCAGCCGCCGCCCGCCCTCGAGATATGCCGCCACCGGGCCCTGCATCGCCCGCGCTCAGCCCTTGCCGCCCCAGCGGTAATTGTGCGGCGCCACCGGGTCGGAGCCGGGATCGGCCCGCGTCACCTTGCGCAGCTCGGAGGACAGGACGCTCTCCACGGGACGGATGCGGTCGGCATGGCCGCCCAGCGCCACGTAATCGTCGCGGCGCATGGTGAACTCGATGGGCGCGACCAGCGCGGGCGTGGGCACGTAGCCAAAGGAATTCGACGGCATGTCGAGCACGTCGGCCATGACCGTGATGCCGCCGCCGGGCCAGACGTAAGGCTTCGCGCCGCCGCAGGAGACATGGGTCAGCGCGTCCTTCACGGAATGCGTGAGCTTCACCGGGTTCTCCGTCACGCCCGCCCTGAGCGATCCGCCCGCGCCGCCCATGAAGAGCACCGAACAGAGCGAGGGCTCGCAATTCTCGGCGATGCGCGCGACCGAGGCCTGAAGCGCGGGGGGCAGCGGCCTGGGTTGCGGGACGAGATCCGCGTCGAGTTCGTAATAGGCGTATTGCTCGCCCGTGGTGGAGACCATCAGGAGGCGCAGGCCCTCCCACGCCACCTTGGGATCGGCCGGCTTCAGGATCGTGAGCGGGTCGTCCACATCCGTCCCGCCCCAGCCGGTGCCGTGCCCCGCGACCTGGAAATAGCGCCCCGGCGTGGAGCGGCGCCCGGCGATCCGGATGCCGGTGGGGGGCATGTCGAGCATCTTGCCCGCCTGGTGTTCCGACAGGACGCCGGTGATGTGGTCGTCCACCACGATGACCTCGTCGGCGTGGCCCAGCCATTGCGCGGCGAACATCCCGATGGCGGCCGAGCCGCAGCCCACGCGCATCAGCCGCTCGGGCACCCCGTCGATGACGGGGGCGCGGCCGGCCTGGATCACCACGGTCGCGCCGTCGTCGATGGTGACCTCGACGGCCTCGCAATTGCAAAGCCTCAGCAGCGCGTCGCAGGTCACGCGGCCCTCCTTCTTGGAGCCGCCCGTCAGATGCTCCACCCCGCCCAGCGACAGCATCTTGGAGCCGTATTCGGCTGTCGTCACGTGGCCGATGGGCTCGCCGTCGACGCGGACCACCGCGCGCTCGGGGCCGATATGGCGGTCGGTGTCGATCTTCACCTTCACGCCGCAATAGCTGAAGATGCCCTCGGTCACGACGGTGACCATGTCGACGCCCTCGACCTGCTGGGAGACGATGAAGGGGGCGGGCTTGTAATCGGGATAGGTTGTGCCGGCGCCCACGGCGGTGATGAAGGGCCGGGCGCCCCGCACGATGTCGCCGTCCCAGTCGCTGCCATCCGTATCCTTCAGGAAAGGCACGGCTTTCTCGCCCCGATCGATCACCGTCTCGATGATCGTCAGCGGATCGAGCCGGACCAGTTCGCCGCCGTGATTGGCGTAGCGGTCGCAGGCGCCGGAACGGCCCTCGGCGATGTAGCACAGCACCGGGCAGGCGTCGCAGCGGATCTTGTCCCGGGGCCGCGTCCGGTCGGTCGTCTCGGTCATCGGAAAGCCTCCGCGATCTGCGATCTGCGCTGAGACGGCCCGGGCGCGAGGGGCCTGGCACGCGCGCACGGGTCATTCGTACACGAATAGTAGGGCGTGCGCGCGGCCGGTGTCAAACGAACTCGGCGCGCGCAAGAGGGGCCCGGGACAGGGGCGAAAGACCGGGCACATGGCACGTACAACCCACGTACAATCCACGTACATCCCGTGTACATTTTCCGGCGCGCTATGCCCGCGCGAGGATGCCGCCGCCCCGCCCGGGTGCTGCCAGCCTCGCGGGTGGATTTTTCGTCTGGGCAGGGCGCGATCTTCGACCTAACGTCGGCGCCATGCAGGCCAAAGAAACGCGCCCCGGACCGGTGTCCTTCACGCTCAACGGGCGGCCGGCCCGCATCCCGGACGGGGTGGACCGACTGCTTCTGGATGTGCTGCGCGAGGCATTCGGGCTCTGCGCCGCGAAATACGGCTGCGGGCTGGCGCAATGCGGCGCCTGCACGGTGCTGGTGGACGGCCGGCCCGCGCGGGCCTGCGTGTTGCGCATGGCGATGGTCGAGGGCCGCGCCGTCACCACCATGGAGGGGCTGGCAGACCCCGAGACCGGCGCGCTGCACCCCGTCCAGCAGGGCTTCCTCGAGGCCGAGGGCGCGCAATGCGGCTATTGCCTGAACGGCATGGTGATGAGCGCCGTGGCGCTCCTGGCCGAGGAGCCCGCGCCCGACGCCGCGCGCGTGAGAGAGGCGCTGCGCCACAATCTCTGCCGCTGCGGGACGCATACGGAGATCGTGGCCTCGGTCCTGCGGGCGGCCGAGCTGATGGGGCGCGAGACGTGAGCGGCGCCCTGCACGTGGAGGACGACGCCGGGCGGCGGTTCCTGACGCTGGATGGCGCGGGGCGGATCACGGGGTTCTGCGGCCATGTGGACCTTGGCACCGGGGTCGAGACGGCGCTGTCGCAGATCGTGGCGGAGGAACTGGACCAGCCGGTGGCGGCCATCGCGATGGTGCTGGGCGACACCGCACGGACGCCTGACCAGGGGCCGACCATCGCCTCGGAGACGATCCAGGTCTCGGCTGTGCCGCTGCGGCAAGCGGCGGCGACGCTGCGGCGCGTCCTGATCGAGCGCGCGGCGCTGCGGCTGAACGCGGACATGGCCACGATCCGGCTGGAGGCGGGCGCGGCGACGGATGGCGACGCGCGGGTGGGCCTTGGCGTGCTTGTCGCGGGCGAGGAGGTCATCGCGCTCGACCCGGAGGCGGCGCTGAAGCCGCGCGAGGCCTACAGCGTCGTGGGCCAGCCGCAGGGGCGGCTCGACCTCGAGGCGAAGCTGCGGGGAAGCCACGTCTATATCCACGACGTGGTGGTGGAGGGGATGCTGCACGGTCACGTGATCCGCCCGCCCTATGCGGGCCGGGACAGCGGCGATTTCATCGGGCGGAGTCTGATCGGCTGGGACGAGGCCGCCATCGCCGGGGCGGAGGGCTTCGTTGCCGTGGTGCGGGAGGGCGATTTCCTTGCCGTGGTCGCCACGCGCCCCGATATCGCGGCGCGGCTGGCCGAGGCGCTGCCCGTCCAGTGGCGGATGCCGCCGCCCTTGCCAGACCTGGGGCCGGGCCTGGCCGAGACGATCCGCGCGCAGCCCTCGACGGAACGCGTGCTCGACGTGGCGGGCGACGTGGGCGCAGCGCTTGTCGCCTGCGACACCGCGTTCGAGCGCACCTATGTCTGGCCCTACCACCTGCACGGCTCCATCGGGCCCTCCTGCGCGGTGGCGGACTGGGCGGGCGGCGCGCCGGTGGTCTGGTCGGGGACGCAGAACCCCCACATGCTGCGGGGCGACCTGGCGACGCTGGTGGGGCTGCCGCCCGAGGGGATCGAGGTGCGCCGCCACCAGGCCGCGGGCTGCTACGGGCGCAATTGCGCCGATGACGTGGCGGGCGATGCGCTGCTTCTGAGCCGGGCGGTGGGACGGCCCGTCCGGGTGCAGCTGACCCGCGCGCAGGAGAACCTGTGGGAGCCCAAGGGCGCGGCGCAGGTCATGGACGTGGCGGGCGGGCTGAAGGACGGGGCGTTTCACGCCTACAGGCTCGACACGTGGTATCCGTCGAACCGGGGGCCGAACCTGGCGCTTCTGCTGACGGGGCGGATTTCGCCCGAGCCGCGGCCGGTGCCGATGGGCGACCGCACGGTGATCCCGCCCTATGCCATCCCGCATCGGCGCATCGCCGTGCATGACCTTGCACCCATCATGCGCGCGGCCTGGATGCGCGGGGTCTCGGCCCTGCCCAACACCTTCGCGCACGAGTGTTTCATCGACGAGTTGGCCGCCGAGGCGGGCGCGGACCCGGTGGCGTTCCGGCTGGCGCATGTGGACGATCCGCGCAAGGCGGACCTGATCCGGCGGACGGCGGAGGCCGCGGGCTGGGTCGAGGGCGCGGGGCCAAGGCTGAGGCGCGAGGGGCGGATGGCCTATGGGCAGGGCTTTGCCTTCGCGACCTACGTGCACGGGGATTTCCCCGGCGTCGCGGCGGCCACGGCGGCCTGGATCTGCGACGTGGCGGTGGACGTGGAGACCGGCGAGGTGACGCTCAGCCGCGTCTTCGTGGGCCAGGACCAGGGGCTGGTGATCAACCCCGACGGGGTGCGCCAGCAGATCCACGGCAACGTGCACCAGACGGCGGGGCGTGTCCTGGCCGAGGAGGTGACCTTCGACGAGATCGCGCCCACGCAGACGAGCTGGTCCGACTACCCGATCCTGCGTTTCCCGGAGGTGCCGGAGGTCGGCACGCTGCTGGTGGAGCGGGAGGGCGACCCGCCCCTCGGCGTTGGCGAAAGTGCTGCGGTGCCCTCGGCCGCGGCGATCGCGAACGCGGTCTTCGACGCGACGGGCGTGCGGATGCGCGCGCCGCCCTTCACGCCGGAAAAGATGCGCGCGGCGCTCGCCGAGGCGGGGTATTCCGTGCAGGCGGAGGTCGCGCCGCCGCGGCGGGCGGGATGGCGGCGGGCGCTTCGGGGCGCGGGGCTGGCGCTGGCCGGCGCGCTGACATTCGGGGCGGTGTCGCTGCCGGTGCACCGGGCGATCCCGCCGGTGACGGGGGGCGTGAGCCACGCGCCGGAGATGGTGGAGCGCGGGCGGCTTCTGTTCCTGGCGGGGAATTGCGCGGCGTGCCATACGGGCCCGAGCGGCGTGGCCAATGCGGGCGGGCGGCCGATCGAGACGCCGTTCGGGACGGTCTACTCGACGAACCTGACGCCCGACCCGGAGACGGGGCTGGGCCGATGGTCCTTCGCGGCCTTCGAGCGGGCGATGCGGCACGGCGTGTCGCGCGACGGGACGAACCTTTACCCGGCCTTTCCCTACACGTCCTTCGCGGGGATGAGCGAGGGCGACCTCATGGCGCTTTACGCCTATGTACAGAGCCTCGAGCCGGTCGTCGCGGAGGTGCCGCGCGCGCGGATGCTGGGGCCGTTGGCGCTGCGGCCCGGCGTGGCGTTCTGGAACGCCGTGCATCACGACGCAGCGCCGCTGGAGGCCGATCCGGGGCGCGACGCGGTCTGGAACCGGGGCCGCTACCTGGTGGAGACGGTGGGCCATTGCAGCGCGTGCCACTCGCCGCGCGGCGTGCTGGGCGCGGAGCTTGGCGGCGCGCGGCATCTGGCGGGCGCGATGGTCGAGGGCTGGTGGGCGCCGGCGCTGGCGGGACCGGAGGCGGCGGCGCGGGGCTGGGACGAGGGGCGGCTGAGAGCCTACTTGGCGACAGGGCACGCAGCCGGGCTGGCCTCGGCGGGCGGGCCGATGGCGGCGGTGGCGGGGACCCTCGCGCACCTGCCGGAGGAGGACGTGGGCGCGATGGCGGTCTACCTGGCGAGCCTGATCCCCGAGGGCACTGTCGCGGCGCCCGTGGCACAGGCGGCGATGCCCGAGACGGGCATCCACCGGATCTACGAGGCAAGCTGCGCCACCTGCCACGAGCCGGCCTTTGACGGCATGCTGACGGCGGCGCGGGTGCCGCTGGGGATGACGACGAGCGTGCGCGCGCCAACCTCCGCGAGCGTCGAGGCGGTGATCCGGGAGGGGCTGCGGGCGCCTGCCGGGACGGACCTGCGCGACATGCCGGGCTTCGGCGCGGACCTGAGCGAGACGCAGATCGCGGAGCTGGCGGCTTACGTGCGCGCGCGTTATGCGCCGGATCTGGCGCCCTGGCCCGCCGACTGAGGCCGGACGGGAACGCTGCAGTTCTTCTAAAGAAATGCGAGGCTGATCGCGGGCACCAGCGCCATGACCAGGAGCGCCGCGCAGGTCACGACGAAGAACGGCATGGCGATGCGGAAGACGGCCAGCGGGCTGACCTGCGCCACGTTGGCCGCGACGTAAAGCCCGATGCCCACGGGCGGCGACAGAAGCCCCAGGATCAGGTTGATCGAGACCACGACGCCGAAATGGACCGGGTGGATGCCGTAGACCTCGGTCGCGATGGGCAGGAGGATCGGGACGACCATGATGAGCCCGGCGATCCCGTCGATCACGGTGCCCACGAGCAGCAGGACGACGAGCACGAGCAGCATGAAGGCCGCGGGCGTGGTGGCGACCTCCTGGATCCAGGCCGCTGCCGTCTGGGGAACCTGGCCGAAGACCAGCACCCAGGAGAACACGCCCGCCGAGGCCACGAGGAAGAGCACCAGCGCAGAGTTGATGCCCGTGCGCAGCAGGATACGCGGCAGGTCGGAGAGCCTGAGCGAGCGGGTGACGAAAAGGCCGATGGCGAAGGCGGCCAGCGCGCCCAGCGCGGCGGCCTCGGTGGGCGAGCCGAAGCCGCCCAGGATCGTGCCGATGATGAGCGCGGGGATCGTCAGCATGGGCAGCGCCTTGACGAAGGCCGCGCGCTTCTCGGCCCAGGACAGCTTGTGCCCCCGCGGGTAGTCGTAGCGCAGGCCCAGAAGCGCGATGGTCCCGAGAAAGAGCGCGGTCAGCATCAGCCCCGGCAGGAGGCCCGCCAGCAGCATGTCGCGCACGGCGACCTGGGCGAGAACGGCATAGACCACGAAGACGATGGAGGGCGGGATGATGGGGCCGAGCAGCCCCCCGAAGGCGGTGACGGCGGTGGAGAAATCGCGCCGGTAGCCCTCGCGCTCCATCTCGGGGACCATGACCTGCGCCATCATCGCGATCTGCGCCGTGGCCGAGCCCAGGATCGAGGCCACCATCATGTTGGCCACGAGGTTGATGTAGGCCAGCCCCCCCTTCAGCGCGCCGAGGAAGGCGGCGGCCAGCCGCACGAGGCGCTGGGTGATGCCGGCGCCGTTCATCAGCTCTCCGATCAGGATGAAGAGCGGGATGGCCAGAAGCCCGAAATTGTTGAGCGCGTTGAAGAGTTGCAGCGCGTAGCTGTCCAGAAGGATCGCGTTGCCCGAGGACAGGATATAGGTCAGCGCCGCGACGCACAGGATGATGCCGATGGGCACACCGACGACGAGCAGGACGAAGAAGACGAGGGCGGCCATGGGCGTCAGATCTCCGTCGCGTCGATGCGGGCGGGGTTCTCGGGGCGCGGGGTCAGGCCGAGATCTTCGACAAGATTGGCCGCCGCGTGAATGGTCACGGTCAGGCCGAACCACGGCATCACCAGGTAGAACCACCAGGTCGGAAGCCCCATGATCGGCGTGACGTCGGTGTAGACGAAGTTGAAGGTGGACATCTCGAAGGCGCCGACGTCGAAGCCCGCCCGCGCAAGGCCCGCGGGGTCGAACCACAGCCACGTCGTGTAGAGCAGGACGAGGCCGAAGCCGACGCAGACCGCCGAGATGACGATGCGCAGGACACGCAGGCCGCCCTCGGGCGTGACTTCGTGCAGAAGCAGCACCGCCGGGTCGATCCGCGCCCTGAGCATCAGCGAGGCGCCGACGAAGCCCGACAGGATCATCGCGTAGACCGCCATCTCGTCCGCCCATGCAATGGTGATGCCGATGGCGCGCAGGATCACGTTCATCAGCACGAAGACCGCGATGCCCGCCACAAGGAGCATGAGGGCCGTCCGCTCGATGCGGGCGACGGCTGCGGACAGGCGTTGGGTCGCGCGTGCAAGCATGAGCAGGGTCTTCCGTGGCACGTTCGGGCGCGGGGCCGCGCGTCTGTCGCGGCGGCCCCGCGCTCGGTTTTCCTAGCAGATCGGCGGCTCAGAAATCCGCGACAAGCGCGCGCATGCGGCCCACATACTCGGTCTGCTCGGACCATTCGGCGTCCCAGCGGGCGACCATGTCGCCGAAGAAATCGCCCGAGACGTCCTCGATCACGGTGAGGCCCTCGACGGCCTTGAGCTGCTCGAGCTTGCCGGCCTCGCCCTCGACGAAGCTGTCGATGGTGGCGTCGCAATGCTGCTGCACGGCCTGACGGACGATCTCGCGGTCCTCGGGCGAAAGGTCGGCCCAGACCCGGCCCGACACCAGCGCCACCATCGGGAAGAGCTGGTGGTTCGTCTCAAGCAGGTAGGGCGCGTGGTCGTAATAGCCGAAGTTCAGGATCGATTCGAAATCCATCGCGATGGCGTCGACCTGGCCGTTGGCGAGGCTGTCATAGACCTGCGTCAGCGGCATGGGCGCGGGCGCCACGCCCATCATCTCGAACATCGAGCGCATGGGCGGGGCGGGCGTGATGCGGAAGCGCTTGCCCGCGAGATCGGCCACGCTGTCCAGCGGCTCGCGGGACATCATCTGGCGCATGCCGGTCATGGCGTAGCAGATGCCCACGGCGCCGATCGCGCGCGGCAGCTCGTCGAGGATCTCGCGCGCCACGTCCGAGCGCAGCACGCGCGCGGCATCGGCGATGTTGCTGACGAGGAAGGGCGCGTGCAGCGCGCTGAGATCGGTGACGCGGGTGGTGACCTCGGCGGTGGTGATCCACGCCATGTCGAGCGCGCCGGTCTGCAGCTGCTGGAGCATCGCGCCCTCGTTGCCGAGCTGGCCGGACGGGAACTGCGCCACCGAGAAGCGGCCGTCGGACAGCGCGCCCAGCGTCTCGCCCATGGCCTCGACCTGCTGGTTCCACACATGCACCGGCGGCGTGATCAGCCCGACCCGGAACTCGCGCTCCTGCGCGTGGAGCATGCCCGGCAGGACGGCGGCGGCGACGCCCAGCGTGACGGCTAGTGACTTGAGGTTCATGTCCTCTCCCCCTGTTGCTTTCGGCCAAGGTCCGGTCTGGCGCGGGCTCGGCCTTCCGTTTGTGTGGCAACTGTCCCCCGAATGCCGGACATGGCCAAGAAAAAAGCAGCCTGCCCCGCAGTCTGGCGGCAAACGCCCGGAAATTGACCATCAAGCCCCGGGATCCCCGGCGCCGGCGGGCCGCCCGCGCGGCGCGCGGGTCGAATCGTTCCGCCGTCGCCTCAGGGGGCCGGGGCGATCCAGCCGTTGGCCGCGAAGGCCACGCGCGCCTCGGCGCGGATCGCGGCGAGCACCGGGTGGTGCTGTGTGGAGCGGGTGGCCCGCTCCAGCCGCGCGCCGCCATAGAGCGACAGAAGCTGGTGGCGCCCGGCACGCACGTTCTCGGAGCGCGCCTTGCGGCCGTAGCTTTTGGACTTGGCGTGGTAGACGAAGCAATCCACCGCCACCGCCGCGAGGATGCCATCGGCCGCGGCGCGGAACATGAAATCCACCTCCTCACCATAGCCGCGGGGAAAGCGGACCTCGTCGAGATGGCCGATGCGGTCGAGGATATCGGCGCGAAGGGCGAAGCAGAAGCCGTTGAGCTGCTCGACCAGGGGCACGTCGAAGCGCGGCCGGAAACCCGCGCAGAAGGCGGCGATGGCGGCCAGCGTGGCGTCGTCGTCGCGGATGTCGTTGGCCGCCGGCCCGCCGGTGGCGAATTCCGGGATCGACTGCCAGCCGCCGGCATTCGACAGCGGCCCGACGAGGCCGATCTCGTCGGACAGCGCGAAGGGTGCGGCCAGCCGGTCGAGCCAGCCTGGGGTCACGACGGTGTCGGAGTTGAGGACGACGAGGTGGTCCTCGGCCCGCGCGCGCAGCCCGGCATTGGCCGCGCGGGTGAAGCCGCTGCCCGTCTCGCGGCGGATCAGCCGGGTGCGCGGATGGCGGGCCGCGTCCTCGCACACGGTGCGCGCAGGCGCGTCCGAGCCGTCATCGACGATCAGGAGCCGGTCGGTCGGCCCCAGCGTCGCCTGCACCGAGGCGAGACAGCGGGCCACGTCCTCGGGGCTGTTGTGGACGCAGACCTGCACCTCGAAAGGGGGGCGCGCGCTCATGCCCCGGCCCTCGCCGCGACGTCGCGACTGTGGGCGAGCGGCCCGCCGGGCAGAAGCTGCGGCGCGATGCCGGCCTCTGCGAGCGCGGCGGTGAGCGCGGCGGCCTCGGTGTCGGGGCCAGCCTCGGGGCCAATCTCGGGGCCGGCCGCGTCGGGCCGTGCCATCATCCCGCGCCACCAGGCCGCGCCGAGGGACCGGCTTTCGGCCGCGCCGGGACGGAGCCGGAAGACCCGAGGGTCGAGCACCGCGCCTGGCGCCTCGGCGGCGAACCCCGCGAGGCCCGCCCCGGTCGACGTGTCGGGCAGCATGTCGGGACGGACGATGTCGGACGGATCGCGGCAGATCAGGATCCCGTCATCGACCCAGAGCGCGGCCTCGTACCGCGCGAGATAGAGCGACAGGTGCGTCTTGACGAACCGGGCGCGCCAGAACGGGTCGATGCTGTGGTAATTGGCATGGACCGCCTGCCACGGGCCGCAGGCGGGAAAGACGCGGTCGGTGAAGAGCAGGAAATCGGCGCATGCCGCCCATGCCGGATCGGCCGGGAGAAGCGGCGCGATGCCGCCGAAATTCGCCGTCACGACCGCAAGCGCCACGCCGCGCGGGTTCGTGAGCGCCATGGCCTGCCGCGCCTGCGCATCGTCTGGGGCGAGAAGACCGGTGGCGCGCGTGCCGGCCTCGGCGCCCGCGCGCAGCAGCCGCTCGGCCCCGGCCTGTCCGAGGCGGCGGCCATCGGGCCCGGCCAGCGCTAGGGCGGGTGCGAGGCCCGCGTGCCGGCCGGTGGCGAGGTAGTGGCGCCGGGCGTCGCGGGGCGCGGGAAGCCCGTGGGCCGTCGCGTACCAGCCGGCGTCGAGCAGCTCCGGCAGGAGCGCGGCAAGGCGCCGGTCACGCGCGGCCCCATCCCGGCGGGCGGCGGCGAGCGCGGCGCTGCCCGGCGGCTCGAGCGCGTCGAAAAAGGCGCGGCGGCGGGCTTTCGACATGAAGAGCGCGCCAAGCCGGAAGGTCAGCGGATGGCCCTGCCCGAAGGCGAGGCGCCGGGCCAGCGACGCGCCGAGGCGCTGGCGCAGGCGGCCCGTCCCCGAGGTGGCCGGGGCGCCGCCCTTCATGGCGCGGGCCGGAGCGCGGCGGGGGTGCGGGCCATGGGCCTACTTGTACCCCGTCTTCTGCGAGCGGTACATCGCCGCGTAAAGCCCGTCATGGGCCATGAGGTCGTCATGGGTGCCCTCCTCGACCACGCGGCCCTCGTCGAGCAGGTAGATCCAGTCGGCATGGGTCACGGTGCTGAGCCGGTGCGCGATCATCACCGTGGTGCGGCCCTTCGCGACCCGTTCCAGCGCGTCGCGCACACGCTCCTCGGTGCGCTGGTCGAGGGCGGAGGTGGCCTCGTCCATCAGCAGAATCGGGTTGTTCTGCAGGACCGCGCGGGCGATGGCGATGCGCTGCTTCTGACCGCCGGACAGCTGGCTGCCCTTGGGCCCCAGTTCCGCGTCGCCGCGCTGGCGGATCAGGTCGGCGATCTCGGCGGCTTCGGCGGCGGCCCAGAGTTCCTCCTCGGTGGCGTCGGGCCGGACGTAGCGGATGTTGTCCATGATCGACGCGTTGAAGATCACGATGTCCTGGGCCACGACGGCAAAGGCGCTGCGCAGCGATTTCACCTTCAGGTCGCGGATGCTGTCCGCGCCGATGCGGATATCGCCGCCCTGCACGTCGTAAAGCCGGGTGATGAGGCTGAGCACGCTCGTCTTGCCCGATCCCGTGGCGCCGACGATGGCGGTGGTCTTGCCGCCCTCCAGCGTCAGGTCGAGCCCGTCGAAGAGCGGGTGGCCGCCCTCGTAGGAGAACCGCACGCCGCGCAGCGTGATGTCGGCGCCGGCATCGAACTCGGCCCGGGCGCCCTCGCGGTCGGTGATCGTGGGCGTGAGGCGCAGGATCGAGTTCAGGCTGTCGAGGATGATGAGCGAGGCCTGCAGCTTGGCGAAGAAGGAGGCGAGCCGCCGCGCCGGATCGAAGAGGATCGTCAGACCCAGCAGGAAGGTGATGATGCCCGCCGCGTCGAGGCCGAAACCGCCGGAGATGACCATGTAGCCGCCGCCGCCGATCACCAGCACATAGGCGAAGGCCGAGATCAGGTCGATCGAGGGCGCCACCAGGGCCTGCGCCGATTGCAGCCGGATGATGATGTCGCGGATGCCGAAGGAGGCCTGGATCAGCCGGTCGCGTTCGCGGTCCTCCTGGCCCGAGATCTTGACCGTGCGCATGCCGTTCGACATCTCCTCGATCGTGTTGATGTAGGAACCGAAGGCATTCTCAGCGGTGGCCTGGATCTCCTTGATCGTGTGCGAGATGCGCTGCATCAGCAGGATCACCACGGGGATGAAGATCGCCGCCGACAGAAACAGCATGGGCGATTTGTAGATCAGCCAGCCCGCGACGATCACCACGGTGACGAAATCGCGCACCGCGTTCACGGTGGTGACGCCGACGAACTGGCCCATCCCGTCGGCCTGGGTAAACAGCCGCAGGATGGTGTCGCCGACCTTTGTGCGCTCGAAATAGGCCAGGTCGAGTTGCAGCAGGTGGCCGATCAGGTCAGAGCGCATCTTGTAGATGGCGTTCCCCGCGAGCCAGACGGCGATCCGCGGCACGAGGTAGGACAGGACCGCGCGGGTGGCAAAGAGGCCGAAGACGAGGGCGCAGATGCGCCAGAGGTTCGCGGCCTGGGCCTCCTCGAAGATGACGCGCAGGCCGTTCTCGGTCAGTTCGAGGAACTGCTGGTAGACGAAGCCCTGCACCAGCAGCATGCCGAGGATGAGCAGCAGCCACGGCGTCTTGTCGCGCAGGTATTCGCGCCAGAACCAGCCGAGGTTCTTCTTGTCCTGCGCCGTGAACATCGCCCGGCGCTTGGCCTTGGCCCTGGCGGCCGGCGGGGCCGCGGGCGCACCCTGCGCGTCGCTATGGTCGTCGACCTTCGTGATTGCCCTGCTCCCTCGGCATTGCCTGACGGCCCGCGTCTACCTTGGCCGGGGGACCGCTGGCAAGCCATGCCTCGCGACGGGTGGCGGCGGGCGGAGGCCCGCCCGTCAGGGGCCGAGGCCGAGCGCTTCGAGCTGGGCGAGCAGCGCGGCGGCGTCGAGCGGCTTGGGCAGCGTCAGGCTTGGGGCGCAGCTTGCGGCATCGCCCGGCACCGGATGGTCGACCTCGGCCGTCACCAGAACGATGGGCGCGGCGCGGTTGGGCGTCGCGGAACTGCGCAGGGCGCGGATGGCCCGGTCGCCCGGGACGGGGGGCATGCGCCGGTCGAACACGAGCAGGTCGAAGGGCCGCGCGATGGCCTCCACCAGCGCGGCGCGGGTATCGGCGCAGGCGGTGACTTCGAACCCCGCGAGGCCCAGCACCTCGCGCAGGACCGAGCGCATGACCGGGTCGTCCTCGGCCAGAAGCGCCTGGCGGCGCAGGGCCGCGCCCGCGGCGGCCGCGGGCGCGGCGCGCGGGGCACTGTCCGGCGGGGCGGGTTCAGGCAGAAGGGTCGCGCGCGGGGCGGCCTCGGGCGGGGCACTGGGGGACCATGGCTGACGGTCGGCGGCCTTCAGGAGCGGGGCGATCACCGCGTGGAGATCGGCCTTGCCGAAGGGTTTGGACAGAAAGCCGTCGAAGCCCGCGACGATGTAATCGGCGACCTGGTGCGCCATGGCGTTTGCCGTCACCGCGACCGCGGGACAGGCGGTGCGCCCCGCCCGCGCCTCGGCGGCGCGAATCCGCGTGATGGCCTCGACGCCGTCCATCTCGGGCATGGAGATGTCGAGCAGGATCAGGTCGAAGCCCGGCGCGCCCGTCTCCGCGATCGCGGCCTCCACGGCGGCGACGGCCTCGCGCCCGTTGCCCGCCTCGAGGAGCGTGCAGCTTGTCTCCTCCAGCATCCGGCGCATCACCAGGAGGTTGGTCGCCCCGTCATCGGCCGCCAGAAGCCGGCGGCCCGAGAGACTGCCGGCGAGGGGACCGGGCGGGCGCGGCAGGGCGTCCCCCGGCGGCACGCGCCCGGCGGGCGCCGGCTCGTCCGCGGCGGCGGCATGCTCCGGGCGGGACGCGGGCGGCAGGGGCAGGCTCAGCCGGAAGGTCGTGCCCGCGCCGGGCGTGCTCTCGACGGCGATCTCGCCGCCCATGAGGCCCACCAGGTCGCGCACGATCGACAGGCCCAGGCCCGTGCCGCCGTAGCGCGCGGCGGTCGCGGCCTCGGCCTGCTGGAACGGGTCGAAGACGATGGCCTGCTGGGCCTCGGTCATGCCGATGCCGCTGTCGGCGACCTCGAGGATGACCGGCGCGTCCGGCGGCGCGGAGAGGCGCAGGCTCACCTGCCCCCCGGAGGTGAATTTCACCGCGTTGCTCAGAAGGTTGTGCAGGATCTGCCGCAGCCGGTTCACATCGCCCATGCGCGGATGATCGAGGCCCGGCCCCTCCTCCAGCCGGAAGGCTACGCCCTTGGAACGCGCCAGCGCGCCGTAGACCTTGTCGGCCTCCCGGCCCAGCGCGTCGAGCCGCACGGGTGCGGCCACCAGCACAAGCTGGCCCGCCTCGATCTTCGACATGTCGAGCATGTTGTTGAGAAGGCTCAGCAAAAGTTCGCCCGAGCTTTGCACCGTCGAGATCATCTCGCGCTGGCGGTCGTCGTGGAGCGTCGGCGCGAGCAGCTCGGCCATGCCGAGAATCCCGTTCAGGGGCGTGCGGATCTCGTGGCTCATGTTGGCGAGAAAGCGGCTTTTGGCCTCGCTGGCCTGCAAGGCGAGCGCCCGCTCGCGGTAAAGTTCGGTCACGTCGGTGCCGACCCCGCGATAGCCCAGAAGCGCGCCGTCCGCCCCGCGCAGCGGTGTCATGGCCAGCCGCAGCCAGCGCGCGCCGCCGTCCCGCGCGCGCGCCTCGAAGATGAAGGAGGCGAGCGTGGCGGTCTCGGCCAGCGCGGCGTCGAGCTCGGGCCAGGGCGTCCGGGGGTCGGCGTCGGGCCCGCGCGCGGCGGTCGCGGCTGTCGCGGCGTCCGAGAGGTCGCGCAGATCCGCCAGTGGCCGGCCGAGCATCGCGCCCGTTGGCAGGCCCGCCAGCTTGGCGAAATTGTCCGACAGGTAGATGTGGCACAGCGCGGCGTCGGTCTCGAAGAACCAGTCGGTCGAGAGGCTGGCGATGTCGAAGAACCGTCGCTCGGCCGCGTCGCGCTGCGCCAGCGCCTCGGTCAGGTCGGCATTGAGCCGCTGCAACGCCAGTTCGGCGGCCTTGCGCTCGGAGATGTCGATCTGCATGCCGGCGACGCGCAGGGGGCGGCCATCGGCGCTGCGGGAGACGACGCGGCCGCGGACCTCGACCCAGACGGTCTGGCCGTCCTTGCGGTCGAGCCGGAATTCCAGCGCGATGCTCTGGCTCTCGCCCTGCAGGAGCGAGCGCATCGCAGCCTCGACGCGGGCCCTGTCATCCTCGTGGATCATCGCCAGGATGGCCGCAATGGGCCGGCGGTCGATCTCGGCCAGCGTGTAGCCGGCGATGCGGGCATAGCGGTCGTTGACGCGCAGCTCGTCCGTGCCGCGCACCCATTCCCAGGTGCCCACGGCCGCACCCTCGATGATGCCGGCCAGACGATCCTCGGCGCGCTTGAGCGCGGTGATGTCGACGCGCATGCCCACCCGGCCGCCATCGGCGGTGGGCCGCTCGAGGATCTGAAGCCAGCGCCCGTCGCTCAGCGCCTGTTCCAGCGGCGCGCCGGGGGCGCGGTGGCGCGCCAGCCGTTCGGCGATCCATTCCTCCTCGCGGCCGATGGCGTCGGAGTATTCGCCGCGCGCGACACCGTGGCGGATCAGGTCCTCGAAGCGGACGCCGGACCGCATCATGTCGGCGGTGCGTGGGTAGAATTCGCGGTAGCGGTCGTTGCACATCACCAGCCGGTCCTCGGCGTCGTAATAGGCGAAGGCGTCGGGCAAGGCCTCGATCGCGCTTTCCAGAAGCGCCTTGGTGCGCGCCAGTTCCTCGGCGCCGCGCTTCTGTTCCGTGATGTCGGTGGCGACATGGACGAAGATGCCCTCGCCCGAGGGGCCGGCCTCCTGGTAGGAGACGTTCACGTCGACCCAGTAATCCTCGCCGTCGCGGGTGGCGTTGAGGATCTGCGCCGAGCAGGGCCGACGGGCGGCCATGGCCTCGGCGATCATGGCCTCGGTGGCGGGGTCGCTGCGCGGGCTGCGGGTGAAGTCGAGAAGCGACCGGCCGGTCATCTCCGACAGGCGGTAGCCCGAGCGCGTCTCGAAGGCGGGGTTGGCCCAGATCACGCCGCCTTGCGCGTCGGTGAGGATGACGAGATTGGTCATCATCCGGGCCACGAGCCCGGTCTGTTCGCGCTCGCGCCGGGCGGTCTCGTCGCGGGTCACGTCGCGCACGATCAGCACGTAGCGGGACGAGGCCGCGCGGGGATCGCCCACCGGGGCCACGACCATCTCGTGCCAGACCGTCGCGCCGTCCTGTTGCAGCGGGTAGCGTTCCGCCTCGGAGATCCGGCCGGTCCGCGCGGTGGCGAGGCCGCGGTCGATCACCTCGGCAAGCCCGGCGGGAAGGATGCTGCGGTAGCTCCGGCCCCGGCGCTCCTCGAGGGGCACGAGCATCTTGTCGGGCGGGCCGAGCGCGAGATCGGTGAAGCGCCCGTCGGGATCGAGTTCGAAGATCAGGTCGGGAAGCGCATCGAAGATGCGGCACAGGCGCTGGTTCGAGCGTTCGAGATCGGCCTGCGCGCGCTCGCGCTCGGCCTGCACCTCGAGCCGGTGCAGGGTCGAGCCGATGACATCCGCCGCCGCCGAGAGCAGCGACACCACCGCGCCGTCGAAGGGCGTCGCGGTCCGGGTGTTGTCGAAGCCGATGAAGCCGGTGACGCCGGCCTCGGTCCAGAAGGGCACCAGCAGGATCGCCTTGATCCCCTGCGCCAGAAGCAGGGCCTGAAGCGCGCCGCCCGCGTCCCAGGTCGCCACGTCGCCGACATGCACGGGCCGGTCCTGGCGGAAGGCCGGCATGCAGGGCTCGAGCGTCGAGAGCGGCAGATCCTGAAGGTTGTCGATCTCGGGCATGGTGCCGGGGGCGACCCATTCATGGCTGTTGTCGATCCGCGTCCCCCGCCTGACCTGGAAGACATAGGCGCGGTTGGCGCCCGCCAGCGAACCGAGCTCGGCCATGGCGCGGTCGATCAGCCCGTCGATCGTGTCGGGCCGGGCCCGCACGAGATCGGCCAGAAGCCGCACGATAAGCCCTTCGCCCGCGCCGGTGATCCCCGTGCGCCCCGCAGAGGAGGCGACACCAAGCGGCGCCTGGCCCATCGCTCAGACCTCGCCCCTTGCCTGCTGCCGGTCGAGGCGCAGGAGCCCCGCGCGCACCTCGTGCACGGCGGCGATCGCCGGTGCCAGCGCCGCCGGGTCGCCCGGCGTGTCACGAGCGGTGGCGAAGGGGCGCAGCACCTCCTCGGCGGCGGTGCCGCTGCGCGACAGGCCCTCCAGGCCGATGGAGCCGCAAAGCCCCGCGATCCGGTGCATCTCCGAGCGCAGGGCAACCAGCGCCGCCTGCGTGTCCCGCGCCGGGTCCGGGGCGCCGCCGCCTTCGAGATCGGAGAGAAGCCCGTCGATCAGCGCGATGCGCTGGGGCAGCGCGGCCATGAATTCCGCCCGCGCGGCCGACAGGATCGCCGCGAGTTCCCGCGCCAGATCGCTCGACTTGCTGCGCATCTTGCCCGCGTTCTCCCTGTTCTCGCACTGTTCAGGCGGCACGATAGCGCCTTCCGGCGAACCGATATAGGGAAAACCTAGCCTGAGCGACCTTCCGCCGGGTTAACGCGAAGCACGGGCGGCGCCTGCGCCGGTCAGGGCTGCGCGGGCGGCACCCAGGTGAGCGAGGAATGGTGCAGCGAGATCAGCACGCGGCCGTCGATCTTGTGATAGGCGAAGGTGTAGTCGGCCCGGATGACAGTGCCCGCACCGTCCACCAGCGTGCAATGGCCCATGTCCTTGTAGCCGAGCCCGCCGGCCTTGAGGACGGGGCCCACGGCGCTCTGGAACTCGACCTTCGTCCAGCCGCGGTTGAGAAAGCCCGCGTCCTGCGGCCAGTCGGGATCACCGCCGACGAAATAGGCGCGCGCCCCCGCCCGGTCGAGACGGATCACGTCGGCCAGCGTCGGCTTGAACAGCACGGGCGCGTCCGGGTCGTCGAAATCGTAGAGATCGAGCAGGCGGTCCACGTCCCGCTCGACCACGTATTTCGCCCATTTGCGCTGGGCGGCGACGACCTCGGCCTTGGTCATCTTCTGGTAGACGCGGTCGGTCATGGTGGCGCTTCCCCCCTGGCCGGCGCGTGTCACAGCACGGGCACGCGGGCCGAGGGCGGGGTGGAGCGCGACCGCCCGGTGCGCATCTTCCCGTCGATCATCACCGCGGCGATGCCGGGGATGTTGCCCATGGCCATCGCGTCCAGAACGTCGTCCCCTTCCGAGCCGCCGGGCCGGTCCATGAACACCAGGTCCGCCGGCCGGCCGGGCGCGACGATGCCCTGGGCAAGGCCTCGGCGCTTCGCCACGTTGCCGCTGCCGCAGCACCAGGCCTGTTCGGCGGGCAGGCCGCCGAAACTGGCCAGGAGCGTGGCCATGCGCAGCATCCCGTTGGGCTGCACGCCCGAGCCCGCGGGCGCGTCGGTGCCCACCAGGAAATCGCCCAGCCGGTCCTCGGCGAGCGCGCCTTCGAGGGCCACGATGGCGGATTTCTCGTTGCCGTTATGCACCGCCTCGAGCGCGCCGGTGGCGTGGCGGCACAGCTCTCGGATGGCGGCATGCGGGATCGAGGTGGGCCCGCCGTTGATGTGGCTGACGACATCGGGCTGGGCCTGAAGCACGTCCTCGGCGGTGACGTGGTGCGAGCCTGCGATCGACGGCCCGCCGGTGTGCATGATCGTCTCGATGCCGAGTTCCCGGCACCAGCCGGTGACACGCGCGGCATCCGGCCCCTTGGCGACCGTGCCCAGGCCGATCTCGCCGATATGGCGGATGCCGGCGGCCTTCAGCGCGGCGTAGAAGTCGCGGTCGAAGTCGAGTTCGGGCACCGGCGCGCCGGCGATGACCTTGGCGCCGGCGGCGCGGAAGTTCTGGAAACAACGCTGCGCGACCATGGCGAGCGCCTTGACGCCCTCGGCATCCTTGGGGCGGCCGGGCAGGTGCACCTCGCCCGCCGAGAGGAAGCTCGTGACGCCGCCATTCACGTTCATCTCGATCCAGCCGATCTGGTTCTGGCGCGGCGTCCAGTCGCCGAAGACCGGGTGGCAATGCCCGTCGATCAGGCCCGGCGCCACGGCGCAGCCCGCGGCGTCGATCACGCGGTCGGCCTCGGCCTCCTCGAAGCCTGCGATCACCCCGTCCTCGATCAGCAGGCAGTCCGCCTGGGCGAGCGGCGCGTCCAGATCGCCGGTCAGAAGCCGGCCGATGTTGCGGATGAGCGTGCGCCCCGCCTCGGGCGCGTCCTTGGGTGCATCGGCCATGTGGTCCCCCGTTTCGGTCTTCGGTGTCTCGGTCCGGAGGCCGCGCGCGGCGCTCCGCGCGCCAGTGATACGGCATGATGCGGCCGGGAGCCATGGGCGCGATGACCGGACAGGGGAGAGACGCGGCGGGCGTGCGGACCGGCGCGTGACGGGTCAGCGCCCCTCGAGCTTGTCCACGAGCTTGCCGAGGAACATGCCCATCCCGCCGCAGCCCGCCTGCGCCCAGCCGCCATCGACGGGGATCACCGCGCCGCTGA
>CAZGHJ010000006.1:0-32738 GCA_964525355.1 uncultured Roseicyclus sp.
ACGGCCGGCGTCTCGGTCGTGGGCCTGCGCTATGCGGCCGTGCTGATCTGCGGGGTGCTTTGCGGGCTGGCGGGCGCGTACCTGGCCACCGCGCTCAACGCGGGCTTCGTGAGGGACATGAGCGCGGGGCGGGGATATATCGCGCTGGCGGCCCTCATCTTCGCGAAATGGCGGCCGTGGTATGCGCTGTCGGCCTGCCTTCTCTTCGGGTTCTTCGACGCGGTGGGCAACCGGTTCCAGAACATCGCCGTGGGCGAGTTCGTGGTGCCCGTCCAGTTCATGCAGGCCCTGCCCTACATCCTCGTGGTGATCGTTCTGGCGGGCCTCGTCGGCCGCGCGATCCCGCCCCGCGCAGGAGGGGAGCCTTATGTCAAGGAGCGCTGAGGATCTCGCCGCCCTGATCAGGGACCGCGCCGGCGCGGCCGCGCCGGAGGTCGGCCTCGTGCTGGGCTCGGGACTTGGGCATCTGGCGGACGCCGTGGAGGGCGTGGCGATCGACTATGGCGATCTGCCCGGCTTTCCCCATGCAGGCGTCTCGGGGCACAACCCCAAGCTCGTGATCGGCGATCTGGAGGGCGTGCGCGTCGCCGTCTTCGGGGGCCGGGCGCATTACTACGAGAGCGGCCGGGGCGACGCGATGCGGCTGCCGCTCGAAGTTCTGAGGGCGCTGGGCGCCGAGTCGCTGATCCTGACGAACGCGGCCGGCTCCATGCACCCGGAGATCGACCCGGGCGACCTGATGCTGCTTTCGGATCACATCAATTTCTCGGGGCTGAACCCGCTGATCGGAGAGCCGACCGACGCGCGCTTCGTGCCGATGACGGAGGCCTACGATCCGGACCTGCGCACCGCGTTGAAGGCCGCGGCCGAGGCCGAGGGCGTGGCGCTTCCCGAGGGCGTCTATGCCTGGTATTCCGGCCCCTCCTTCGAGACGCCGGCCGAGATACGGGCGATCCGGGGGCTGGGCGCGGATGCGGTGGGCATGTCGACGGTGCCCGAGGTGATCCTCGCGCGGTTCCTGGGCCTGAGGGTCGCGGCGATCTCGACGATCACCAACAAGGCGGCGGGCCTGTCGGACGAGCAGATCAGCCACGAGCACACCAAGGCGATGGCGCCACTGGGCGCCGGAAAGCTCGAGCGCATCCTCAGGCGGTTCCTGAAGACACGCTGAGCCGCCTTGGGGAATGCGGGCCTAGACGTCGGGCGCCTGCCGGTGTCATGGTCGGGTATCGTCGCGCCCTCCGCCCCTCGACCGATCTTCGGGACGTCACATGCAAATCTACCTGCCCATTGCCGAGGTGAGCGTGAACGCGTTCCTGCTCCTGGGCCTCGGCGGGCTGGTGGGGGTGCTGTCGGGCATGTTCGGCGTGGGCGGCGGGTTCCTGATGACGCCGCTCCTGTTCTTCATCGGCATCCCGCCCGCCGTCGCCGTGGCGACCGAGGCGAACCAGATCGTGGCCTCCTCCTTTTCCGGCGTGCTGGCGCATCTGCGGCGCAAGACGGTGGATCTGCGGATGGGAACCGTGCTTCTGATCGGGGGGCTGGTGGGGGCGGCCATCGGCGTGCAGGTCTTCGCCGCGCTCAGCCGGATCGGGCAGGTCGATCTGCTGGTGCGGCTTTGCTACGTGGTGTTCCTGGGGATCATCGGCGGGCTCATGTTCCTCGAGAGCCTGCGGGCGATCCGCCGGGCGCGGTCGAGCCCCGGAGCGGCGCCCCCGCCGCGCCGGCAGCGCACGTGGATCCACGCCCTGCCCTTCAAGATGCGGTTCCGGACCTCGGGCCTTTACATCTCGGTCATCCCGCCGCTCCTGGTGGGGCTTTTCGTGGGTGTGCTGGCCGCGATCATGGGCGTGGGCGGCGGCTTCATCATGGTGCCGGCGATGATCTACCTTCTGGGCATGCCCACGAAGGTCGTGGTGGGCACGTCGCTGTTCCAGATCATCTTCGTGACCGGCTTTGCGACGCTGATGCATGCGACGACGAATTACACCGTCGACATGGTGCTGGCGGTTCTTCTGCTGGTGGGGGGCGTGATCGGCGCGCAGATCGGCACGCGGATCGGGGTGAACCTCAAGGCCGAGCAGTTGCGGATCCTGCTGGCGGTGATGGTGCTGGCGGTCTGCGGCAAGCTTGCCTTCGACCTCCTGGTGATGCCGGCCGAGCTTTACACGCTGGGCACGCCGGGGGCGGCGCATTGATCCGGCTCGTGCTGGCGCTTGCCGCCTGGCTGGGCGCGGCGGGAGGGCTGCCTGCCGAGACGGTCGTCGCGGGCCTGAGCCGCGACGCGATCTCGATCACGACGAATTTCGAGGGCTCGGAGATCCTGATCTTCGGCGCGGTCAGCCGCGAGGCGCCCCCGCCCGAGGGGTCCGACCTGCACGTGATCATCACCGTGGAGGGACCGCCGCGGCCGGTTACCGTGCGCCGCAAGGACCGCCGTTTCGGCATCTGGGTGAACACCGACGCTGCCGAGATCGACGCGGCGCCGACCTTCTACGCGGTGGCGACGACGGCGGACCTGGAGACCGCGATCACTTATACCGAGGATCTGCGGCACCGGGTCTCGGCCCCCTGGGCGATCCGCGCGGTGGGCACGGGCGTCACGGACCAGGAGGCCTTCATCGACGCGCTGATCCGGATCCGGACGGACGAGACGCTTTACCAGTTGAACGAGGGGCGCGTGACGCTGCGGGGGGACACGCTCTTCGACACGCAGGTCCGGCTGCCCGCGAACCTTGTCGAGGGGGATTACCGCACGCGGATCTTCCTGACGCGGGGCGGCGAGGTGGTGGACGTGATGAGCCAGGATATCGACGTGCGCAAGGTCGGGCTGGAGCGGTGGATCTACAACCTCGCCCATGACCGGCCGCTGATCTACGGGATCCTGTCGCTGGCCATCGCGATCGCGGCGGGATGGCTCGCGTCGGCGGCGTTCCGCTATCTTCGGGGGTAGCGCCCGGCCGGGGCATCGAGCCCCGTCCGGGCGCGTCGCCTCCGGCGGCCGTATTTTGGACAAGAAGAAGGGGCGGGGTCTGTCGAGGGGTCAGCCGCGGCCCACGTAAGGCATGGTCGTGGCCATGAGGGTCTGGAAGAGGACATTGGCCGTGAGCGGCAGCTCGGCCATGGCGAGGACGGCGTCGGCCACGTGGGCCACGTCCATCATCGGGGGCGGTGTCTGCCCTGCAGCGCGAGCCTGTTCGGCGATGCCGCGCAGCAGGTCGGTTTCCGCGTTGCCGATGTCGATCTGACTGCCCGCGATGGCGAAGGGGCGGCCGTCGAGCGCGATCTGGCGGGTGAGGCCGGTGACGGCGTGCTTGGTGGCCGTGTAGGGGGCGGCGCCCTCGCGCGGGACATGGGCGGAGATCGAGCCGTTGTTGATGATGCGCCCGCCCTGGGGGTCCTGCCGGCGCATGATGCGGAAGGCCATGCGCGCGCAGAGGAACATGCCGGTGAGGTTCACGTCGACGGCGCGGCGCCAGTCCTCGATGGCGATCTCGTCGAGGGGGGCCGCCGGCGTGAAGATGCCGGCATTGTTGAACAGGCAATCGAGGCGGCCCGTGCGTTCGGCGAAATCGTGGAAGGCGATCTGCACGGCGTCGGCGTCGGTCACGTCGAGCGGGAGGGGCACGGCGGCGTCGCCGAAATCCTCGGCCATGGCATGGAGCGGCCCGGTGCGGCGCGCGGCGAGGCCGACGGTCCAGCCTGCCTGCAAAAGCTTCGATGCGACCGCATGGCCGATCCCGGCGCTGGCTCCGGTGACGATGGCAGTTTTCATGGGGCGGTCTTCATGGGCTGTCGGTCTCCTCTTCGAGGGCGAGGGGCGCGGCGGGCGTCTTGAGGTCGTCGATGCCGAGCGGGGTCTGCGGTTTCGAAAGCCGGTAGCGCGTGACCCAGATCAGCCGCTCCTCGGCGCGGGTGATCGCCACGTAGGCGAGCCGTTTCCACAGCGCCTGTCCGGCCTCGACCCGGCCGGAGCGCGCGGCGGCGTAGAGGTCGGGGGCGAAGACCTGCACGGCGGGCCACTGGCTGCCTTGCGCCTTGTGGATCGTGACCGCCGCCCCGTGCAGGAAGGTCGCGCCCATGCGCGCGGCGTAGGGGATGAAGGGTTCTTCCTCGTCGGGCTTCTCGATCTTGACGATGGAGGCCGCGGAGAGGCGCGGGCTGTCGGCGCCCACGACATGCAGGCGCGAGAAACCGTCGCGCTTGCCCGGGCCGAGATAGATCACGGGCGCGCCCTTGATGAGGCCGCGCGCCTCGAGGTCGATGCGGCGCTTGCGGTGCTTCAGCGGCAGTTCGATCCCGTCGCACAGAAGCGGCTCACCGGGGATGAGCGCATCCTCGGGCGCGCCATGGGCGGCGCGGAAGGCCGTGATCAGGCGGATGCGGGTGGCGTTGCGCCAGACCAGGACGGGGCTGCGGGCCATCATGTCGCTGTCGGCGCGCGTCGCGATCTCCACGCGGGGGTCCGTGCGGGCGGCGTCCTCGACCATGCGCTCGAACCGCTCGAAACTCAGCGCCTCGTCGCCCAGCGCATGGGCGAGATCGAGGATCGGATTGTCTGCCTCCTGCCGGTGGACGCGGTTGAGTTCCAGCCGCTGCGAGGGCTTGAACCGGTCGAAGACCATCTCGCCCGACTGGCCCACGGGGGCGAGCTGCGCGGGGTCGCCGAAGAGGACGAGGGCGGGGAAGATCTCGGACAGGTCGTCGTATTGGCGCGCGTCGAGCATGGAGCTTTCGTCGACGAGGCCGATGTCGAGCGGATCCTCGCGGCGCTTCCAGCCGGTGATGAAGTCGGACCCGCGCAGGCCCGCCGAGGCGAGCGCGGCGGGCACGGATTTGTGGACGTCGTAGACGGCCTTGGCGCGGTCGAGCAATTCGTCGGTCAGCGCCTCGATCGCGGGGCGCTCGCCATTGCCAGCCATCCATTCGGCCACCTTCTCGAACTCGGGGTCGTAGACGGGCGTGTAGAGGATGCGGTGGATCGTGGTGGCGGGCACACCGCGGACGCGGAGCACACTGGCGGCCTTGTTGGTGGGCGCGAGGATGGCGGCCGTGCGGCGGTCCTTGCGGCGGCGGCCTTCCCAGTCGCCCGAGACGATGTCCACCCCGGCCGCCTCGAGCGCGCGCACGAGTTCCGCCAGCAGCAGCGTCTTGCCCGAGCCCGCCTTGCCGATCACCGCGAGGACGGCGGATTTGCCCTCGGCCATGGGCGTGATCGTGCCGCGGTCGAGATCGACGCCCTGCCTGCGCAGCATCGCCGCGACGCGGTCATGGGCCTCGGCCTGTTCGGGGGAATATGCGATGGCTGGGACGGTCATGGGCGCGAACCTAGCGTTGCTTGGCGAGCGGTGCGAGGGGAATTGCAGGGCGCCGCCCGCACCCCGCCACCCATGGGCGCGACACGGGCGCGCCATGGCGGCTTGCCCCTGCCCCGTGGGCCAGGATCCTGCTAGGCTCCGAGTGAAACAGAGAAAGGAGTCCCCGATGCTGACCAATGACCAACTGGCGAAATGGGACCGCGACAGCTTCATCCATCCCTCGACCCACCTTGCGCAGCACGCGCGCGGCGAGGCGCCGGGGCGCATCATCCAGAGCGCCGAGGGCTGTTACATCACCGACCGGGACGGCAACCGGCTGCTCGACGCCTTCGCGGGGCTTTACTGCGTGAACATCGGCTACGGGCGGCAGGAGGTGGCCGAGGCCATCGCCGCGCAGGCCCGCGAGCTGGCCTATTACCACGCCTATGTGGGTCACGGCACGGAGGCCTCGATCACGCTGGCGCAGATGGTCATGGACCGCGCGCCCGATCACATGAGCCGGGTCTATTTCGGCCTCGGCGGCTCGGACGCGAACGAGACCAACATCAAGCTTGTCTGGTACATGAACAACATCCTCGGCCGGCCCGAGAAGAAGAAGATCATCTCGCGCTGGCGGGGCTATCACGGCTCGGGGCTGATGTCGGGCTCGCTCACGGGGCTGTCGCTGTTTCACCAGAAGTTCGACCTGCCCTTCGACACGGTGCTGCACACGACCTCGCCCTATTACTACCGCCGCGCGGATGCGGCGCAGACCGAGGAACAGTTCAGCGCGCAATGCGCCGCCGATCTCGAGGCGCTGATCGAGGCGGAAGGCGCGGACACAATCGCCGCCTTCATCGCCGAGCCGATGCTGGGCACGGGCGGCATCGTGCCCCCGCCCGCGGGCTACTGGGAGGCGATCGAACCGATCCTGCGCCGCCACGACATCCTGCTGATCGCCGACGAGGTCGTGACGGGCTTCGGGCGGCTGGGCGAGATGTTCGGCTCGCCCCATTACGGGATCACGCCCGACATCATGACCATCGCCAAGGGCCTGACCTCGGCCTATGCGCCGCTGTCGGGCTCCATCGTGTCCGAGGGCGTCTGGAAGGTGCTGGAGCAGGGCACCGACGAATTCGGGCCGCTTGGGCATGGCTGGACCTACTCCGCCCACCCGATCGGGGCGGCGGCGGGGGTCGCGAACCTGAAGCTTCTGGACAGCCTGGGCCTTGTGGCGAATGCCGGCGAGGTGGGCGGCTACCTGACGCGGACCATGGCCGAGGCCGTGGGAGAGCACGGACATGTGGGCGAGGTGCGCGGCGCGGGCATGCTGACCGCGGTCGAGATGGTCAGGGACCGCGACACGCGGCAGGGCTTCGATGCGGCCGAGAAGATCGTGCCGCGGATCGTGGGCGCCATGGGGGCGCGCGGGGTCGTCGCGCGGGCCATGCCGCAGGGCGACATCATCGGCTTCGCGCCGCCGCTCTGCCTCAGCCGGGAGGAGGCCGATACCATCGTCTCCGTCACGGCCGAGGCCATCGCCGAGGTGCTGGGCTGAGCCGTTTGCTCAGAGGTTGAGGTGGCCGCGCATGGCGGCCACCGCCTCGGGGCCGATCCCGTGCCCCGGTCCCGGGGTCACCGCGAACCGCGCCTGAGCGCCGAGGCTTTCGAACACGGCAAGGCTGTCCCGCGCGCGGGCCAGCGGGATGTGCGGATCCTCTTCGTGCACGGTGATTTCGACCGGGATGCCCTTGAGATCCGTGTCGTAATCGAACCGCTTGGGACCGTGGCCATATAGCGACGCCTCGGGTCCGCCCGCGGCATCGCCCGTGCCCACGAGCCCGGCGGAAAGGCCGAAGACGGCGCGCAGGCCCCCGCGCCTTGCTGCGTATTCCAGCGCGAGGCAGCCGCCCTGGCTGAAGCCCGCAAGGGCGATCCGGTCGCGGGGCAGGCCACCTTCCACCAGCGCCGCGATGGCGGCGTCGACGGCGGCAAGACCGGCGTCGACGTGCGGCTCCATCAGGCCCGAGGGCGCGAGGAACGAGGTCGGCCACCAGCTTCGGCCCGGCGCCTGCGGGGCGGCGAGCGCCAGGTCCGGCAGGGAGAGCGCGCGGCCGAGATCCAGGATGCCCTCGGCCGTCGCGCCGCGCCCATGCAGGAGCACGAGGCCCTGGCGCGCGTCGCGCGGATCGGCCCCGGCCTGACGGATCGCGGCGCCCATCACGCGCGCTCCAGCGGCGGCAGGACCGCCTCGATCCGGTCGCGCAGGGGCTCGTATTTCTCGGGCAGCATCAAGGCCTCGCCCAGATGCGCCGGGTCTTCGTCGACGGCAAAGCCCGGCGGATCGGTGGCGATCTCGAAGAGGACGCCGCCAGGTTCCCGGAAGTAGATCGCGTTGAAATACTGGCGGTCGATCACGGGCGTCGGCGCGAAGCCCGCGCTCGCCACGGCCTCGCGCCAGGCCGCCTGCGTCTCGTCATCCTCGGCGCGGAAGGCCACGTGGTGGATCGTGCCCGCCCCCTGCCGCCCGATGGAGGGCGCGTCCGAGCGCATCAGGTCCACGACCGCACCGCGCGCATCGCCGGGCGTCCGGAGGCGCAGCCGCTCGACACCATCCACCGTCTCGTGCCCCGCTTCCTCGTAGCCGAACACATCCACGAGCAGACGCGCAGTCGGCCCGAGGTCACGTTCCCAGAGCGTGACGGAATGGAACCCGTCGAGGGCCGCGTCGCTTGTCCGGTCGGTCTCGACCAGTTCCACGGGCGCGCCGTCGGGGTCGCGCAGCACGATCACACGGCTTCCAAACCGCTCGCTCGGCCCGGCGAAGTCGACCGCGTCGAGCGCGAGGTCTTCCATCCAGGCGTCGAACCGGCCCTTCGGAACCGCGTAGGCATAGGCCGCGGCCATCCCGGGACCGGCGCGGCCCGGCCCGGCGTTGGCGAAGGGAAAGAAGGTCAGGATGGTGCCGGGCGAACCGGCCTCATCCCCGTAATAGAGGTGATAGGTGCCGGGATCGTCGAAATTCACCGTCTTTTTCACCAGCCGCTGTTTCAGGCGGCCGGAATAGAAGTCGAGATTGGCCTGCGGCGGACCGGAAATGGCCGTGACATGGTGCAGGCCCGGGATCTTGCGGGTCATGGTCTGTGCTCCCCTCGTGACGCGATACGCCTGCCGGCGCTTTCACACTGTCACATCGGCCCTCGGTCCCCTTGCATCAACGCACATGCGCGCAGAGCCATCGTGCCTGATCGCGCAAGTCCGGCTCGTGTTCGCGCCCTGTCAGCGGATCTCGTCGATCACCCCGTTGGAGAGCGTGCCGACACCGCTGATCTCGACCTCGACGGTCATGCCCGGCTCGAGCCAGAGCCGGGGCTCGCGATGCGCGCCGACGCCGCCCGGCGTGCCCGTGGCGATCACGTCGCCGGGCTCGAGCGTCGCCACCGTCGAGGCGTAGGCGATCAGTTCGGGGATGCCGATGGCCATGTCGTTGATCGGCGTGTGCTGCTCGACGGCCCCGTCCACCCGCGTGGTCAACGTCTGGGTGGTGATGTCGCCCACCTCGTCGGGCGTGACCATCCACGGCCCGAAGGCGCCCGAGGCCTCGAAATTCTTGCCGGGCCAGAACTGCGTCGTGTGGTTCTGCCAGTCGCGGATCGAGCCGTCGTTGAAGCAGGCATAGCCCGCGATGTGGTCCCAGGCGCGGGCCTCGGCGATGTGGCGCCCGGACTTGCCGATGATGACGGCCAGTTCGCCTTCGTAATCGTGTTTCGTGCTGGCCGCGGGGCGCTGGATCGGCACCCCGTGCCCTACAAGAGAGGAGGGGTAGCGCGTGAAGATCGTGGGCTTTTCGGGCTTCGGACGCCCGGTCTCGAGGATATGCGGCAGGTAGTTCAGGCCGATGCACAGGATCTTCTCGGGCCGCGGGACAGGCGGCAGGAGCGTGACGGCCGACAGCGGCAGTTCCTCGCCCACGCCCTCGAGCTCCGCCAGAGCGCCGGCGGCCAGAACGGCGGCGAGATCGGGGAAACGGCCGCCGAGGACCGCGCCGGCGTCCCGTAACGTGGTACCGTCCGTCACGCCGTAACTGACACGTCCGTCGCCGTGCCGGAACGAAACGATGCGCATGTCTTCCCCCTCGTTGCCGTCTGCATGCCTTGACCTGTCTCAGCGCAGGTGGCGGGGAATTGCAAGCCGTGCCGGGGCGGACACTGTCCCGAGACGGTCCCGGGACCGGCCCCGGATCACGCCTTCGCGGCCGCGAGGGCAAGCCCCGAAAGCATGTCGAGCGGCGCCTGCCTGCCGACCGCGCCGGCCTCGAAGGCGGCCTTCGGCATGCCGTAGATGACCGAGCTTGCCTCGTCCTGGCCGAAGGTGGTGGCGCCGGCGTCGAACATCTCCTTCAGGCCGGCCGCGCCGTCATCGCCCATGCCGGTCATGATCACGCCCACCGCGTTCGAGCCCGCGACCTGCGCCACCGACCGGAACAGCACGTCGACCGAGGGCCGGTGCCGGGAGACGAGAGGGCCGTCCCTGACCGCCACGCCGTACTGGTGCCCCGACCGCACGACCAGCGTGTGCCTGTTGCCCGGCGCGATCAGCGCGCGCCCGCGCAGGAGCCGATCGCCGTCGCGCGCCTCGGCGACCTCCACGGCGCAGAGCGTGTTCAGCCGCCTGGCGAAGGCCGAGGTGAAACCCTCGGGCATGTGCTGCACGATCACCACGGGCGGCGCGTCGCGCGGCAGATCCTCGAGGAAGACGCGCAGCGCCTCCGTCCCACCCGTCGAAGCGCCGACCGCGATGATCTTCTCGGTGGTCTTGGACATCGCCCTGCGCGGCGCGGCGGGGGCGATGACGGCATCGGCGGTCAGCTTCTTCTCGGGCGCGCGTCGCGGCGGGCGGAGTTTCGCGGGCCCTGCCAGCGCGGCGGCACGGATCGTGTCGCAGATCGTGACGCGGGCGTCCTCGAGCGCGGCTCTCACGTCGAGTTTGGGCTTGAGAATGATATCGGTGGCGCCGGCCTCCAGCGCCTCCATCAGCGTCTCCGACCCACCCTCCACCAGCGAGGAGCACATCACGACCGGGATCGGGCGCTGCGCCATCAGCCGCCGCAGAAAGGTGATGCCGTCCATGCGCGGCATCTCCACGTCGAGCGTGATGACATCCGGCACCTCCTTCTTCAGACGCTCGGCGGCCCGGAAGGGATCGGCCGCCGAGGCCATGACCGTCAGCCGCGGGTCGGCATTGATGATCTGGGTCAGCGCCTCTCGGACGACGGCGCTGTCGTCCACGATGAGAACCCGCGACGGGGGGGTGCCTCCGGTATCCTTCATCGCGCGTCAGCTTTCCTTCACGAAAAGGGACGGCCCCTCCGAGCGCAGGCCGTAGCGATCCGGTTCGATCCGCTCGGCATGACCCGTCATCAGGACCCCGCCCGTCCGAATGCGCCGGACGACGGCCCTGACCACGCGGTCGCGGTCGTCGGGTTCGAAATAGATCAGGACGTTGCGCAGGAAGACGACATCCGCGTTGAAGGGGCGAAGCTGTTCCAGCTTCTGCAGGTTCGCCTGAAGAAACGCGGCGCGCGCGCGCAGGGCCGGCGCGATCCGCCAGTAGGGCTTGCCCATCCCGTCCCGCGCGGTGCGCGAGCACAGAAGGTAGCGGTTGCGACGGGCCGGGGGGACGCCCTGGACCTCCTCGTCGCGATAGGTGGCCCCGGCGCAGATCCGCAGGATGCGTTGCGAAACGTCCGTCCCGATCAGCGACAGGGGATCCTTGCGGGCGGACGTGCCCTGCCAGTCGAGCCATTCCATGCCCGCTGACCAAAGCTCCGCGCCGGTGGAGCAGGCGGCCGACCAGATCGTGAAGGGCTCCGACGAGGTCAGCGCGCGTTGCGTCAGCCGCGCGAAACCCTGCCCTTGCAGCCACTTGTAATGGCCCGGCTCGCGAAAGAAGGACGTGGTGTGTGTGGTCAGCCGTTCCAGCACCGTGTCGGCGATGCGGCTGTCGGCGCGCGCGGCCGCCAGAAGGGCCTCGGCCGAGCCGAAGCGCTGCTCGCGGATCAGCGCGCCGAGGCGGGTCTCGAAGAATTGCGTCTTTCCGGCATCGAGCGACAGCCCGCCGCGCAGACGGGCGAGGTCCACGAAGGCCGCCGCCTGCGCGGGAGATATCCGTGCGACCTCCGGCATGGCGATGGTCCCGCTCATGCGCAGAGCACCCCAAGTTCCTGGAGGGAGCGCATGAGATCGACCTTCAGCACCGCCTCGTCGCCGCGCCGCAGGATCGCCTCGACCGGCGAGCGATGCGTCGCGCCGCATTCCCCGTGCGGGCGCTCGAAGGCGGTCAGGTCCAGGTCCTCGACGGCGTGGACGCGGTCGACCGCGACGCCGATCAGTGCGCCCTCGGGGTCGCCCTCGCGCGCGACCACCACGAAGCGTTCCTCCGAGCCGATCGCCGCCCGGGCGAGGTCGAACACCGACCCACCGTCGACGACCATCACGGACTTGCCGCGCAGGTCGAACGTGCCCAGCACCGCCATGTCGGCGCCGGGCAAGGGGGCGACGGGTCGCGGGTCGAGCACCTCGTGCACGGAGGCCACGTCGAGGGCGAAGACGCTGCCGCCGACCTCGACGGTCAGGAAGGTCCGCGTCTCTGCGGCCTCGGACACCGGCTGGGCGGCCGTGGCCTCCGCCTCGTCCCAGGGGAAGGGCGCGTCAGCCACGGGCCACCTCGCCGAACTCGTCGTCCGGCAGGCTGCCGAGATCGAGGTCGAGTCCGCCCGATCCGGCGCGATCGGCCTCCGCATCCTTGCGCCAGGCGTCGTCGGCCTCTGCCTGCGCCTTGGGGGGCGCAAGGGGTGGGCGCGCCTCGACGCGGCGGCGCCGCTCCTTGCCCAGGTCGAAATAGCGGATAAGGCCGGAAAGCTCGTCGGACTGCGCGGCAAGTTCCGAAGAGACCCGGCTGGCCTCGTTCGAGGCGCCGGCATTCTGCTGGATGACCTGGTCAAGTTCCCGGATCGCCTGGTTGATCTGGTCTGCGCCCACGTTCTGCTCGCGGCTCGCGGCCGAGATTTCCTGCACAAGATCCGCGGTACGCCGGATCGACGGCAGGAGCTTTTCCAGCTGCTCGCCCGCCTTGACCGAGACCTCGACGGTCCGGCCCGACAGCTCTCCGATCTCACCCGCGGCATCCTGGCTGCGTTCGGCCAGCTTGCGCACCTCGGCGGCGACCACGGCGAAACCCTTGCCATGGGGGCCGGCGCGGGCCGCCTCGACCGCGGCGTTGAGGGCCAGAAGATCGGTCTGGCGCGCGATCTCCTGGATGATGGTGATCTTGTCGGCGATGGTCTTCATCGCCTCCACGGCCTCCTTCACGGCGGCGCCCGACTGGGTCGCTTCCTCGGCGGCAGCCTCGGCGATCTTTTCGGTCTCGGAGGCATTGTCCGCCGACTGACGGATATTGGCCGACATCTCTTCCATGGCGGCGGAGGCCTCCTCGGCGGCGGCGGCCTGTTGCGTGGCGCCCTGGCTCAATTGCTGCGAGGTGGCGCTGAGCGCGCCCGCGCCCGTCGCGACCCCTTCGGCGCTGACCGACACGCTCTCGATCACTTCGCGGAGCTTGGCGATCATCCCCTCGAAAGCGATGCCCAGCCGGTCGGCGTCCGAGCGGCGCCTGGCCTTGACGGTCAGATCGCCCGCCGCCAGCGCCTCGGCCGTCCGGGCCATGCCCGAAAGGGCCGTGTTCATATGCTCCAACTCGCCCAGCAGCTGGCCGATCTCGTCCCCGCTCCGGTCCGACAGGTCGATGCTGGTATCGCCCAGCGCGACCTGGCGCACGGCCCATGTGGCCCGGCCGAGCCCGCTGCTGAGGCTGCGCACGATCCAGAAGGCCGCGGCGGCCGCGATCACGACGGCGAGTGCGATGCCGGCAAGGGTCATCCGCCGCGCAGCCGCGTAGGTCGCATAGCTTTGGTCACGGTCCGAGGCGAGCGTCTGGGCCTCCAGGTCCACGAGTTCGATCAGCACCGCTTTCGACGCATCGACCACGTCGCTCGCCGATCCGCGGAACAGCTCGAGCGCCTGCGCCCGGCCGCCCGCTGACGCACCGGCGGCCCCGCCTGCGCCGAGGCCGCCGAGCCCCGCCGCGCCGGGGCCCGCGCCCCGTTCGAGATCCGAAAAGACAAGCTCCGAGATATCATGCTCGATCCGGGCGAAATCCGCGAAAGCGGCATCGAAGCGCTCGAGAAGCCGCTCCTCCCGAGCTCCGGCAAGCTCGGCCAATTGCGCGCGCAACTCCGCGATCGTCTCGAGCCGGGCATCGATATCCGCCTGCAGCCCGCGAGCCTCTCCGAGCGTGCCGGCCAGCAGCAACGCCGCCTGTTCGCCCTCGAGCGCGTAGAAATCGGCCTCCATCCGCAGCGCCAGTTCCATCTTGAGCGCCGAGACGTCGATCGCGTGATGCATGGCATCGTTCAGTTGCCCCATGCGCGACAGGGCGAAAACGCCGAGCGCCGCGAGGATGCCGAGCACCACCGCGAAGGTCAGAACGAGGCGCATCCGGATGGATAATCCGCCGCGTCGCGCCGCGGGGCGGCTTGGGCCTGTCAGGTCGGTCATTGCATGGCTCCTTCGTCACTGGCGGCGCGCACGGCGTCGGGGATCTGAAATACGGTATCGGGAGACAGGCGAACGATGAGCGTGTCGCCCTGGTGGCCCGCGCCGGCCAGGCACTCGGCCGGCCACATCGCGCAGAGTTCAGGGAAGTCGCTGACCGCGGCGGGCTCGAGATCGAGCACGCGCTCCACCGCGTCGGCGAGAAACGCGAGCCGCACCGTGCGCCCGTCCTGCGCGGCGTCGAAGACGACCATCCGCGCCTCGCGCGATTTCGGTTTCGGCGGCAGGCCGAGGCGGTGTCGGATGTCGAACAGCGGCAGGATCGTGCCGCGCACATTCACGAGGCCCGGCGCGATCTCGGGCGCATGGGGCACGGGCGTCACGGCCACGGGGTCGACGATTTCCAGCACGTTGTCGATCGGCAGGGCGAAGGTCTCGCCGTCGAGCAGGAACACCAGCACGGTATGATCGGTCTTCTTCATCTTGCCGCCCGCCGAAGGTCGTAGGCCGCCGAGATGGCGCCCGGCACGTCGAGGATCAGCGCGACGGAGCCGTCGCCCAGGATCGTCGCGCCGGCCAGTCCCTTGCAGCCGCTGTGGAAGGGCGAGAGCGGCTTCACCACCGTCTGCGCCTGGCCGAGGATGTCGTCGACGCCAAGAGCGATGCGCTGGCCGCCGGACCGGACGATCACGAGGCGGCGCTGGCGGCCCGTGTCCCTGTCGTGGTGCCAGCCCATGACGGCCTCGAGATCGACGACCGGCAGAAGCTCGCCCCGCACCGTGATCGAGCTTCGCCCCGAGGCCCGCTCGGTCCCGTCGGGGGGCATGTCGACGCATTCGTCGACCGAGGCCAGCGGCAGGACGCAGACATCCTTGCCGACCTTCACGCGCAAGCCCTCAACGATGGCCAGCGACACCGGCAGCGTCAGGGAAATCCGCGTCCCCTGCCCGGGTTTCGAGGCCACGTCGACCGTGCCGCCGAGCGCATCGACGGTCTGGCGCACCGCATCCATGCCGACGCCGCGCCCCGACACGTCGGACACCGTTTCGGCGGTGGAAAAGCCCGCGGCGAAGATCAGCGCCATGACCTGCTGGTCGGTCAAGCCGTCCTCGGCCGAGATCAGGCCCTTGTCGATGGCGCGGCGGCGGATGGCGTCCGTGTTCAGGCCGCGCCCGTCATCGGCGATCTCCAGAACGATGCTGCCGCCGTCCTGCCGGGCCGAAAGCCGCACGGTGCCCGTGCGGGGCTTGCCGGCCGCACGGCGCGCCTCGGGGGCCTCGAGCCCGTGGTCGAGCGAATTGCGCAGCATGTGGACCAGCGGATCGGTCAGGCGGTCCAGCACGTTCTTGTCCACCTCGGTCTCGCCGCCGCGCGTCTGAAGCTCCACCTCCTTGCCGAGGCTGTCCGAGAGGTCGCGGACCACGCGGCGGAACTTGCCGAACACCGTCTCGACGGGCAGCATCCGCATGGACAGCGCGGCTTCGCGCAGGGTCAGGACCAGGCGCTCCACCTCCTCGATGGCGCCCTCCAGCGCGGGATCGCGGTGGCGGGTCGCGCCTTGCATGAGGCGGCTTTGCGCGATGACGAGCTCGCCCAGGGTTTCCATCATCTGATCGACGCGCGTGGCCGGCACCTTGAGGGTTTCGGCCTTCGCCATGGCCGCACTCGACCGCTCCCTCGCGGGGGGCCTGTCCTCGGGCGCCGACGCGGGCGCGGGGGGGCGTGCCGTTTCGGTCACGCGCGTGCTTTCGGGAAGGTCGGGGCTCTCGGTCTCGGGCGAGGGTGCGTCGACGCGCTCCACGGCGATCTCCGCGTCATCGGCGAAGACGAACACATCGTCGATATCCTCACGGGACATCGCGCCGGACACATCCACGATCCAGCCCAGCGACGCCTCGGTCGGGTCGAGCGCGGCCAGATCGGGCACGCGGCTTGCGTCCATGCGCACGGTTCCCTCGCCAAGCGCGAGAAGTTCTTCTACCAGAAGATCGGGGCGCGCGCCGTTCCGCAGATCGTTCGCGGCGGGCTGGTAGCGGATGCGCCAGCGCGTCTGCGGCGCCGACGATCCCGTGTCATGCCCGAGCTGCGCCATGGCGGCCTCCCGGGCTTCGGGCGCCGGCGCGCTGTCTCCGGGCTTCGCCGCAGATGGCTGGCCCCCTGCTAACGCTGCATCCGCGGCGTTCAGCTTCTGAAGAACCTCCATCGCCAAACTGTCGCCGGCCCTGTCGCGCGCCGCTTCGCTGCCCGGCGGCAGCTCGATCAGCGCGCGGACGATGTCGCAGGCCGCGAGCGCCGCACCGACGATGCGGGGGTCCACGCCACGGCGGCCTGCGCGCACCTCCTCGAAGGCGGTCTCGAAATGGTGGACGAAACCCGACAGCTCGACGAAGCCGAACATCGAGCCCGATCCCTTCAGCGTGTGCAATGCGCGGAAGACGGCGTCGATCCGGGCGGGCGAGGGGTCGTCCTCCAGCGTCAGAAGGCCCGCCTCGAGGTCGTCCACCAGTTCCGCGGCCTCGGACAGGAAACTCTCGGTGATCTGCTCCAGCGACATCGTCCGACCGCTCAGCCCAGAAGCTTCCTGGCCACGGCGACAAGCTTGGCGGGATCGAAGGGCTTGTCGATCCAGCCCGTCGCCCCTGCCGCCTTGCCGCGCGCCTTCATGTCCGGCGAGGTCTCCGTCGTCAGCATGATGATCGGAACGCCCGTGCCCTTCGGGTCGCGGCGGGCCGCCTCGATGAAGCTGATGCCGTCCATGACCGGCATGTTGAGGTCGGTGATCACGAGGTGCGGCGCCACGGAGCGGAGCTGATCGAGCCCCTGCGCGCCGTCATTGGCCTGCACGACCGTGTAACCTTCGGGGGCCAGCGCGAAGGCCACCATGTCGCGCACCGACTTGCTGTCGTCGATGGTCAGAACGGTCCTGGTCATTGTCAAACGGCCTCCTCGATCATGGTGTTCAGAATGGCGCTGGCCACAGGTTCGAAGGACACGTCATGGCCCGACCGCGCCGAGTTCCGGGCCGCCGCCAGAAGCTGGAGAGCAGGCTGCGTGGGCTTTCCTTCGGACAGCTCGATCCGGACCGCGCCTTCGGACATGGCGCACAGCAAATCCTCGCGCAGCGCGACCGCTCCGGCCACGTCCAGTTGCGCCTCGATCAGGGTCACGGCGATCACGGTTTCCTCGGTCGGGACCGCATCGGGGGCCTTGCGCCTGTGCTTCTTCGACACGCCCTTTTTCGCCATTGGCCTTTCCTCTTCTCAACCACCCCGACGGGCCGCACCGGACCAGGCCCGGCCCTCGGCACGCCTCGTTTTCGCCGGCAAGTTCTGGGCGGAATTGGTATCCAAACCATTGATGGCGCTTCGGGAATTGGATTGCATTCAAGACACCCGTTTACGAATTCCTTACGCATGGAAGCGACCTTGGCCGCGAGTTCGCTTGCGGGAGACCCATGTCCCATTCGATGTCAGAGCAATCCGCCGACCCGTCGCAGACGGACATGTCGGAGACGGCCGTGCCGGGATTCGCGCGGCTGATCGACGTGATGGGCCCGATCCGCGACAGCGGCACCCGGATTGCCGAGTTCCTGGGCGAGACCGCCATGGGCTTGGCGACCGGGCAGCACGACCTTGGCGGCGCGGCGCGGCAGGCAAGATCGGCGCTGACCCCCCTCGCCTGCGCCGACACCATGGCCGCACGCCTGTCGCAGGCGAACCAGGCGCGCAGCGTTCTCGAAGCGCTGCGCGGCCGCGCCGTGGCGTTGCGCGCCATCGCCTCGCTGTCGAAGCTGACGGCGCGGTCGATGGGATCGGATCGGTTCGACGACTACACCGAGACCCTTGGCAACAGGTCCGCCGATCTCGGCAAGACGGCCGAGCGCGTGCGCGAGACGCTTTCCGAGGTCACCGACCACATTTCCTCGGCCGGCATCGCGGCGCAGGACGCGGTCGACGCGCTCGACGTGCTGCTCGGGGCGATCGCGGACAGGTCCGACGCGCCCCCGTCCCCGGAGGCGCAAGGCGCCCGGCTCACGGGGCTGGCCGACGCGGCGCGCGCCTTGCGGGACAGGCTCTGGTCCGATCTCAACGGCCTCGTCTCGCTGATGCAGTTCTCGGACGCCTTCCGGCAACGCATGGAACATGTCGAGACGCTGGCTAGGCGGGCCGAACTGTCGGCCATCACCCGCGCCCAGCTCGAGGCGCTGGCGGCCGACACGCAAGCCGCCATCCTCGAGACGCAGGACCGTGTCGGGCGCCTGTCGGCGCTGGCCACCGAAGCGGCGGGCCATTTTCACGAGGACGGCATGGCCGCGGACGCCCTGCGCGAGGCGTCGCTGCAACACGCCGCACTCGACACCGCCGTGCAGCAGGCCGCCTCCGTGTCACGCGCGGCCAACGTGGTCCGCGAGGGCGCGGAAGTCCTGCAACGGTCCATGCAGGTGGCCCGCGAGGCGCTTTCGACGCTGCAGGACCAGTCCGAGGACATCGGGCTGTCGGCGATCAACTCGCTGCTTCTGGCGCGTGGCGACGAGCGCACGAGCCGCGCGATGTCCAACCTCGCGGCGGCGGTCGGCGAACACGCAAGGAATACCTCGGCGGAACTCGCCACCTGCAAGAGCCTGATGGAGCAGTTGACCACGGGCAGCGACACGATGGCGACCGCGGTCGTCGCCCATGCCGAGGCGCTGGAGGGTATCCTCGACGACGCGCGGCGGGATCTGCAGGCCGAGGATGCGCGGGCCGCAAGCCGGCAGGCGGGGGAAAGCACGGCGCTTCAGTCGGTCAAGGATCTCGAAAGCGCCCTGGCCGATGCCACGCGCGCGCTCGATGCGTTGCGCCCGGTACCGGACCGGCTGAAGGCGCGCGCGCAAGACCTCGGCGCGCCCGGCGCGGTGCCGGATCGTGCCGCCGCCGACGCGGTGCGGGCGATCTACACCATGCAGCGGGAGCGCGACGTGCACGACGCGGTCTTCGGCATCGCCCCGAGCGAAGAGACCGCCACCGACACCTCCGAGGAGCAGGACCTCGACGACATCTTCTTCTGACGACAGAAAGGACGGCCCGTGACGATCTGCAGTCTGATCTATTCCTCCCGGCTCTCCACCGACCCCGCGGGCATCGTGGAAAGCATTCTCGGCGCCGCGCAACGCAACAACCCGCCCCTCGGCCTGACCGGCGCGCTGGTTTTCGACCATCGCAGCTTCATCCAGCTGCTGGAGGGCGGCCGGTCGACCGTCACGGAGATGTTCCTGAGGATCTCGCGGGATGCGCGCCATTCGGACCTGCGCATCATCCGGGTCGCAGACGCCCCGAAACGGCAATTCCCCGAATGGTCCATGCATCACGCCGCCATGCGCGGCACCGGCCCCCTGTCGGTGCGCGCCTTCATGCCCGACGTTGAGTTCGAGCCGGCCCAGCTTTCATCGGAGAGCGCGACCGCCCTTTTCGCCGAACTGGCCGTGCAGGCGCGCACCCTCCAGCCCGGCGCGGCCTGACGGTACGGGGCCACGCCAGCGCCGCGGTTGTTGGCGGCCGCCGAAAGGTGGCCATGGCCAGGCGCATGCAGGCATAATTCCATGATCGCGCAACCTGCCCGCGAACGGATGGGCCGGGTCCGGTCGCTAACGCCCCTCCACGCGGATCGAGAACGACGTCCGCGCACCGGGCGGCGGGGCCGGGCACGGACCCGCCCCGGAAATCGTCCGGAGGGCGGCCCGATCGAGACCCGCATCGCCCGAAGTCGCCGCAAGGGCCGCGTCCGTCACCCGGCCGCTTCCCGAGATGCGGAACGACACCACAGCGGTGCCGCGGGCCTCGACGCGGGGGCGGCCGGCCCGCGAAATGCAGCGCATCACCTGACCCGGATAGGAACTGGCGGCCGCGTTCCCCGACGCCGCCTGCTGACGGCCGGCGCCGGTGTCGGCCACGGGCGCGTCGGTGCGGCCGACGGCGGTACCGGCCGTGGCATTGCGCGCCGCGTTGCCGGGGGCGGAGGGCGCCTGGCGCGGGGTGTCGCGGGGCGGCGCCTCGGCCACGGGGGCCGGGGCGCGTTCGACGCCCGCGGGCCGCGTTGACGGACGCAAGGAGCGGCCGGGCGCGGCCGAGACCTCCGTCTGCGCGGCAAGCGCCGTGTCCGGAACCCGGTGAGCAAGCTGCGCCGGGTCGGGTTCGGGCGCGGGATCCGGTCGCTCCGCCGGCGTCGCGGCGGGGCGGGCGGGGATCGCCTCGGGCGAGGGGTCCGGGTCCGGGTCCGGGCGCAGCGCAGTCTCGGGACGGGTCGCGGACAGGCGCTCGGGCCGCGACGCCGACAGGGCGGCCGGCGCCTCCGCGTGTTGCAGCGCCTCGGCCCGGTCGGGCAGGGCCGCGCGTGCCGCCTCCGCCTCGGCGCCGGTCCGGGCCGGAAGCGGCCGGTCCGGCGTCAGCGCCTCGGTCCTCTCGCGCCGTTCGGGCAGCACGACACCGCCCGCAACGAGGTCGCGAAAGGACGTGCCAAGCCGGGCCTCGACCGGCACGCCCGCGCCCTGCGTGCGAACCGGCTCGGGGCCGCCGGCCAGCCCGACGATCAGCGCCGCGTGCACGCCCGTCGCCGCGACCAGCGCGGCCAGTTTCACGGCGAGCGAGCGCGCGATCATCGCAGCCCCCGCTCGGTGACGATCAGAACGGTCTCGGCTCCGGCGGCGCGAAACTCCTGGCCCAGCCGGATCAGGAGGCGCGCGGGCACCTCCCGGTCGGGCACGATCCGCGGGCGGGCCGCCGCCTCGGGCGGGGCTTCGGCAAGATAGGCGGCGATGGAACCGATCGGTCGGCCGTGCCATGTCAGCGCCCCGTCGGCATGCAGCACCAGCGCGTCGGGCGGCCGCTCGGGCGGCAGATCCCGTGTCGCGACGAGGGTCACGTCCCGGTCGAGCGGCGGCGCGAGCGTGCCCGCCAGCAGGAAGAACACCAGAAGCAGGAACACGATGTTGATCAGCGTGATCGTGGGCTCGCGCCGGGTCCTGCGGGGCCTGCGCATCAGCCGTCCCCCAGAAGCACGAGCTCGACCTGCGGCAGCGCGCGCAGCGTCACCAGCAGATCGGTCAGCCGTTGCGCCGTGACCCCGTCGCGCAGCGAGACGACCATCGTCTCGGGATCCAGCGCGGCGACACCCGCCACCAGCGCCTCGAGCGCGAGCGGCCTGCCGTTCAACTCTACCGCCTCGGGCCCAAGCCGCAGGAAGGCCACCTCATCCGGCCCCACAGCGCCGCCGCCCGAGGCGCCCAGATCCATCTCCACGTCGGAGTAGCGCGAAAAGGTGGAGCTCAGCATGAAGAACAGCAGCAGCAGGAAGATGACGTCGATCAGCGGCGTCATCGACAGGGCGCGGGCGCGGGCCGGCCTACGCAAGGCGCGCGTGCCCGGCGGACCGCGCGACCGCATCGGCCGCCACGGGCCGCGCATCGCCGACCGAGGGGGCGAGCAGCGTGCGGATCGCCTTGCCGGCAAAGACACGGTCGGCGTCGATCCGGGCCTCGAACCAGTTCAGCACCAGCGAGGTGGGCATCGCCACGGCAAGCCCCACCGCCGTCGTCAGCAGCGCCACCCAGATGCCGCCCGCCAGCACCGAGGGGTCGACCTGCGCGCCGGCCTCCTGCAGGGCGCGGAACGCGGCGATCATGCCGAGCACGGTGCCGAACAGGCCCAGAAGGGGCGCAAGCTGCGCCACCGTGTCGAGCAGGCGAAACCCCCGCTCGAGCCTTGCGAAACGTTCCTCCGCCTCGGCCTCCAGCCGGCCGGCATCGACCTGCCCGGCCATGCCCAGCGCGACGACCTCGCCCAGATAGCTGCGCGAGGCGGCGAGATGGTCCCGCGCCGCGTCCCGCGCGCCACGGTCCCAGTCGGCCACGGCGGCGCGCAGATGCCGGTGGCGCCCGACCCCCGAGGCCGCGAATTGCCAGATCTTGTAGACCACGACCGCCATCGTGACGACCGAGATCGCGACGAGCAGCAGGACAACCGGGCCGCCAAGCTCGGACAATCTGGTGATCCCGTCGAGGACGTTTCCCTGCATGGCGATCTCCCTTCCCGGACCTGCCGGCCTACCCCAGCAAATCGATCTCGGCGCGGCTCCGCAACTCCAGCGCATCCGCGCAGCCCAGCGGCGCGCCGCCCGCGGCCGCACAGGTCTCCGTCCCGTTGATCAGGACCGCGCCGACGCTCTCGCAGGCCGTGCCCGGCAGCACGAACTGCCGCACGCGGGGCCGTGTCGCGGGCAGCGATCCGAAGTCGAAAAGGGTCAGCCGGTCCACCTGCCCGCCGGCATCGAACAGAACCGCCTCGAGCACGAGGCTGTCGATCGCCTCGGGCAGCCCGTTGATGACGAGAAAGCTCAGGCTGCACCCCCCGTCGAGCGATTGCGCCGCGTTCAGCTCGACGAGGAGACGCCCCTCGACGTCCTCGATCTGCGCCAGTCCCGCCCCTGGTGCCAGCAGCGCTGCCAGACCCGCGAAAACAAGACCCGCGCGCCGTGATGTCCGTATGCCCATCGTCAGATCCCCTTCGCTTCGTTCATTCGGGTTTGCCCCCGCCAAGGGCCTCGGTCCTGCCGGCGGCGTCGGCAGATCGCGCGCCCGTCCATCATGGCAAAACCTCGAGCGGCTGGAAAACCGGCCCGTCCTCCGTGATGCCGAACCAGGCGCGGATGCCGAAGACACGGGCCAGCCGGTCGGGCGTGAGCACCTCGTCCGGCGGCCCGTCCGCAGCGATCCCGCCATCGGCCAGAAGCAGAATGCGGGAGCAATGCCGCGCCGCGAGGCCGAGATCGTGGAGCGAGACGATCACGCTTCGCCCGGCCTGCGCGAGGGACGCGAACCGCGCCATCGTCGAGATCTGATGCGCCGGGTCCAGCCCCGCCACGGGCTCGTCCGCGAGGATCAGGGGCGTGTCCTGCGCCAGCGCCCGCGCGATCAGGACGCGCGCCTGTTCGCCGCCCGAGAGCCGGGTCGCGTCGCGGTGGCGGAACCCCTCGAGATCCATCTCGACCAGCGCGGCGTCGACGGCGGCGCGATCCTCGGCCGAGGGCCGCTGACCGCCCGCCATATGCGGGATGCGGCCCAGCATCACCAGCGTCTCCACCGTCACGGGCCAGGCGATCTCCCGGGCTTGCGGCATCCAGGTGGCGGCGCGGGCGCGCGCGCCGGGCGGCAGGGCCGCGAGCGAACTTCTGCCCCCATGCGGGATCAGACCGAGGGCGGCGCGCATCAGCGTCGTCTTGCCCGCGCCGTTCGGCCCCAGAAGACCGACGCATTCGCCCGGCGCGACCGTGAAGCTGACATCGCGCAGCACGGGATTGCCCTGCAACGCGACGGACAGCCTGTCGACGGCGAGACGGCTCATGCCAATTGCCTCCGCGTCTTGTAGATCAGGTGCAGGAACAGCGGCGCGCCCACCAGTGCCGTCAGCACGCCCAGTTTCAGGTCCCGTTCGGGCAGGATCAGGCGCACTGCGATGTCGGCGGCCAGCACCATGACCGCGCCGCCGAGCGCCGAGGCCCACAGGAGGCGCGAGGGCCGCGCGCCCACGAAGGGGCGCAGGATGTGCGGCACGACAAGTCCCACGAAGCCGATCGCTCCCGCCACGGCGGTGGCCGCGCCCACAACCGAGGCCGTGCCGAGGATCAGCGTCAGCCTCAGCCGCGCAAGCCCGATGCCCAGCGCGCCCGCCGCATCCTCGCCCAGGGTCAGCGCGTCGAGCCCGCGGCCCAGCGTCAGCAAAAGCGCCCAGCCGAGCCCCATGAAGGGCAGCGCGATCCAGACATGGGTCATCGACCGGTCGGCGAGCGAGCCCATCATCCAGAAGACGATCTCGTTCGCGGCGAAAGGGTTGGGCGAGAGGTTCAGAACCAGCGAGGTCAGCGCCGCGGCCAGCGCCGAGATGGCGATGCCCGCCAGGATCAGCGTCAGCGACGTGCCCCGCGGCCCGGCCAGCGCCACGACCGCAAGAACGCCGATCAGCGCCCCGGCAAGCGCCAGGGCCGGCAGACCCAGCGCGACGGCCCCGGCAAGTCCCGTCTGGATCGCGATGACCGCGCCCAGCGCCGCCGAGCCAGACACGCCGATCAACCCCGGCTCGGCCAGCGGATTGCGCAGGTAGCCCTGCATCGCGGCGCCGGCCAGCCCGAGGCTCGCGCCCACCATCGCCGCAAGGATCGCACGCGGCAGGCGGATTTCGCGCATCACCAGCGTCAGGGGGCCGCCATCGCCCAGCACAAGCGCGCGCAGGCTCTCGCCCGGCCCGATCCCGGCCGGGCCAAGGCTCAGCGCCGCCAGAAACAGCAGGGCCACCAGAAGCGTCAGCGCAAGGACCATCCGGGCCACGCTCACCCCTCCTCCGTCATGGTGCGGCGGAGCGTGCCAAGCTCCTCGATCGCGCCCAGCACATGGGGCGTGCCGCAGACCCAGTCCCGGTCGGTGAAACTGCCCCGCGCGCGGCCGTCGCGCAGGGCGCGCACCACCGGATGGTCGAGGATGTCCTCGGATCGCGAGGCGCCGGGTCCGGGCCGCGATGTGATCAGCGCATCGGGCGCCAGCATCGCCAGAACCTCCAGCGGCAGGACACCGCCCGAGGAAAACCCGGCCGAGACCGCCGCATTCTCGAACCCCGCCGCGATCAGGATCTGGCCCGCCAGCGTCCGGTCGCCCGAAGTGTAGCCGTTGGCGTAATAGAGCGCGGCCTCGGGCCGCTCGGCCACCTCCGAGTGCAGGGCGGCGAGGCGCGCGTCGTAATCGGCGATCAGCGCCTCGGCCTCCGCCGCGCGGCCCAGCACCTCACCCATCTGCCGCAGCCGGGCCCGGACCTCGTCGAGGCCGTAGGCGGGCTCGAAGATCGCCACGGGAATGCCGAGCCGCCGCAGCATGTCCACCGTGGCCGGGGCGGAGAAACTGCCCACGATCACGAGATCGGGTTGCATCAGGTAGATCTCCTCGGCGCGCCCGCGATTGAGGCGAAAGTCCCGCGCCTCCTCCGCCATGGCCGAAGATCGCGGGTCCGCCGCGAGATGCGAGACCGAGTGAAGCTGCCCCGGAGCCGCCACCATCATGGCGAGCTGATCGGTGCAGAGGTTCATCGACACGACGCGGGCGGGCGCCTCGGCGAAGGCGGGGGACACCCATGAGAGCGCCCCCGCAAGCGTCAGGATGAAACGGCCGGGCCGGCCCAACTCAGAACCTCGCCTGAAGCCCGATGCGCAGCTCGCGCCCCGGGGTCGCGTACCCCTCGAGCTGCTGGTAATCCTCGTCGAAGAGGTTCGTGATGGACCCGGTCAGGGCAAGGCCGTTGTCGAACTCGTGCCGGAAGGAGATGTCCGCAAGCACGTAATCGTCCAGCTTCACCCGCTCGGCGCCGAAGCTGGGGCTCTTGAAATCGATATCGTACAGCCCCGACACGAACTGCGCGCCCATGGTTATCGACGTGCGATCGTTAGGCAGCCGGTAGGTGCCCTGCACGTAGAGATCATGTTCCGGGCGGCGCACCTCGACGACATCGCGGATACCGCCGGCGGCCGTCGGCACCTCTTCGGTCGCGTCGAGGAACGTGTAGGCGAGCGATGCCTCGAACGCGTCGGAGAACGTGTAGGCCGCCGTGACCTCGACCCCGCGCCGGTCGCTGGTACCGATGTTGTTGACCGGCGTGGACCTTCCGGTGACCGGGTTGCGGACCGACCCGATCTCGTCCGTCAGCTCTTCCTGGAAGTAGGTGACATCGATGATGCCCGCGCCCCCGGCGAAGGTCTGTTCCACCCCGATGTCGAAGCCGCGGCTCTGTTCGGGCTCGAGATCCGGGTTGCCCTCGAAATCCGAGAAGAAGCCGAATTGCTCGATCAGGGTCGGGTTCTGCACGCCGGTCCCGGCCGAGGCATGCAGGCGCGTCGATCCGTTGGGCAGCGTGTAGGACAGGCCGATGGCCCAGGTGGTGAAATCCTCGAACGCATCATTGTCGTCGAACCGGACCGAGGCCTGCGCGTCGAGGCCGAAATCGTAGCTGCCGCGATACTCCAGCACGTAGGATGTCTGCGACCTTTCCCGCAGCTCGAGCTGCCCGGGCCCGAAGACGACCGCCGGGTCGTTTTCCCGGTAGCTCTCGTCCTCGTACTGGATCGCGAAGGCGAGCGTCTGGTTGGCCAGGTCGAGCGTCTCGGCGTCGAGCGCGAAGGTCCCGGTATAGGCGATGGCGCGCCGGTCGCCGCTGCTGTCGCCGGTCTTGACGCCATTGCCGAAGCTGACCCGGTCCAGTTCGGAAAAGGTCAGGTCAAGGCGGTTGTCGAGCCGGCCGCCGAAGCTTTCGGCCTCGAGGAAGAGCGATCCGTAAAGCTCGTCCACATCGCCGTAGGAGCCGGGCGCATCCGTCACGAGGCCTTCCGCCGTCGGCGCCCCGAAGTTGAACGCGTCGAAATCGGCCCGCCGCGTGGTCGATCGCAGCGTCCCGCCGAGGACCACGCCCGGCGCGATCTCGAAATCCGCCGCGAGATTGAGCGTGGTGTTGCGGTCGCCATCCGTCTCGCCGCCCTCGCCCGAGAGGTCGTAGCCGTCGGTCTGCTGGCGGGCGACCGAAAAGCTGAGCCCCCCGGTCTCGAAACCCTGCCTGAGGGCGAGGAGGCCGTTCAGGGTGCTGGAGGTGCCGCCCTCGAGCGCCACGACGCCGCTTGTGCCCGGCTCGGTCGCGCGTCGGGTGGTGATCGAGACGACGCCGCCGATGGCGTTCGAGCCGTAGATCGAGGATTGCGGGCCGCGCAGAACCTCGATGCGCGCGATGTCCGCCGTCAGCAGGCCGCTGAAATCGAACTCGCCCTCGCTGACGGTGTTCACCTTGACCCCGTCGATCAGCACGAGCGTGTGATTGCCCTCGTGGCCGCGGATCCGCACCTGCGTGGGACCGCCGAACGACCCGGCGCGGGAGACGCTGAGGCCCGGCACGGTGCGCAGGACGTCCGCGAGGTATGGCTCGCTCCGGGCGTCGAGCTCTGCCTCGGTGATCACGGTGCTCGCCCGTCCGAAGGCGTCGCCCGGCACGGGCGCGAGCCCGCCCGAGAGGACGATCGTGCCCAGGTCGATGGTGTCCTGCGAGACAGCCGGCAGAGCCGAGAGGCAGGTGGTGGTCGCGAAAGCCGCGATGAGCGTGCGGGTCATGGTGAGTCCCCCAAGATGCCGACCGTGCAGGTCGGATGCCAAAGATGCCCTTGGAGGAATGGGGCCTCCGCAGACGATGAAGATGTCACCGCTACGGACTGACCGTTGCCCATGGCGCCCTCCGCGCCCGGACAGGGTGATCGCCTTGGCAGGTCTCCTGGCTTGCGGGTCACGGCTCGGCCGGGCCTTCCCATCACGCCCTCGGGGCGTGTCAGTGGCGTATCCGGCGTCGCTCTCCGCTCACAGTTGCGGGGGCAGCCGCAGATTTGGCCCGGTCAGGCCGCACTGCGTTCCCTTTTCATCCGGCCCCTTAACGGCGCCGAAACCAAAGCCCCATCTGCTTAGCGCAGGCGGGCGATTCGTCAAAATCGAACCGCGCGAATTATCGGCCTGGCGACCAGACCGTGCCCGGGCAGTCACACATGGCCTGCCCTGGCGGACGGTCGTGGCATCCGGCCAGCCCGCCGCTCCGGCGCGGCAATGCGGCCGCCGGATATCGGCCGGACGGGGCGTGCCCGCTGCCCCTGCCCTGCGCCTTTTCCGGAGGCGGGCTATGGGCCGAAACGGCGCGGCATGGCGTACGGCCCAAGGGTCGACACGGGCGGCACCTGTAGCGAGGCGGCCATCCTGCGCGGCGGGCTGAAGGCCGCGGTGCAGGCCGCCAGGGCGACGCCTTGAGCGCGAGGCGGACATCGTCGCCGGGGCCGGCGGCCGGCCGCCCGTCGTCGTCTGACGGCGGTTCGGCAGCGTCGCGCGGCAAAGGTCGGCTCGTCCTGGCCGACAGGGTGACCGCCGCCCGCGACCTCGGCACGGCGGCGCATCGCGGGGTGCAGAGGCAAGGTCCGGGCAGGCCCCGGCCGAGGCCAGGACCACGGGCATCCCGGGCCGCGCACGGGAAACCTGCCGAGCTGTCCCGGTCCACGATCCGAGGCAGGCGCAGGTGCGCCGGCTGGACCCACACGCACAGCGGACCGTTGCACCGGGCTGCGCGGCACGACGGAACGGGGCCGCGACCCATGCCACGGGTGTTGATTTCAGAAGGGACCCTGCTGATGCGGCTTGAGTCTGGGCGGCATGACCGGATCAGTTTCCAGCCGAAACCATCAGCCGAGGACATAGCCCGCGCGTGTCGGGCTTTACCGCCACTGTCCGTCTCGACAGGCCTCGAGCCTTGCGGCACGACCGGCGGTTCGGGTTTTGCCGCCGCGCGGCATGGGGCGCAGCCGACGCAGGCCACGCGCACGCGGGTCGGGGCGGTGCGGCGGCACGCCGGGGTCTTGCCATCGCGCCCGTCGCGCCCCGGTTCCTCCCGTTTGCGGGCGCGGCCTGTGGCTCGCGAGTGATGGCCCGGCCGCCATGCCGCGGGCCCCGATGCCATCACGCGCTTCCGGGTCCGGCGTCGCGCTCACCGGCGGCCGCCGAACGGGGCACGGCCTGTACCGGCGCTCAGGCGGCCGACCGTGCCCGGCTTGCGTGATCCTGCGCGCCGGTCCTGAACTGCGCGGTCAGCTTCAGGAGAGAGTCGGCCCCGTCCGCGAGTCGTTTGGCCGTGGCGGCGGTCTCCTCGCTCATGGCGGCGTTTTCCTGCGTCATGGTGTCGATCTGCTTCACCGACGCGTTCGTGGACAGCAGGTTGTCCGACTGCTCGGTCGCGGCATCCGAGATCTCTCCGATCAGGGCGGCGATCTGATCGACCATGTCGCCGATTTCCCGGATCGAGGCGCCAGCCTCGCCCACGGTGGCCACGCCCGAGGCCACGTCCCGGGCCGCCGTCTCGATGATGCCCCTGATCTCGTTGACGGCCTGGGCCGACCGTTGCGAGAGCGCGCCCACTTCCGATGCGACAACGGCAAAGCCGCGCCCCGCATCACCGGCCCTTGCGGCCTCGACCCCCGCATTGAGCGCGAGGAGATTGGTCTGAAACGCCACGTCCTCGATCATGCTGATGATGTCCGCGATCTTCTCGGAGGACGCCTTGATCCGGTCCATCGCGTCGGTCGTGGCAGCGACCGTGCGGGCGCCGTGTCCCGAACGGTCGCGGGTGGTGCCGGCGAAGGTCTTGGCCTGGGCCGCGCGCGCGGCGGTTTCCTTGACGCTGCCCGCTAGCGTCGTCGCCGCGGCCGAGGTCTCCTCGATCGCTGCGGCCTGGTTCTCGTTGCGGCGCGACAGTTGCGTCGTCGCATCCCCGAGCGCCACGGCATTCTCGCTGAGCCAATGGGCCGTTTCGACCACCTCGGAGATGGCGGCGTTCAGACGCTCCATCGTCTGGTTGAAATTGCGTTGCAGGCCGGCGAATTCGGGCGGGATCTCCCCGTCGAGGCGCGCCGTCAGGTCCCCGCCCGCCAGGCGCTCGAGATTCGCCGACAGGGCCGCGACAACCCGTTCCTGCGCCGCGTGCGTACGGTCGGCTGCCGCCTGGACCGCGCGGCGTTCCACCTCGGTGTTCCGGAAGACCACGAGCGCCCGGGCCATCTGGCCGAGCTCGTGCTCATGCTCGGTGCCCGCGACGTCGACATCCACATCGCCATCCGCGAGACGCCGCGTCGTGGCGCCGAGCGCGCGCAGCGCAAGCGAGGCGGACCGCCCGATCAGCACCGCGATCAGGATCGACACGAGCAGCGCGGCAAGCGCGCCCGCCGGCACGAGCACCCTTGTCCGATCCAGCAGCGCGCCTGCCGAGGCGCCGGTGTCGGACTGGATCTGCTGAACCCGGGCCTGGGTCTCGTCGATACTGTCGGTCACTGTCGCGCCGATTGCGTCCATGACCTCGGTGCGCAGGCGGTTGCGTTCGAGGATGATGGCCGAGGCCCGGTCCAGCGCCGCCTCGAACGCCGCCATCTTGGCAAGCCCCTCCTGCGCCTGGCCCTGCAGGACGTCGCGCCCCGTGAGCGCGATCGAAAGCGTGCGCCCGGCCGAACGAAGCGCGCCGAGATGGTCCCGCGCCTCCTGCAGGGCGTCCGCGTCATTCGTCAGAAGAAACCGCTCGGCATGAACCCGTGCCAGAAGCATGGATTGCACGGCATTTCCCGCGGCTTCGATGGCGAAGGGGCTCAACCCGTTCGTCGCCACGCCGGAATGGACCTCCGAAAGCAGGAGGCGCGCCTCGCTGCCGAGCGCGGCCATGTTCGCCACCTCGCGCCGCTGTTCGCGTTGCAGATCCACCGTCTGCCGGAAGGTGGCGGAATAATCCTCCGCCGCCCCCTGAAGCGCCACGATCGCGGCCCTGAGATCCGGGTTTTCGGCGAAGGCCTCGAGACCCGCCGTCGACCCGGTGATCGCCGCGAGGTTGGACAGGACGTCGGCCGCGTTTTCCTCCGTGTCGGCCTGGCGATAGGACATCTCGGCCAGCCGCGCCGCCAGCAAATTCTCCAGATAGGACACCAGAACCACGTTCTGGCCGGATGTGCTTCGGTAGCCGTCGAAGGCCTGGGTGAGCCGCCAGTTCACGAATGTCGCGACCGACGCAAGCACGACGACCACCCCGATCACGAAGGTGAAACCGAGCGAAAGACGCTTCGCAAGTGACATTCGTTCCAGCATCGACGCTTCGCTCCGGCAGGTCAGGGTCCGGGGATGCGTCTAACCGGCAGGGGTTAAGGCTTTATCCAAGATCAGAGCGAAGACGACGCGCCGACACTGCACCGGGCCTGTCACCGGACCAGCGCCGTCTCCAACGCACGGGAGAGCTTGCCCACCAGTTCGTCGATCTGGGCGTCCTCGATGATGAAGGGCGGCGCGATGAGGATGTGATCGCCCTCGCGCCCGTTGATCGTCCCGCCGGCGGGATAGACGATCAGCCCCTCGTCCATGGCCGCCGACTTGATCCGGGCGTGCAGCTTGCGCGCGGGATCGAAGGGGCGCTTCGTGGCGCGGTCCTCGACCAGTTCGACGCCGCGGAACAGGCCGCGCCCGCGGATGTCGCCCACATGGGCGTGCTGGCCGAACGCTGCCGTCAGCGCGGCTGTCAGGGTCTCGCCCTGCGCGCGCACGCGCGCGATCAGATCGCGGCCGAAAAGCGCCTTCACCACGGCCAGCCCTGCGGCGGCGGCCAGCGGGTGGCCGTGATAGGTGTGCCCGTGCTGGAAGCTGCCCGAGCCCGCCGCGATGGCGTCATGGATCGTCCCCGAGCACAGCATCGCGCCGATGGGCATGTAGCCCGCGCCGAGGCCCTTGGCGATCGTCACGATATCGGGCGCGACACCGTCCTGCTCGCAGGCGAAGAAGCTGCCCGTCCGGCCCATGCCGCACATCACCTCGTCGAGGATGAGAAGCACGCCGTGGCGGTCGCAGATCTCGCGGATGCGCTTGAAATAGCCGGGAACGGCCGGCACCGCGCCGGCGGTGGCACCGACGACCGGTTCGGCGATGAAGGCGAGCACCGTCTCGGGCCCGAGGCGCAGGATCTCGGCCTCCAGCTCGTCCGCGGCGCGGCGGCCGTAGGCTTCGGGGCTCTCGTCGTCGCGGCGCTCGCGATACTCGAAGCAGGGCGCGATGTGGTGGGTCTCCACCAGGAGCGGCGCGTATTTCTCGCGCCGCCAGGCGTTGCCGCCGGCCGCCAGCGCGCCCAGCGTGTTGCCGTGATAGCTCTGCCGCCGCGCGATCAGGCGGTGGCGCTGGGGCTGGCCTTTCTCGAGGAAATACTGCCGCGCGAGCTTGATCGCGGCCTCCACCGCCTCGGACCCGCCCGACAGGAGATAGACCCGGTCGATCCCCTCGGGGGCGTGTTCGACCAGAAGATCGGCCAGTTCCTCGGCAGGCTCGGAGGTGAAGAAGCCGGTATGCGCGAAGGCGAGCCGGTCGAGCTGCGCGTGGATGGCCGCGCGCACCTCCGGGTCGGAATGGCCGAGGCAGGAGACCGCCGCCCCGCCCGAGCCGTCGAGAAAGGTGCGGCCTTCCGCGTCGAAGATGTAGCAGCCCTCACCCCGCACCGCCGTGGGCAGCGCGGCAGGCCCGCGCGCGAACACATGGCCCATGGCCTCACGCCCCCCGAACGACGAAGACCGACTGTTTCGCGTGGCGCACCACCCGCGCGGCGTTGGGACCGAGCAGATAATCGGTCACCTCCGGCCGGTGCGAGCCCATGACGATGGCATCCACCTTCAGCCGGTCGGCGGCCATGATGATCTGATCGTAAACCCTTCCATGGACCACGTGGGGATGCACCTCGACCGCGTCGGGGATCTGCGCGTTGACCCAGACCGAGAGCGCCTCGCCCACCTTGTGGAGCGCCTTCTGCTCGAAATTCGCCTCGAAGAAGCTGCCGACCACGGACATGCCGAAATCGGGCACGACCGTCATGACATGCAGAACGCCGCCATCCTCGGGCTGGCACAGGCGCAGGGCCGCCGGCAGCGCCTTTTCCCAGCTGGAAGGCGCCGACAGGTCGATGGGCAGAAGCACCGTCTTGAACATGGGTCGTCCCCCCTCGTGGCCGTCTCAGAAGGCCGGTTTCGTCTGACGCCGCCGCTGCAGCAGGATCACGAGCCCCAATAGCAGAAGCGCGGGGATGTAGAAGACCTGTTCGGGCAGCCGGTCGCGCGCCACCTGCACGGAGGCCAGTGTCACGGGATCGTCGGTGTAGAAGTCGAAATCGATCAGCGCCTCGGCCGTCTCGGTGCCGAACATCGGCTCGTCGAGGCGCATGACGTCGCCCTCGGGCAACAGCAGCAG
>CAZGHJ010000007.1:0-12564 GCA_964525355.1 uncultured Roseicyclus sp.
CGCTGGAGGCGAGCGTGATGTACCTGGCCGAGGACCTCGGCCGCGACGGCATCCGCGTGAACGCGATCTCGGCGGGCACGATCAAGACGCTCGCGGCCTCGGGCATCGGCGATTTCCGCTACATCCTGAAGTGGAACGAGTACAACTCGCCCCTGCGCCGCACCGTGACGCAGGAGGAGGTGGGCAAGTCCGCGCTCTACCTTCTGTCGGACCTGTCCAGCGCCGTCACCGGCGAGGTTCATCACGTGGACAGCGGCTACCACGTGATCGGGATGAAGAACCCCGAGGCGCCCGACATGACGCTGGACCGCAAGGGGGATTGAGCGATGATCACGCCGCTGCCGCATGAAAAGGGGTTTCATGTCTCCTGGGACCAGATCCACCGCGACGCCCGCGCCCTGGCCTGGCGTCTGGACAAGCGCGGTCCCGGCGAGGGCGGCGCGTGGCGAGCCGTCGTGGCGATCACGCGCGGCGGCATGGCGCCAGCGATGATCATCGCCCGGGAACTCGACATCCGGCTCGTCGACACGATCAGCGTCAAGAGCTACGACCATCAGACCCAGGCGGACCCCATGGTGCTCAACATGCCCGACGCGGAGATGATGGGCGATGGCGAGGGGGTGCTCATCATCGACGACCTCGTCGACTCGGGCAAGACGCTCGAGGTCGTGCGCGCGCTCTTTCCCAAGGCGCATTTCGCAACGGTCTACGCCAAGCCCAAGGGCGAGCCGATGGTGGACACGTTCATCACCGGCGTCAGCCAGGACACTTGGATCTTCTTCCCCTGGGACATGGCCCTGCAATATGTCGAGCCCTATCGGGGCACGGACTGACGCCGAAAATTCGTACGAATTTTCGCACCCTGCGAATTTTCGTACGAAAATTCAGTTCCGCGCGGCGAGCGCCTCCCGCAGGACCGGCCGGACGAGATCGTGCGGAACATCCGACGCCACGAAGGCGTCTCCGATCCCCCGCGCAAGCACGAACTTCAACCGCCCGCCCTCGACCTTCTTGTCCTGCGCCATCAGCCCGAGCAGACCATCCGCATCCGGCAGGTCGCCCTCGATGTCTCCGAGGTCGCGCTTCATGCCCATCCGGTCCAGATGCGCCCGGACCCTCACCGGCTCCTCCTGGCTGCACAAGTCCAGCCGCGCGGACAACTCGAACGCCAGTGCGCAGCCGATGGCCACCCCCTCACCGTGCAGCAGACGGTCGGAGTATCCCGTCGCCGCCTCCAGCGCGTGCCCGAACGTGTGGCCAAGGTTGAGCAGCGCACGATCGCCCTGCTCGGTTTCGTCGCGCGCCACGATATCGGCCTTCATCTCCACCGAGCGGCGGATGGCTTCCGCACGCAGGGCGCGGTCGCCGGACGCGAGGTCGGGCCCGTGCCGTTCCAGCCAGGCGAAGAAATCCGCATCCCCCAGAAGCCCGTATTTCGCCACCTCTCCGTAACCGGCCAGAAAATCCCGCGGCGCGAGCGTGCCCAGCACGTCGATATCCGCCAGCACCCGCGCGGGCTGGTGGAACGCGCCCACCAGGTTCTTGCCGTGGCGCGTGTTGATGCCGGTCTTGCCCCCCACGGAACTGTCGACCTGCGCAAGAAGCGTCGTCGGGATCTGCACGAAGCGCACGCCGCGGCGCAGGATCGCGGCCGCAAATCCGACCAGATCTCCGATCACGCCGCCGCCGAAGGCGATGATCACGTCGCGCCGCTCCACCTTTTCGGCCAGCAGCCACTCGACCGTCTCCGTCAGCCTTTCCCAGGACTTGGTCGCCTCGCCGGCCGGCAGGACATGCACAGCCGCTTCGATCCCCGCCTCGGAAAGACCGCGCGTCAGCGCGTCGAGATGCAGCTCCGCCACCCGGCGTTCGGTCACGATCCATGTGCGCGGCCGCGGCAGCAGATCCCCGATCTCCTCGCCCGCCCGCGCAAGCAGGCCCGGCGCGATCCGAACCACGTAGCTGCGCGCCCCGAGCCGCACCGGCACATCATGGGACATGGCCCGCACTTCGTCGCTCATGCCGCGCCTCCCTCGACCACGCCGGCGGCGCGCAGCCGCTCGAGCACCGCGTCCGCGGTCTCGGAGATGGACCAGTCCGGCCGCACCTCGACCTTCATCGGCGCAAGGCGGTAGACCGGCGTGCGTTCGACGAAGATCTCGCCCAGCGTCCGGCGCGGATCCTCGGTGCGCAGGAGCGGGCGCGTCGTCTTGTGCCGGACCCGCGACCACAAGAGGTCGAGATCGGCCTCGAGCCAGAGCACCGCCGCTCGCTCCGTCAGAAGCTTACGGTTCCGTTCCGACATCCAGGCCCCGCCGCCCGTCGACAGGATCGCCGGGGTTCCGTCCAGCAGGCTGTCGATCACCTGCGTCTCCTTCTCCCGGAAGAACGCTTCGCCATAGCGCTCGAAGATCTCGGCGATGCTCAGGCGGGACCGCGCGACGATCTCGGCGTCGCTGTCGCGCATGGGCGCATGCAGCCGGGCGGCCAGAACCCGCCCCACGGCGGACTTTCCCGCGCCCATCATGCCCACGAGCACCACGGTCTTCCGCAGCTTCACCTCGAGATCTGGCGCGGTTTCGCCCATGCTCCGAAAAAGCTCCCGCCCGGCTGGAAAATTGCGCTGGAGCATGGCTTATAGGGAAATCGTCGGGTCGGCAAATGCGACGATGGGCTCAGGCCCCTCCCGATCCCATCACCGCGGCGCAACGTGATGTACACGCAGAAAATTTTCCGCCGGAGCGTCCCGGCGGCGGGCAAGACGGAAACGGAGCGAACCGATGCTGCGCGCACTCGTTTTTCTGGTGATCCTGGGGCTTCTGGGCGCCCTCGGCCTGATTGGATATTCCTACTCCGGACTGCTCCAGCCCGAGCGCGAGCGTGTCACCGAACCGGTGGATCTGGGGCGTGACTAGGCTGCCACAGGCGACCCCGCTGGCGATCGCCGCCGCCTTGTGCTGGACCGCCTGCGCCGGTGTGGCCCAGGAGGTGGAGGCCCCGCTGTCCCCCGCCCTGCCCGATCCGCCGGAGGTCTTCGCGCCGAACTGGCTGTCGGACACGGTGACGCGGCCGCATGGGGACGTGGCCACCAGCGCGGCGCGTCCGGGGTTCCGCACGCTGCCCATCGACGCGGTGGAACTCGATGCCGTGGGGCTTCTGCCGCGCAGCATCACGGGCCTGCCGGAGGGCCTGTGGGGGGCGACGCCCACCGAGACGCTGGTCCGGCTGTTCCGGGCGCAGCCCGCCTCGGGCCGGCCGGCCGCGCTCAGTTTTGCCCGGACGCTGGCGCTGGCGGAACTGGCGCCGCCGCGCGATGCCGACCCGGACGCGGGCGCGCTTTTTCTCGCACGCCTCGACATGCTTCTCGACCGCGGCGCGCTCGACCCGGCGATGGCGCTGATGGAGCGTGCGGGCCCGACCCAGCCGCCCGTGTTCCGCCGCTTCTTCGACGTGAGCCTGCTGATGGCCCAGGCCGACAGGGCCTGCGCGGCGATGGCGGCCAACCCGGATATCGCGCCGACCTTTCCCGCGCGCATCTTCTGCCTTGCCCGGCAGGGCGACTGGCCGGCGGCGGCGCTGTCCTTCGGCACGGCCGAGGCGCTGGGGCGGATCTCCACCGAGGAAGGCGACCTGATCGCCCGCTTTCTCGACCCCGAACTTTTCGAGGGCGAGCCGCCCCTGCCCCATGATCCGGGGCTGACGCCGCTTGCCTTCGCCATGCGCATGGCCATCGCCGAACGGCCCGACACCACGGGCCTGCCGCTGGCCTTCGTGCACGCGGACCTTTCGCCGCTCGCCGGCTGGCGGGCGCAGCTCGACGCGGTTGAGCGGCTGATGCGCGCGGGCGCCATCGAGCCGCAGCAATGGTTCGCGATCTACACCGCGCGCGTGCCCTCGGCCTCCGGCACGATCTGGGACCGCGTGGCCGCCCTTCAGGGGCTCGATGCGGCCCTCCTGGCGGGCGACACGGACCAGGTGGCCGCGCGTCTGCCCGGCGCCTTCCGGCAGATGCAGGAGGCGGGGCTCGCCGTGGCTTTCTCCACGGTCATGGCCGACCGGCTCCAGCGGCTGCCGCTGACCGGTGAGGCGGGTGCGCTCGCGCGGCGCATCGGGCTTCTGTCGCCGGCCTACGAGGAGGTGGCCAACCGCACCGTCGCACAAAGCCCGTCCGAGCGGCTGGCCTTCGCCGTGGCGCAGGGCGCGCCGCCCGAAATGGCCCAGGACGCTGACGTGACCGCGCGCGCCGTCGCGGCCGCCTTCGCCACGCCCCCGCCGTCGCACCGCTACCGCTGGCTTCTGGACAACGACCGGATGGGCGAGGCCTTTCTCAGGGCCCTGATCGTGCTGGCCGACCGCGAGGCCGATCCCGGCGACCTGACCGATGCGCTGGTGCTGTTCCGCGAGGTGGGGCTGGAAGATCTGGCGCGGCGCGGCGCGCTTCAGGCGCTTCTCGACCGGCCGCTGGAATGACCGCACCGCCCACCGATACCGACTGGATTGCCGCGCTGCTGGAGGCGCAGGCGGCCGAGCGCGGCGCGGCGCGGAACACGCTGCTGGCCTATGGGCGGGATCTGAAGGACGCCATGGCCCATCTCCACCGGCGCGGCGCCAGTTTCGCCAGCGCCGACCGGGCCGCGCTCGAGGGGTATCTGGCCCATCTCGACGCCGCCGGCATGGCGCCGGCCACGCGCGCCCGAAGGCTCTCGGCGCTCAAGCAGCTCTACCGGTTCGCCCATGACGAGGGCTGGCGCGCGGACAATCCCTGCCTGCAGGTCCGGGGACCGGGCCGGGCGCGCACCCTGCCCTCGGTGCTCACGATCGAGGAAGCGGACCGGCTGCTGGACGCGGCGCGCGACAGCGGGCGCAGCGCGGGCGAGCGGCTGCGCAACATCTGCCTGATCGAGATTCTCTATGCCACGGGCCTGCGCGTGACCGAGCTCGTGTCCCTGCCCGCGGCCGCGCTGCGCGGCGATCCGAACATGCTGCTGGTGCGCGGCAAGGGCGGCAAGGAGCGGATGGTCCCGCTCTCGCAGCCCGCGCGCGCCGCGGCCGCGGCCTGGCTCGCCCATCGCGACGCCGAGGAGGATCGCGCCCGGGCCGAGCGCGGCGTGCCCGCCTCGCCGCATCTCTTCCCGTCGCGCGGCAAGGCGGGCCATCTCACGCGGGTCCGGTTCCACGGGCTGATGAAGGAGCTGTCCTGCGCCGCCGGGATCGACCCCGCCCGCGTCACGCCGCACACGCTGCGCCACGCTTTCGCCACGCATCTTCTTCAGAACGGCGCCGATCTCAGGGCGATCCAGACGCTCCTGGGCCACGCCGACATCGCCACGACCGAGATCTACACCCACATTCTCGATGCCCGTCTGCGCGATCTCGTGTTGCGGAACCACCCGCTCGGCGAAGGCGATGGCGGGACCGGGTGACGGTGACCTCTTGTTCGCGCGCGGTCTCGCGCCCATAACCCTGCCCATGGAAACCCTCGTTGCAGACGCTTCGGAAAGCTCCGGCCTAGTCGGCGGGCTGTCCGACCCCACCACCTGGATCACGGCCGGCGTGATCCTGTTCCTTCTGCTGTGTTCGGCCTTTTTCTCGGGATCCGAGACGGCGCTGACCGCGGCCTCGCGCGGCAAGCTGAGGACCATCGTCGACAAGGGCGACGCGGGCGCCAAGGGGGCCGAACGGGCGCTGGAGCTGAAGGAGGACAACGAGCGCCTGATCGGCGGCATCCTTCTGGGCAACAACCTGGCCAACGTTCTGGCGACATCGCTGGCCACGGTGCTGTTCACCGCGCTTCTGGGCGAGACGGGCGTGGCCGCGGCAACGCTGGTGATGACCGCGCTCGTGGTGATCTTCGCCGAGGTCCTGCCCAAGACCTATGCGATCAACGACCCCGAGCGGTCGGCCGCCCGGATCGCGCGGCCGATCGACGTTGTCGTGCGGGTGCTGGCGCCGGTGGTCTCGGTCGTGCGCATGCTCGTGCGCGGGGTCCTGCGCATCTTCGGCGTGCGGATCGAGGCCGGCGCCAACATGGTCACCGTGCAGGAGGAGATCATGGGCGCGCTCTCGCTGGGCCATTCCGAGGGCGTGGTCGAGAAGGAGCATCGCGACCGGCTGCTGGGCGCGCTCGACCTGCACGAACGGACGGTGGAGGAGATCATGCTGCATCGCTCGGGGATCGAGATGATCGACGCCGATGCCGATACGCAGGAAATCCTCAGCCAGGCGCTGCAGAGCCCGCATACCCGCCTGCCCGTCTTCCGCGGCGAGACCGAGAACATCGTGGGCGTGGTCCATGCCAAGGATCTTCTTCGCGCCATCGACCGGCTGACCCGCGGCGAGGGTGCGCCCGGGCTCGAGGCGTTCGACATCACCGACGTGGCGATGAAGCCCTATTTCGTGCCCGAGACCACGACGCTCGACGACCAGATGCGCCAGTTCCTGCGCCGCCACACGCATTTCGCGCTGGTGGTGGACGAATACGGCGCGCTGCGCGGCCTGATCACGCTGGAGGACATCCTCGAGGAGATCGTGGGCGAGATCACCGACGAGTTCGACACGCCGGACGCGCCGATCCTGACGCCGAACGCCCACGGCAATTACGAGGTGGACGGCGCGATGACGATCCGCGACTTCAACCGCGCCACCGACTGGAGCCTGCCCGATGACGAGGCGAACACGCTGGCGGGCCTCGTGATCCACGAGGCCCAGACGATCCCGGTGGAGGGGCAGTGTTTCTCCTTCCACGGCGTGCGCTTCGAAGTGGCGGAGCGGGACAAGAACCGGCTGACGCGGTTGCGCCTAAGGAAGCTTTGAGGCGCGGTTGGCGAGCGTTGCGCGAGCGAGGGGCCAGCCCCTCGCGCTCCCCGCCGTATTTGAAACAAGAAGAAGGAGGGGCGCGCGCGGGCTTCGCGATGTCGCGTTCCGGCTTGTGAGGCGGGTTGCGAGCCCGCAGTGTCGGGCGGTGGGCCACGAGGAGAATCCGCCATGAAAACCAGCACGCAGGTCTGCATCATCGGCGGCGGCGTCGTGGGCTGTTCGGTGGCCTATCACCTGACGAAGCTGGGCTGGTCGGACGTGCTGCTGCTGGAGCGCTCGGACCTGACGAGCGGATCGACCTGGCACGCGGCGGGCGGGTTTCACACGCTCAACGGCGACACCAACATGGCCGCGCTTCAGGGCTACACGATCCGGCTCTACCGCGAGCTGGAAGAGATCACCGGCATGTCCTGCGGGCTGCACCATGTGGGCGGCGTGACGCTCGCGGACAGCCCCGAGCGGATGGACCAGCTGAAGGCCGAGCGCGCCAAGCACCGCTTCATGGGGCTCGAGACGGAGATCATCGGGCCCGAGGAGATCGCGCGCGTGGCCCCGGTGACGAACGTGGAAGGGATCCTCGGCGGGCTTTACGATCCGCTCGACGGGCATCTCGACCCGTCGGGGACGACGCATGCCTATGCGAAGGCCGCGCGGATGGGGGGCGCGGAGATCGTGCTGCACACGAGGGTTCTGGAGACCAATCCGCGGCCTGACGGGACCTGGGACGTGGTGACCGACAAGGGGACGATCCACGCGGAGCACGTGGTGAACGCCGCCGGCCTTTGGGCGCGCGAGGTCGGGCACATGGCGGGCATCGCCCTGCCCCTGCATCCGATGGAGCACCAGTATGTCGTCACCGACGAGATCCCCGAGATCACCGAGCGCGCGACCGAGCATCCGCACGTGATGGACCCCGCCGGCGAGAGCTATCTGCGGCAGGAGGGGCGCGGGCTCTGCATCGGGTTCTACGAGCAGACCTGCCGGCCCTGGGCCGTCGACGGCACGCCCTGGGACTTCGGGCACGAGCTTCTGCCCGACGATTTCGACAAGATCGAGGCCTCGATCGCCTTCGCCTACCGCCGCTTCCCGGTGCTGGAGCGCGCGGGCGTGAAGTCCGTGATCCACGGCCCCTTCACCTTCGCGCCCGACGGCAACCCGCTGGTGGGGCCGGTGCCGGGCCTCCGGAACTACTGGTCGGCCTGCGGGGTGATGGCGGGGTTCAGCCAGGGCGGCGGCGTCGGCCTCAGCCTCGCGCAATGGATGGTCGAGGGCGCGCCCGAGCGCGATGTCTTCGCCATGGACGTGGCGCGCTTCGGGCGATTCCTGACGCCCGCCTACACGCTGCCCAAGGTGATCGAGAACTACCAGACGCGGTTCTCGGTCTCCTACCCCAACGAGGAGCTGCCGGCCGCGCGGCCCTTGCGCACGAGCCCGATGTACGACGTCTTCGACGCGATGGGCGCCGTCTGGGGGCAGCAATTCGGGCTCGAGGTGGTGAACTGGTTCGCGGCGGGCTACGGGGCCTCGAGCAGCGAAGCGGCAGGCCCCGAGGAAAGGGAGCCGCGCTACGAGACCCCGTCCTTCCGCCGCTCCAACGCCTGGGAGGCGACCGCGCGCGAGGTGCGGGCGGTGCGAGGCGGCGTCGGCATCAACGAGGTGCAGAATTTCGGCAAGTACCGCGTCGCCGGCCCCCGCGCGCGGGACTGGCTCGACCGGATCATGGCGGGCCGCGTGCCGCAGCCGGGGCGCATGTCGCTCTCGCCGATGCTGGCGCCGTCGGGACGAATCATGGGGGATTTCACGATCTCCTGTCTGAGCGCGCAGGAGTTCCGGCTGACCGCCAGTTACGGCGCGCAGGAGTTCCACATGCGCTGGTTCGACGCTCACATGGAGGACGGGGTCACGGTCGAGAACGTCTCGGACCGGATCACGGGGTTTCAGATCGCCGGGCCGCGGGCGCGCGATCTTCTTCAGGACGTCACGCGCGCCGATGTCAGCGCGGAGGCGTTCCGATTTCTCGACGTCAGGCGCCTGCCCATCGGCCTGTCGGAAGCCGTGGTCCAGCGGGTCAGCTACACCGGCGATCTGGGCTACGAGATCTACGTCGACGCGATGGAAGAGCGTGCGCTCTGGTCCGTCTTGTGGGAGGCCGGGCAGGCCTACGGGCTCAGGCCCTTCGGCATGCGTGCGATGATGAGCCTGCGGCTCGATCGGTTCTTCGGCGCCTGGATGCGGGAATACTCGCCCGACTACACGGTGGGCGAGACCGGGCTCGACCGGTTCGTGGCGTGGACGAAGACCGTCGATTTCATCGGCCGGGCCGCGGCGGAGGCGGAACGCGCGGCGGGGCCTGCACGGCGGCTTTGTGCCTTCACGGTGGAGGCCGAGGACGCCGACGTGGTGGCCTACGAGCCGATCTGGCACGGGGGCGAGGTCGTGGGATTCTGCACCTCGGGCGGGTATTCGCACCATGCGGGCGTCTCGGTGGCGTTGGGCTTCCTGCCCGTGGGCCTGATGAAGGAGGGGCGCGAAGTGGAGATCGAGATCCTCGGCGAGATGCGCCCCGCGCGGATGGTGACCACGCCGCTCTTCGACCCGGATGGCGCGCGCATGCGGGGCTGATGCGCATGGCCGAGACGACGCTCGTCCTCCTCGCCGCCGGCCGGGCCACGCGGATGCGGGGCGCCGACAAGATGCTGGAGCCGGTGCCGACGGCCTTCGGGGACCGCCCGCTGCTCGAGGTCATGGCGCGGCGCTGCCTGCGGGCGGGGCCGACGCGGGTGGTGATCGGGCCGGGGCAGCCGGCGCGCGCGGCGCTGCTCGAGGGGCTCGACGTGACGGTGTGCGAGGCGCCCGAGGGTGCGGGCATGGCCGCGTCCATCGTGGCGGGCGTCGCGGGGCTCGACACGGCCGTCCTGCTGGTGCTCGCGGACATGCCCGACGTGACGGCGGCCGATCTGCACCTCATGATGGCGCTCGGCACGAAGGCGCCGGACGCCATCCTGCGTGCCGCGGGCGAAGACGGCCGCCCGGGACATCCGGTCCTGTTTCCCGCCGATCTCCTGCCCGAACTTGCCACGCTCACCGGCGATACCGGCGCGCGCTCGGTGCTCGCCCGTCATGGGCCCCGCGTGCATCTCGTGCCGCTTTCGGGCGCGCGCGCGCTGACCGATCTCGACACGCCGGAGGCCTGGGCCGCGTGGCGCGACGGTCTGACCTGACACCGCCATGCGCGCGCGCACCGGCGCGGCCCCGACCCGTGGCGCCGCCGCCTGGAGCACAGTCCACGGGCCACGCCACGGGCCACCCCACGGGCCAGCGCGCCGGCCGGCTGCGGGGATACAGGGCGTCGCCCCGGGGGCCAGAACCGGTTACCGGACGGTTAACGATTTCGGAACGTGCAGTCCGGTCAACGTGTTGCGGGGGGTGCTCACCGTGAGAACCCGCCCCGCTCCGGGCGCGGAGCCGTCCCGAGGCGGGGATCTCCTATGGTACCCGAGGTCGGACTCGAACCGACAAGCCTTGCGGCGGGGGATTTTGAATCCCCTGCGTCTACCAATTCCGCCACTCGGGCACGCGGTGTTTCTTGCCCGAAAGGCTCGGTCGCCGCAAGCTGAAGCTACGGGTCAACGCTCGGAAACGGACGTCTTGGCGCAAGCCTCAACAAGGTCATGCAACAGTCGATCCTCGACCGTGCAGGATGCATCTATGCCGTGAAAGATGTCGAGCGAGCGGGCGTTTGTCTCGTAGAAGGCATCCCCACGTGTGAGCTTGATGTTCGTGTAATACTCAAGACTCATGATCGTGTAGTGGTTCACCTGGAAGATGTCTTCCAGAGCCATGACACGTGTCGACTTTATGCCCTTGATCCGGTGAACGCCAAGACTGCGTCTGGACCAGAGCTTGTCTGGTCGAACAAGATATCGCGTTATGCGATAATCGTGAAATGTCGCGTAGCGCCATGTGAATGACGTCCGAACACTGGCGGGTTGGCGTCGATGCCCCGAGCTTCCAAAAAAGATGGGCCTCACGTAAACGAGGTCGAAACTGTCATCCTGCGACAATCTGCCGATCCACTCCACGAGCGGCCTGCCGTCGCGGCAAAACCAGAACTCGTCGGCATCGGCAACCAAGAGCCACTCATACTTTTGCCGAATTCGGTGTTTGAGAATGACATCCCAATAGTGGAAGCGTTGCCTGTGGGGTTCAGGACGATGTTCGTAAATGACGACACCCTTTTCGATCCAAGGCCTCGCACGCTCATGCGTGTCGTCGGTGCTTCCGTTGTCGATCAGGTAGATGTGCGACGCTCCCTGCCAGAGATAGTGATCGATCCACTCCTCGATCACCATCCCCTCGTTCTTCGCTATGACCAGAACGCAAAACGGTTCCCGGTGGCGTGCCTTTCTTGGCCAGAAGCGAGGTGACATGGCAACGCCTTCAAAACCGAAGCTAATAAGTGGATTCCAAAGCTCAACTACATAGGCAGCCACTGCTTCGCAACACCGTCGACCTGCTCCGCAGCGCTAGCTTGGATGCAGGCCGCTTTCCTTTCGTCAGCCGAAAAGCACACCAACGAGCCAGAACGTGATGCCGGGAAACAGGACGATGATCATTACCCGGATGAGATCGGAGGCCACGAAGGGCGCGACGCAGGCGTAGGACCGCTCCATGGGGATTTCACGGGTCATCGAGTTGATGATGGAAAGGTTCGTGCCCAAGGGCCGCTTGATCAGTTCCCCACCGCCACCACGATCAGCGCCTCCATGGGCGGCAACGCGCCCCGCCGCGGCCTCGCCTCTCGGTGCGATCGGCGTCATGTCCCGATGCGCCCGGCCCTGTGCTTGTCGATTTGCAAGGCCTCGGTCAGCCACACCCGGCCCCGCGCAAGTCGGGTGGGCTGCGCAAGGGCCGGGAATTAATGTCCGGGCGGCCTCCCCTCCGCCCGGACCGGAGGTGGGGCGCAAGGCTGACCGCCACGCCACTCGCTCCCTCCGAAACCGTCAGTGTGGGCCCCTTCCCTCCTCGACATGGCTCGACGCCATCGGAAGACACGCAGTGCCCAAACCCGCTCCAATCGGTGGGCATGACGCATGGGACAGGTGGAAAACCGATACACCACGGGAACATGCCAACCCTCGTCTTTTGCCAGAGCAACCATCATGGGCGCAAGATGCTCCGTTAACGTTTTGCCGCCGGTTTTGGGTCATAGAAGGCCATTTGGACGATTTGTTCTAGAAGAATGGGGCTCCGTTGCGGTCGAGCGAGGGTAGCCCGCGGCACGCGGCAGGCATGTCACGGGATGGCGGCCCGACCGCGCGCTGTCCTTAACAGAGCGACCGGCTTATCCAGCCCACCCGCCTCCGGCATGGGCAAACACACAGGCGTGATGCGCGGAGCCTCCAGACACGCGTTGGCCATCCGGTTGGGGCCGCGCGGCTGACGGACCGGGCGGACAGGAACACGATGACGGGCATCTCGCGCGCCCCGGCCTCGAGAAAACGGAAAGTCGTGTCGCCCGGTCTGGTCCTGCCGCAGTCGATCACGCCATCGCCGATCTGGTCGTGAATGGGGCGGGCGGCGCGCCGCCAAGCTGCATCGCGGGATGGATCTCCACGTCGATGCTCCCTTTGGACGCCGACGCGATTTTCCCGGCCCAAAGCGTTTCGAAAAACCGCGGCACCGCGGCCAACAGGGCTGCGGCCAGCGCCACGGGCGTCATCGAAGCGGCGAGGGTCGTCCTCCCTC
>CAZGHJ010000007.1:12664-30829 GCA_964525355.1 uncultured Roseicyclus sp.
CGCGAGCGATTTGCTAGGCGACGCGCGAGGCCGGAGACGCGCCGGCGCGCACTGGAGAGACCCCGATGATGGCACAGCCCATCGAAGCCATGCCGATCTCGCAGCGGCTTGCGAGACTCGCCGCCGAGGTGGAGGGCGACGCCGCCTCGCTCCGCTGGATCATGGCGCAACTGCACGAACGCGCCTTCGGCCTGTTTCTGTTGGTGCTTGCCCTGCCCTGCTGCATCCCGTTTCTTTATGGCGTGCCGCAGATCGTCGCGCTGCCGCTGATGTTCGTGTCCGCCCAGATTTTGCTGGGGCGCACCGCCCCCTGGCTTCCCGAGCGCCTCGCCGCGCGGACGGTGTCGAAAGAGGCGCTCGGGAAGCTATCCCGTCGGGCCGATCCCTGGCTGCGCCGCATCGAGGCCGTCAGCCGTCCGCGCCTCGCGGGCCTGACCCGCGCGCCGCTCGACCGGCTGGTGGGCCTGGCGCTGGTCCTGTTCAGCGCGTCGATCCTGGTGCCGCTGCCCGGCACCAATACCGTGCCCGGCATCGCGGTGGTGATCGTGGCGATGGGGCTTCTGCAGCGCGACGGCATCCTGGTTGTCCTCGGCGCGGCACTGGGCACGGCATGGATCGGCACGCTGATCATCGCCGGCGCAACCCTGGCGAGCCTTGTCCGGGTCTGGCTGGGGATCTGAACCGAAACATGGAAGGCAGGCCTTGTTGCCCGAGCAGGCGGCCTCACATCACCCGGGTGACACGCCATCGAGAGGGGCGCCATGCTTCTGACCATGAATCGTCGAAGGCTGATCGCACTGGCCGCCGCGGGCTCCGCGCTGCTGCTGCTAAGCGCTTTCGCGTTCCAGTATATCGGTGGGCTCGCACCTTGCGCGATGTGCCTGTGGCAACGCTGGCCCCACGCCGCCGCGATCGGAATCGGCGCTGTGGGGCTTGCGCTTCCGTCCGCGGCGCTTGCGGGCCTTGGTGCGCTCGCCATGCTCGGCAATGCCGGGGTCGCGCTCTACCACACGGGCGTGGAGCGTGACTGGTGGGAGGGCCCCAGCAGTTGCTCGGGCGGCGGCGATCTGGGCAGCGCGAATATCGGCGATCTTCTCAACCCCGAGATCGGCGGCGGCATCGTCATGTGCGACGAGGTCGCCTGGGAGATGCTGGGCCTGTCCATGGCAAGCTGGAACGGACTGGCCTGCCTCGCCCTTGCCGGCATCTGGCTTCTTGCCGCCCGCCGCCCGCGCATGGTCTAGGTGACGGGATGCGCTGCCCTACCGGCGCCGGCATCCCGTGCGCCGGTCAGTGGTAGGTGAAGGTGCCCGTCACGTTGCGCCACTCGCCGGGGCTGATCATCTTGCGATGGGTGAAGCGCACCGAGTGCAGCGGGCCCTCGATCGCGTCCTGCCAGAACTCGATGAAATTGAAGAGCTTCGGATAATCCGGCGCAAGGTCGTAATCCTGCCAGACGAAGGTGTTGAGGACATTGCGGTAATCCGGCATGCGGTAGATCATCTCCGCGGTGGTCAGCCCGTAGCCCTTCAGCATCAATTCGGTTTCGGTTTCGCCCATGTGGCACCTCTTGATGTTGCCTCTTCCGTGGATCAGCCTGCCACCGTTTCGTTAACAATCAAGAAAAACAGTATGTTGGCACTCATGTCTCGAGGCTGCCAAACTCCGCGTGGCGCGCCCATTGCGCACCATATGCCGCGTCCTTATACTCGCACCCAACAAGATCTAGCGCCACCAGCGACCCGAGGCCGTGCCACGTGACAGATACGCCGGAACCCCCTGAAAACATGGACGAAACCGGGCCAGAGCCGCCCGCCCCGAGCGGGCCGACCATCGACATCGCGGCGGAGATGAAGACGTCTTTCATCGACTACGCGATGAGCGTCATCATCTCCCGCGCGATCCCGGATCTGCGCGACGGGCTGAAGCCGGTGCACCGTCGGATCCTGTTCGCGATGCACGAGACCGGCAACACCCATGACAAGCCCTACCGCAAATCCGCACGGCCCGTGGGCGACGTGATGGGCCAGTATCACCCCCATGGCGACTCGGCCATCTACGATGCGCTGGTGCGGATGGCGCAGGATTTTTCCATGTCCCTGCCGCTTCTGGACGGCCAGGGCAACTTCGGTTCCATGGACGGGGACAACCCCGCGGCCATGCGCTACACGGAGGTGCGCATGGCGCCGCCGGCCCAATACATGCTGGCCGATATCGACAAGGACACCGTCGATTTCCAGGACAATTACGACGGCAAGCAGCAGGAGCCCTCGGTCCTGCCGGCGCGCTTTCCGAACATGCTGGTCAACGGCGCGGGCGGCATCGCGGTGGGGATGGCCACCAACATCCCGCCGCACAATCTGGGCGAAGTGATCGACGCCTGCCAGGCCCTGATCAAGGAGCCGGACCTGAGTTCGGAGCAACTGATCGAGTATGTCCCCGCCCCGGATTTCCCCACGGGTGCCACGATCCTCGGCCGCGCCGGCGCGCGGAAGGCCTATCTGGAGGGCCGCGGCTCGGTCATCATCCGGGCAAAGACCCATGTCGAAGAGGTCCGCAAGGACCGCTACGCCATCGTGGTCGACGAGATCCCCTACCAGGTCAACAAGGCCTCGATGATCGAGCGCATCGCCGATCTCGTGCGCGAGAAGAAGCTCGAGGGCATCTCCGCCGTGGCCGACGAAAGCGACCGGGTCGGTGTGCGCGTGGTCATCGAGTTGAAGCGCGACGCGACGGCGGAGGTGGTGCTGAACCAGCTTTATCGCTTCACGCAGCTTCAGACCTCCTTCGGCTGCAACATGCTGGCGCTCAATGGCGGCCGGCCCGAGCAGCTGACCTTGCGCGGGTTCCTCACGGCCTTCCTCGACTTCCGCGAGGAGGTCGTGGCGCGCCGGACTGCCTTCGAGCTCAACAAGGCCCGCGACCGGGCGCATGTGCTCTGCGGTCTTGCCGTCGCGGTGTCGAACGTGGACGAGGTGGTGCGCACAATCCGGTCCTCGGCGGACGCCCCCGAGGCCCGCGAACGGCTGATGCAGCGGCGCTGGCCCGCCGAGGAGATCCTGCCCTTCATCCGGCTGATCGACGACCCGACCCATACCGCGAACGACGACGGCACCTACAACCTGTCGGAAACGCAGGCCCGCGCGATCCTCGATCTGCGGCTCCAGCGGCTTACGCAGCTGGGCGTGAAGGAGGTCACCGACGAACTCGAGGAACTGGCGGGCAAGATCAAGGATTACCTCGCCATCCTCGCCAGCCGCGAGCGCATCCTCGCGATCATCTCCGACGAACTGGCCGAGGTGCGCGAGAAATTCGCCGTCCCCCGCCGCACCGAGATCGTGGACTGGTCCGGCGACATGGAGGACGAGGACCTCATCGAGCGCGAGGACATGGTCGTCACGATCACACAGGGCGGCTACATCAAGCGCACACCCCTGGTGGATTTCCGCGCCCAGAAGCGCGGGGGCAAGGGCCTCTCGGGCGGCGCGCTGAAGGAAGACGACGTGGTCACGTCTCTCTTCGTGGCGAACACCCACACGCCGCTTCTGTTCTTCACCACCGACGGGATGGTCTACAAGCTCAAGACCTGGCGCCTGCCGCAGGGCAGTCGGTCCTCGCGCGGCAAGGCTATCGTGAACATCCTGCCCATTCAGACCGGGACCGGCATCGCTGCTGTGATGCCGGTGGACCGCGACGAGGACCATTGGGACGAGTTGCAGATCGTCTTCGCGACCGATCGCGGCACGGTGCGCCGCAACGCGCTAAGCGATTTCGCCAATGTAATGCGCAACGGCAAGATCGCGATGAAGTTCGAGGGCGAGAGCGAAGGCTGGCGCCTGATAAACGCACGGATCGCGTCGGCGGAGGACGACGTGATGCTGGTGACCAGGCTCGGCCGCGCGATCCGGTTTCCCGCGACCGACGTGCGGGTGTTCAACTCGCGCGCCTCGACCGGTGTGCGGGGCATCAAGCTGGCCCAGGGCGACGAGGTGGTCTCGATGTCGATCATCCGCCACTTCCGAGCCGAGGCCGAGGAACGCGCGGCCTATCTCAAGCAGCGCCGCCTGATGGCCGGTGTCACCGAGGATCCCGAGGCCGACGAGGACGAGGCCGCGCCCGGCGACCTGAGCCAGGAGCGTTACGTCGAAATGTCGGCGGCCGAAGAGCTGATCCTGACGATCACCAGCGGCGGGTCGGGCAAGCTGTCGTCGAGCCACGACTACCCCGTGCGCGGACGCGGCGGGCAAGGCGTCGCGGCCATGGACAAGGCGATGCGGGGCGGCGCTCTGGTGGCCTGTTTCCCGGTGGAGAACGGCGACCAGGTGATGCTGGCAACCTCGCGCGGCCAGTCGATCCGCGTGCCGGTGGACGGTATTTCCTTCCGCTCGCGCTCGGCCGGCGGGGTCCGTGTGCTCGACGCGGCCCCGGGCGAAGAGGTCGTGTCAGTGGCCTGGATTGCCGACCAGGGCGGCGAGGACGAGGCCGACGCGCCACCGGAGGCTTGAGCCGGACGGCCGAACGCTTTATCCCCGCGCCCATGGCACAGGAACTTCATATCGTGGGCGGCGGCATGGCCGGGTCCGAGGCCGCATGGCAGGCCGCGCAGCAGGGCGTCTCGGTCGTCCTGCACGAGATGCGGCCCAAGGTCGGCACCTTCGCCCACCGCACCGGCAGCCTCGCGGAGATGGTCTGTTCCAACTCCTTCCGCTCCGACGATGACGAGCAGAATGCCGTGGGCCTTCTGCATTGGGAGATGCGCGCGGCACAGGGCCTCATCATGGAGATGGCGGACCGCCACCGCCTGCCGGCGGGTGGAGCGCTTGCCGTCGATCGCGACCCCTTCGCCGAGGCCGTGACCGAGCGCCTGCGGGCACATCCCCGCATCCGCGTGGAAGAGGGCGAGATCACAGCCCTGCCGGAGGATGGCCAGTGGATCATCTCCACGGGCCCGCTGACCTCCGGCGCGCTGGCCGAGGCCATCGCCGCCGAGACCGGGCAGGACAGCCTTGCCTTCTTCGACGCCATCGCGCCCATCGTGCATGCCGACAGCATCGATTTCGACATCGCCTGGGAGCAATCGCGCTACGACAAGGGCGAGACCGAGGCCGAGCGCACGGCCTACATCAACTGCCCGATGACCAAGGACGAGTACGAGGCCTTCATCGACGCGCTTCTGGCGGCCGAGAAGACTGCGTTCAAGCCCGGCGAGACGGCGCAGTATTTCGACGGCTGCCTGCCCATCGAGGTCATGGCCGAGCGTGGGCGCGAGACGCTCCGCCACGGGCCGATGAAGCCCGTGGGCCTGACGAACCCGCACGATCCACAGGTCAAGCCCTATGCCGTCGTCCAGCTGCGCCGCGACAACAAGCTCGGCACGCTCTACAACATCGTGGGCTTCCAGACCAAGATGAAGTACGGCGCGCAAACTTCTGTTTTCCGGATGATTCCAGGACTTCAGCAGGCGCGCTTCGCCCGGCTGGGCGGTATCCACCGCAACACCTTCATCAACGCACCGAGCCTTCTGGACGCCGACCTCCGCCTGCGGTCGCGGCCCCACATCCGCTTCGCGGGGCAGATCACCGGCGTGGAGGGCTACGTGGAATCGGCCGCCATGGGTCTTCTCGCAGGCCGCATGGCCGCCGCCGAGATCCTTGGCCAGCACCTCGCCCCCGTTCCCGACACCACGGCCATGGGCGCGCTGGTGCATCACATCACCGGTGGCGCCGATGCGAAGACCTTCCAGCCGATGAACGTGAATTTCGGCCTCTTCCCGCCCCTCGAGGGCGCGCGCGGCGGGCGGCGTGGCCGGCGCGAGCGCTACAAGGCCTATACCGACCGCGCCAAGGCGGACTGGACGGGCTGGCTCGGCGCCTCGGCTCTGGACGCGGCCTGACCCCGGCTGCTAACCTGACCCCATGGCAGAAAAATATCTCAAGGGTGTCTACGGGCTCGACGGCGATGCTGCCGTCCGTGACTATTATGACCGCTGGGCGCAAACCTACGACAGCGAGGTGTCCGAGAACGGCTATGCCACGCCGGGGCGCTGCGCGGCGGCCCTGAAATCGGTGGGCGTGCCGGCGGCGGCCGAGCTTCTCGACATGGGCTGCGGCACGGGTCTTTCCGGCGTGGCCTTCGCGGCGGCGGGCTTCACCACGATCGACGGCTGCGACCTGTCCGACGGGATGCTGGCCGAGGCGCGGGCGCGCGGCCTCTACCGAGCGCTTTACCTGGCCGACGCGATGCCCGGCACGCAATACGACGCGGTGGCCGCCGTCGGCGTCATCGGCGCGGGCGCCGGCCCGCCCGAGCTTCTCGACACCTGCCTCGAGCACCTGAAGCCCGGCGGTCATTTCGTGTTCTCCTTCAATGATCACACGCTCGCGGACCCCGCTTTCGCCGCCCGGATCGACGCCGTCACCGAAACGGGCGCGGGACGAGTGGTGCATGAGGAACGCGGCGATCACCTGCCCGGCATGGACCTCAAGTCCATCGTGTACGTGCTTGAGAAAGCGTGACGTTCCGCACGCGCTTTGCTCCTTCGCCCACCGGTCCGCTGCATCTGGGCCATGCCTTCTCGGCGCTCACCGCCCATGACATGGCACGGGCCGCCGGTGGCCGGTTCTTCCTGCGGATCGACGATATCGACCGGACCCGCGCCCGCCCCGAATGGGAGGCTGCGATCCTCGAGGATCTCGCCTGGCTCGGGATCGCCTGGGACGAAGCCCCCTACCGGCAATCCGACCACCTGCCCGACTACCGCGCCGCGCTCGACCGCCTCGCCGCGCGCGGCGTGACCTATCCCTGCTCCTGCCGCCGCCGCGACATCGAAGCCGCCGCCTCCGCCCCGCAGGAGGGCGTTCCGACCCATGGCCCCGACGGGCGCATCTATCCCGGCACATGCCGCGGCCGGCCCATGTCCGACCTTCGGCCGGGCGACGCGATCCGCCTCGATATCGCAAAGGCGCTGCCCGCGCTCTGCGCAACCTTCACCGAGACCGGCCCCGCCCATGCCGGCTGCCACGCCGTGACCGCAGCACATCTGCTGTCCCATATCGGCGATCCCGTCCTCGCACGCCCGCAGATGGGCGCGAGCTACCACCTCTCGGTCGTCATCGACGACGCCGCGCAGGGCATCACCCATGTGATCCGCGGCGAGGATCTCTTCGAGGCAAGCGCGCTGCACACGGCGCTGCACCACCTGCTCGGCACCCAAGTGCCCGTATTCCACCACCACCGCCTGATCCGGGACGAGGCCGGAAAACGCCTGGCCAAGCGCGACGACGCCCGCGCCATCCGCACCTATCGCGCCGAGGGTGTCACGCCCGCGGAGATCCGGACGATGATCGACCTCTGACCCGCCTCTTCTTCTTGTTTCAAATACGGGCTGCGGATCGTCCGCCACCCGCAAGGCGTCAGGAGAGGGGCGCCATCAGTTCCACTTCCTCCCCCTCCCGCACCGCCGTGTAGAAACAGACGCGCCGGTTGGTGTGACAGGCCGGCCCCGTCTGCCGCACAAGCGCCAGCAGGCAGTCGCGGTCGCAATCGATCCGCAATTCCACCAACTCCTGCACATGCCCGGAGGTCTCGCCCTTGACCCAGAGCGCCTGCCGCGAGCGCGACCAGTAGGTGACCCGCCCCGTTTCAAGCGTGCGCGCGACCGCCTCTGCATTCATCCACGCCAGCATCAGAACCTCGGCCGTCTCGGCGTCCTGCGCGATGCAGGGCAGCAGACCGGCCGCATCGAAGCGCAGATCGGACGGGTCGAAGCGGCGGGACGCATCCATGGGACACCTCTTTGCAATCGGGGCAGCGGCGGCTAGTTATAAGAGAACGCCGGGCATGGCAAACGATCACCGCAACACCGCAGGACGGCACCGCCCATGACGACCGACAGCGACCTGATCAAGCTCTATTCGCAGCGTATTCTCGCGCTCGCCGCCGACATCCCGCATCGCGGGCGGCTGGAGGCCCCTCAGGCCAGCGTGCGCAAGCGCGCGCCGCTCTGCGGTTCCACGGTCACGGTCGATCTCGACCTCGAGGATGGGCGGATCGCCCGCTTCGGCCAGGAGGTGAAGGCCTGCGCGCTCGGCCAGGCTTCTGCGGCGCTTCTGGGGCGGCATGTTATCGGCCGGAACCTCGCCGAGATCGAGGCCGCCCGCGACGCGTTGAAGGCCATGCTCACCAGCGGCGGACCGCCACCCGGAGCGCCCTTCGAGGGGTACGAGGTGCTGGAACCCGCGCGCGAGTATCGCAACCGTCACGCGTCGATCCTGCTGTCGCTCGACGCCACGGCCGACGCCATGGCCGAAGCCGCGCGCGCCGCCTGCGCCTGACGCTGCGCGCCCCGCCCGTGCCGGGCGCTGGCCCGCGGGCGCGGGTTTAACCTTTCTCTCACGAAGCTCCTATAGTTGGGTCCCGACCCGAGCGGAGAAGGAGGGGTTATGGCGCACGCAGTGAGGCAGGCGGAAACACGCGCAGGCCCGGCCCCTGATCCGTCGCAAGGTCGCGCCGGCCCTGCGATGGCCTCGGAAGGCTCGGCACCCGGCACGGCCTCCGGGCATCTCGACACTGCCGCACGGGACCGCCTGAGCCGCGGCCTCGCTGTTCTCGGCTTCGAAATCGTCGACATCGCTGCCCTTCTTACGGCCGTGGAGGCCCAATCGAGCGACGTGCGCACGGGCCTCGACGATCTGCGCCACAGCGCCTCCGACATCGACGCCGCCCTGAAGACCGCCGCCGCCGCCGTGACGGAGGTCGATCAGGCCGCCCGCAGTTCGGTGGAACAGGCCAGCACCAGCGTCGCCATGATGCGCGAGGCCAATGACCGCAGCCAGCGTGTCGCCGAATGGGTCGGCGCGCTGGATGACCGCGTCTCCGACCTGTCCACACGCCTCAAGGCGGTCGAGAAAAACATGGACCGAATCTCCAACATTGCCGCCGAGGTCGGGATCCTTGCCATCAACGCCCGGATCGTGGCGGCCCGGGCCGGCGAGCACGGGCGGGGCTTTGCCGTGGTGGCCGAGGCGATCAGCGACCTGTCCCAGCAGACCGCGGCGACCACGCGCAGCATCAGCGACGAGGTCAACGGCTTCAGGGATGCCGTCGCCTCGATCCGCGAGGAGGCTGCCGAGGTTCGGCTCGACGCCGGCAAGGTACTGGACTCGGGAAAGGACACCGATGCCGCCGTCACCGCCATCGGCCGGCAATTGCAGACCACGCAGGAAGGCGTCGCCCGCCTGTCCGGCGATCTCGACGTGCTCACGCGCGCGAACGACGCGTTCCACCCGGTGCTTGACCGTCTGAGCGGCGGCATCGCCGAGACCGGCGCGGACGTGAAGGAAGGCCATGCGCGGGTCGAGGCGCTGATCGATCTGGCCGAGGGTCTGGTGCAGGCCAATGCCGCCATGGGCGGGGCCTCGGATGACGGGCCGATGATCGCGCTCGTGCAGGACCGGGCCGCGCGGATCTCGCAAATCTTCAGCGATGCCGTGTCCTCCGGCGCGATCCGCGAGCAGGATATCTTCGATACCGATTACAAGCCCGTTGCCGGCAGCGATCCCTTACAGGTCGCCACGCGCTTTGCCGATTTCACCGACCGCGTGCTTCCCGACATTCAGGAGGAGGTGCTTGGCCTCGATCCGCGCGTCGTCTTCTGCGCCGCCGTCGATCGCAACGGCTATCTCCCCACCCACAACCGCAAATTCTCGAAACCGCAAGGCGCGGATCCGGTCTGGAACGCCGCCAATTGCCGAAACCGGCGCATCTTCGATGACCGCGTCGGCCTGAAGGCCGGGCGCAGCACGGCGCCGTTTCTCTTGCAGGTCTACCGCCGCGACATGGGCGGCGGCCAGAGCGTCCTGATGAAGGATCTCTCCGCACCGATCCGGGTGAACGGGCGGCATTGGGGCGGGTTACGCCTGGCATACCGGCCGGAATGAGCGGTGGCGCGCCTTGTGCCACACAAAAAAACCGCCGCGCACCCCGAGGGATGGCGGCGGCAGTCAGCGTGTCCGACGATCGGGGGGCCGCGAGGCGGCGCTTGGTGAGGCAGGCTGAACGCATCCGGAAAAGGGACAGGGGACGCGTCAGAAAACCCGATCGGACCGCAGGCAGAAACCTGTCACACGAGGGCGGGAAGATGCAGAAGACCCAATGTCATGGCCCCGATCGCGGCCATGCCAAGCGCGTCGGCAATCAGGGTCGAGCGGGATGCGGACAATATCTGTGCCAGATGCGTCATTGGGGATCCTCCTCGTCGTGTTAACCTTTTGTTCTCATATTCACGCTCCGCTGTCCAGAACATTTTAAGAACATATGTGAACATGATGCGCCTCGCTCCGAAGGTGCCGGGTCAGCCGGCCCGGATCAATCGGATCGCCTTGTCCTGTTCCATCAGCCACAAAAGCGTGCGCGCCGCGCGGCCCTGCTCACTCTCCAGCGCGCCATCGCGGGCCAGAAGGGCGCGCGCGCCCGATTGCGCCAGCGCCATGAGCGGTGTCTGGCTTTCCAGGTCGGCCACCCGGAATCGCGGCAGGCCCGACTGGGCCGTTCCGATCAGGTCGCCCGCCCCACGGATCGCGAGATCCTCCTCGGCGATCCGGAACCCGTCCTCGGTCTCGCGCAGGACCATCAGACGCCGCTTCGCCGTCTCGCCGAGCGGCGAGCGGTAGACCAGAAGACAGGTCGAAGCCGCCGATCCGCGCCCCACGCGCCCGCGCAACTGGTGCAATTGCGCCAGCCCGAAGAGATCGGCCTGTTCGATCACCATGATCGAGGCGTTGGGCACGTCGACACCGACCTCGATCACCGTCGTGGCGACAAGCACGCCGATCTCGCCCGACTGGAACGCGGCCATGACACGCGTCTTCTCGGCCGGACTCATGCGGCCATGGACCAAGCCCACCCGCCCCTCGCCCAGTTCCGCGCGCAGATGCTCGAACCGGTCCTCCGCCGCGACCGCGTCGTAAACCTCCGATTCCTCCACCAGCGGACAGACCCAATAGGCCTGCCGCCCCTCCGCGAGCGCCCCGCGCAGATGTGCCACCACTTCCCCGAGGCGCGCCGAAGAGACAAGCGCCGTGGTGATCGGCTTGCGCCCGGGCGGCTTTTCGTCGAGCACGCTCACGTCCATGTCGCCGTATTGCGCAAGGCTCAGCGTGCGCGGGATCGGCGTCGCCGTCATCACCAGCACGTCGGTCGCCTGCCCCTTGCCGCTCAACCGCACGCGCTCGGCCACCCCGAAGCGGTGCTGTTCGTCGATGATCGCCAGCCGAAGGTCGGCAAAGGCGACATCGTCCTGGAACAGCGCGTGCGTGCCGACCATGATCTGGATGTCGCCGGCCGCGAGCGCGGCGAGTTTCGCGGCCCGCTCCGCGCCCTTGTCGGCACCGGTCAGAAGCTCGATGACGACACCCGCCGCCTCCGCCATAGGCCTGAGATTGGCATAGTGCTGACCGGCCAGGATCGAGGTCGGCGCCATCATCGCCCCCTGCCCGCCAGCCTCGACCGCGATCAGCAGCGCCATGAGCGCGACCAGCGTCTTGCCCGCGCCCACGTCCCCCTGGAGCAGACGGCTCATCCGGGTCGGCTCGGCCATGTCGGCGGCGATCTCCGAAACGGCCCTCAGCTGTGCGCCCGTCGGCGAAAAGGGCAGATGATCCAGCACCTTGCGCCGCAGCCGCTCATCCCCGACAGTGACGAAGCCCTTCTGCTTGCGGCGGGATTGCCGCGCCAGCGCCAGCGTGAGCTGATGGGCGAACAACTCGTCGAAGGCGAGCCTTTCACGCGCCTTGGCCGAGCGTGACAGGTCCGCCGGCCCCTCGGGGGTATGGGCCGCGAGCACGGCCGCGCGCCAATCGGGCCAGCCTTTCTGGCGCTTCAGTTCGGCATCGATCCACTCGGGCAGATCGGGCGCCCTGAGAAGCGCTGCGCGGACCGCGCGGGCCATGGTTTTCTGGGCAATGCCGGAGGTCAGCGGGTAAACCGGCTCGAAGGACGGCAGCATGTGCGCCTCTTCGGGCGGCAGCACGTGATCGGGATGGGCCATTTGCGCCACCCCGTCGAACAGTTCCAACTTGCCCGACACGATGCGCCGCGCGCCGGTCGGCAGGAGACGCGTCAGGTAATCCGCCCGGGCATGGAAAAAGACCAGTTCGAAGCGTGTCCGCGCATCGTCCACCTCGATCCTGTAGGGCGCGCGGCCCGAGCCGGGCCTGTGCCGTCCGACCGTAACCTCGACCGTGGCCGTACCGGGCAGGTCGGCATCGCGAACCGACGGGATCAATGTCCGGTCGATCCCGCCCGCAGGCAGGGTCAAGAGCAGGTCCTTGGGCACGAAAACGTCCAGCCCCGCAAAACTCCGCGCGGTCTTGGGCCCGACGCCGTCCAATGTTTCGAGCTCGGCGAAAAGCGGAAACAGGACCTCTGGCCGGCCCGTGTCAGCCATCGCCGATCCGCGCAAGCCAAGTGTCCTCGTCAATCGTCTCGACCCCGAGATCCGCCGCCTTCTTCGCCTTGGAGCCAGCACCCGGCCCGGCCACAACGAGGTCGGTCTTGGCGCTGACGCTGCCCGAAACCCGGGCCCCCAGCGCTTCGGCCCGTGCCTTGGCCTCGGCGCGGGTCATCCGCTCCAGTGTGCCAGTGAAGACGATGGTCTTGCCCGTCAGGTCACTGTCGGTGGCGGGCATCTCGGGGGACTGGACATCGAGATGGGTCACGAGCCGCTCGATGGAGGCCCGTTCGCGGTCCTGCGCGAAAGTGTCGGTCAGCGACAGGGCGACGGTCGCGCCGATCCCGTCGATGCCGATCAGATCCTCCCAGGCAGCCTGCGCCTGTTGCGGAACGTCCGCCTCGGCCCAGGCCGCGTTGCGCACGTCCGCGCTGCGGGCACGGCGGCCTTCCGCTTCGGCGGCACGCGCCTCGGCGGCCTGTGCCCGCTCCGCCGCGCGATGGGCCGCGGCGGCGGGGATGGCGGCGACGACCGTCTCGGCGAGGGCAGGCCAACTGCCGAAATGCCGGGCCAGATCCGCCGCGGCCACCTCGCCCACATGGCGAATGCCGAGCCCGAAGATCAGACGCGCCAGCGGGATCTCGCGCCGAGCATCGATCGCTGCAAGGAGGTTTCGCGCCGAGGTCTCGCCCCAGCCTTCGCGGTTTTTCAGCTGCTGCAGACCCGAGCCGTAGCGCGCCTCCAGTTCGAAGATGTCCGCCGGCTCCTTCACCCAGCCATCGGCGAAGAACGCCTCGACCTGCTTTGCGCCGAGACCCTCTATGTCGAAAGCCGCGCGCGAGACGAAATGCTTCAGCTTTTCCACGGCCTGTGCGGGACAGATCAGGCCGCCGGTACAGCGGCGCACACTGTCGCCCGGCTCGCGGACGGCGTCCGAGCCGCATTCGGGGCATGCGCCCGGAAAGGCGTAAGGCTCGGCCTCGGGGGGGCGTTTCGAAAGATCGACATCCGCCACTTTCGGGATGACGTCGCCCGCGCGGTAGACCTGCACCCAGTCGCCGACCCGGATGTCCTTGCCGTCGCGAATCGGGTGGCCGCCCGCATCCCGCCCGGCGATGTAATCCTCGTTGTGCAGCGTGGCGTTCGACACCACCACGCCGCCAACGGTGACCGGCTGAAGCCGGGCAACAGGGCTCAGCGCACCGGTCCGGCCGACCTGGATGTCGATCGCCAGAAGACGCGTCCAGGCCAGTTCGGCCGGAAACTTGTGCGCGATCGCCCAGCGGGGCGTGGTCGAGCGGAAGCCCAGCCGGGCCTGCAAGGCGAGGTCATCCACCTTGTAGACGACGCCGTCGATGTCGTAGCCGAGCGTGGCGCGCCCCTGCTCGATCCCGGCGTAATGGGCGAGCATCTCGTCTTGCGTCTCGCACCGCCTTGTATGCTCGTTGGTGACGAAGCCCAGATCCGAGAGGACGCCGAGCGCGCCGATCTGGGTATCGGCCAGGGGGCTGGACAATTCGCCCCAGGAATAGGCGAAGAACCGCAGCGGCCGCGCGCGTGTGACCTCCGGATCGAGTTGGCGCAGCGATCCCGCGGCGGCGTTGCGCGGGTTGGCAAAGACCTTGCCGCCCTCCTCGGCCTGCCGGGCATTGAGCGCCTCGAAATCGGCATGGCTCATGTAGACTTCGCCGCGGACTTCGAGGATGTCCGGGGCGCCGGAAAGCTTCGTCGGAATGTCTGCGATGGTGCGCGCGTTCGAGGTCACGTTTTCCCCGGTCACGCCGTCGCCGCGGGTCGCGGCCGTGACGAGATGGCCGTCCTCGTAGCGCAGCGACAGGGACAGCCCGTCGATCTTGGGTTCCGCCGTGAAGGCGAGCGTCGCGTCGTCGGCCAGCCCGAGATACCGGCGGATGCCACTGACGAAATCCGCCACGTCCTCGGCATCGAAGGCATTGGCCAGGGACATCATCCGCTGGGCGTGGGTGATTTTGGAGAAGCCCTCGGCGGGCGTTGCGCCAATGGTATCCGCCGGGCTGTCGGCACGTTTGAGAGCGGGAAAGGCCGCCTCGAGCGCAGCGTTTTCGCGCTTGAGCGCATCGTATTCCGCGTCGCTCATAACCGGCGCATCGGCCTGGTGGTACGCGCGGTCCGCCTCGGCGAGGACGTGGGCAAGGTGTTTCAGCCGCGTGCGCGCCGCGTCTTCGGTCAGGTCTTCGGGCCTGGGGGCCTGCGCGCCGGATGATGACTCGCCCGCATCCGCCTGCGGCCTGTCCCGATCGCCGTCACCTTCCCCCGCCGCCATGCCAGGTCCCCCTCAGATCTCCATGGCTGAGGTGATAGGAGCGACCGGCCCGCAGGTCCAGAGCGCGCCAGCGCGATCCAAACGACGCGGTGCGCCGTGGCGCCCCGGAGCTGGCCTAGGCGCTTTCCACCATTTCGGATTTTGCCGCCGCAATCGGGTCGCGCAGAACGTATCCCCGGCCCCAGACGGTCTCGATGTAATTGTCGCCGCCCGTGGCGACCGAAAGCTTCTTGCGGAGCTTGCAGATGAAGACGTCGATGATCTTCAGTTCGGGCTCGTCCATGCCGCCATAGAGATGGTTCAGGAACATCTCCTTGGTGAGCGTCGTTCCCTTGCGCAGGCTGAGGAGTTCCAGCATCTGGTATTCCTTGCCCGTCAGGTGAACCGGCTGCCCCTCGACCTCGACGGTCTTGGCGTCGAGGTTCACCGACACGCGTCCCGTCTCGATGACCGATTGCGCATGGCCCTGGCTGCGCCGGATGATCGCGTGAATTCGCGCCACCAGCTCTTCCCGGTGGAAGGGCTTGGTCAGGTAGTCATCCGCCCCGAAGCCGAATCCCTTGAGCTTGTTCTCGGGATCGTCGAGACCCGAAAGGATCAGGATGGGGGTCTTGATCCGGGCCGTCCTCAACTGCCGCAGAACCTCGTGTCCGGTCATGTCCGGAAGGTTCAGATCGAGCAAAATGATGTCGTAATCATAAAGCTTCGCCAGATCTACGCCTTCCTCGCCGAGGTCCGTGGAATAGACGTTGAGATTCGCGTGCTTCAGCATCATCTCGATGCTTCTGGACGTGGTGGGATCGTCTTCGACGAGCAGAACGCGCATCATACGTCTCCGTTTCTCGCAATGGTCGACCCTTACACTGGCGGCAAATGGTTAACCACTGGTTACTTCATTAACGCAATTGTTGATCCCGTACGCAACCTATTGTTTCGATAGTGAAAAACTAATGTTTCCAGTCACTCATCAGACGCATCGCGGTAGCGCTGAAGCGCCGTCGCCCTCAATGCGGCGACACCATGACGCGCCGCTGCGCGGCGCCACGCCTCGAGTTCCTCCTCGGACAGGGACCATGTCTCGCAGGCCTCGTCCTCGCTGATCAGTCCATGATCGACGGCATTCACCACGGCGGCCTTGCGGCTGGCGACCCATCGCCGCGTGTCGGGACGGGGAAGATCGGCCCGCGTCATGATCGTGCCGTCGGGCAGCGTCACGGAATGCGGTCCCTTGATCCTTCGGATATACATCGGCGCCTCTTGGCAAATTCGTTGACCCCGTGATGCACCGGGCGCCCTCTTCCTGCCTCGGACTGTTTAATTCCGCGTAAGCGCCCGTCTTGTGGATAGGGCCGATTTTCCTATATTGTCGCAAATCATCCCGTTTTACCGTAGGCGCATGCTCATGGCTCTCGACCGACCCGCGGGGCTGAACTCGCTCGGCTTCGACAAACCGCCCTCGGCCACGCGCGTGGTCGTCGCCATGTCCGGCGGCGTCGACAGCTCGGTCGTGGCCGCAATGCTGGCTGCGGAAGGATATGACGTGGTCGGCGTCACGCTGCAGCTTTACGACCACGGCGCCGCGCTGGCGAAAAAGGGCGCGTGCTGCGCCGGGCGCGACATCCACGACGCCCGCCGCGTGGCCGAGGAGATGGGCTTTCCCCATTACGTGCTCGATTACGAGAACACCTTCCGCGAGGCGGTGATCGACGAGTTTGCCGACAGCTACCTGGCCGGCGCGACGCCCGTGCCCTGCATCCGCTGCAACGAGCGGGTGAAGTTCAAGGATCTTCTGGAAACCGCGCGCGATCTCGACGCGGATTGCATGGCGACGGGGCACTACATCCAGCGCAAGCCCGGCGCGGTGAAGGCCGAGCTGCACATGGCCGCCGATGCCGCGCGCGACCAGTCGTACTTCCTGTTTTCCACCACGCAGGAACAGCTCGATTACCTGCGCTTTCCGCTGGGGCATCTCGCCTCCAAGGCGGACACGCGGGCGCTCGCGGCGAAACACGGCCTTCCCGTGGCCGACAAGCCCGACAGCCAGGACATCTGTTTCGTGCCGAACGGGGATTACGCCGCGGTGATCGAGAAACTGCGTCCCGGCGCGGCCGATCCGGGCGAGATCGTTGACATGGACGGAAACATCCTGGGCGAGCATCGCGGCGTGATCCATTACACGATCGGACAACGCCGCGGGCTGGGGATCGGCGGACTGGCCGAGCCGCTTTACGTGGTGAAACTCGACCCGGACGCGCGCCGTGTGATCGTCGGCCCGAAAGAGGCGCTGTCGACCCGCATCGTCCCGGTACGCGAGATCAACTGGCTGGGTGACGCGCCCTTCGAATCGCGGACCGAATGGCCGCTGGAGGTCAAGATCCGGTCCACCCGTCCCCCGCGCGAGGCGGTGATCCGGCCCGTCTCGGCCACGGAGGCGGAGGTGGAGCTTGTGGTGGCCGAAGAGGGTGTCAGCCCCGGCCAAGCCTGCGTGTTCTACGCACCGGAAGGCGGACGCGTCTATGGCGGCGGCTGGATTCACCGGGGCTGAGGGCGCGCGCTCACATGCCTCCGTTCAGAAGAAAGGCGCGGAATCGGATCTGTTGATGCGTCTGGCGCAACTCGATCCGCGCGCTTTCCACCTGCACGACCGTGTCCACCGGGCCGTCCTGCGCGACCAGGCGGTAGTCCGCCATGCCGATGGCGCCCGGATCGGCCCGTGGCACATCTGGCTGGGCACGGCGCGAGATCCGCGCGAATCGCGCCGCAAGGGCGGCCTCGGCAGCCGCTTCGGGCAGGAATGCGACGCGCCGGCTATCGTTCCAGGTAATCATGCAGGCCAGCCGCGCGATTCCGGTCTCGGGCCAGACCTCGACGTCATCGGCGGCGGGATGCGTCGCGCCGAAGAGCGCGAAGGCTTCGGGATCTGAGAGACGGGTTTCGGCCAGACGCGCGCGCGTTTCGAGCCCGTAGCGCGAGCATACGACGATGCCGCCGGCGCTGCGGACACCCGGAAGGGGCGTACCGAACCGGCCGGTGATCGACCACAGGAACGGATCGTCGCGGCGGAGGGTCTCAGGCAGGCGGGGAATGTCCATCTCCACCCCGCCGAGCGCGGCGTCCAGCGCCGCGGCAAAAGCCGCGCGGTCCCGCCACGGCGCTTCGGCCAGTGCGATGACGGAGGCCGGGTCGAGCGTGACAGGCTCCTGCGCGCAAAGAGGGCCTGAACACAGGCACGCAAAGCCCAGAACGGCAAAGCGAAGGCTGGAGCGCGTGATCGCCATGACGCATGATCTAGCGCGATGCGCGACGCGTCCCAGATAATTGGACGCAGGCGCACCTGCAACGGCAACTGCGAAAGACGGGAGGAAATGGCGCGGTTGACGGGGCTCGAACCCGCGACCCCCGGCGTGACAGGCCG
>CAZGHJ010000008.1:0-7343 GCA_964525355.1 uncultured Roseicyclus sp.
GACAGGCGAGGTTGAAGGCCCGCGTCGCCTCGCGCGTCAGCGGGATCTGCGGGCGAAGATCCTCCGGCATCTCGTCGCGATTGGCCTTGTAGAGATCGTAAAGGTCGTTGCGAAATGTGTGGCTGCCCTTGTCGAAGACGACCGCGGCATGGGTCGGCGCGTCGGCCCCGTGATCCTTGATGATCTGGGTCCACAGCATGTTGCAAAATCCCGAGACCGCCCCGATCGGCAGACCGTCCGACTTGCGCGTGAGCGGCGGCAGCGCGTGATAGGCCCGGAAGATGAAGGCCGACCCGTCCACCAGATGCAGGTGATGTCCCTTGCCGAATGCCATGCCGCCCTCCACGCTGTGTCTGACGTGGTTCTAGCGCGCCGGCCTGCCCTGTGCGACCCGTGTTTTTCGGGTCCGGGGATCGCGGCCACCCGGGGCGCAGGCGCATCCGGTACATTCATCGTCCGGCTGTGTGGCCTCGGTGCCGACGCTTCCATGACGGGCGTTGCAGCAACCCTGGCGCGAGACAGACCGCCGGACGTCTCAAACCGAAAAAGCCGCAGCACGGCCGCAGGACAAGCGCCTCCGCCCCAGGCGGACCTTGCCGCGACGACGGATCAGGCCGGGCTCCCGCCCGGTTCGTCCTCCACGAAATCGGCATGCACGAACTTCTTGTCGCAATACCCGCATTCGACGAAGCCCGTGTCGCGGTCGATCGAAAGCCAGACGCGCGGATGCCCCAGCGCCCCCTCGCCACCGTCGCAGGCCACACGCCAGACGGTCACGATTTCGGTCTCGGGCGGATCAATGCTCATGGTCCAAAGCGTCCTCTCGGGTCGTCGCCTTTTCGATATCGCAGGTCAGGCAAATCCCGGCAAGACCCGCCGCCGGCCGAAGCCCTTCATCCTGGCAAAAAACTCCGGGGAGGCGCGGATCCCGCGCCGGGGCAGCGCCCCCGACCTGCATAAAAGGAATGCAGCCGCAGGCTGCGCAATCTGGCCCGCCTGGACTCAGGCGGGCTGCAACATCCGCCCCAACGGCCGCCCGGCGAGGATGTGCATGTGATAATGCGGCACCTCCTGCACGGCATCCGCCCCGGCGTTCGACAGCGTCCGGTAACCTGCCCCGCCATCGCCGGGCCCGATCCCCACCTCCGCGATGATCCGCGCCGCCACACGGTGGAAATCCGCGATTTCGGCCTCGCTCGCATGGGCCGCGAAATCATCGAACGTGACATAGGCACCTTTCGGGATCACCAGCACATGCACCGGCGCCTGCGGGCGGATGTCGTTGAAGGCGAGCGTGTGCTCGGTCTCCATCACCGTGTCGTTGGGGATCTCGCCCCGCAGGATCTTCGCAAAGATGTTCTGGTCGTCGTAGGTATAGGCCATCGGGCGGGGTCTCCTCGGCTCGGCATGTGGTCGGGGCCTTGCGGCCTCGGCACTCCTATGCCGGGCCGCGCGCCGTCGATCAATGGGGGGCAGGACTGCACCGCCGGCTCACTCGGCCGCGTCCGCCCGCGCGAGGCCCTGCCAGACCTCGGCGATCACCTCGGCCGCCAACAGCACCTCTTCCCGCGTCGTGTCGAACTGCCCGACCTGGAAGCGGATGGTCCGACGGCCCCGATAGGCGCCTTGCGTCAGGTAGATGCGCCCATCGTCGTTGAGCGCGTCCACCAGACGCTGCTGCATGGCGTCGTCGCCGGGACAGCGAAAGGTGAAGAGGCTCAAGGCGGGCTCGGTCACGATCTCGAACCCCTCCATGGCCCGGATCGCCTCGCAGATCTCACCCGCCCAGGCGATGTGGTTGCGTATCCGCGCACGCAGCCCCTCGAGACCGTAGCTGCGGATCAGGAACCACAGCTTGAGCGCACGGAACCGGCGGCCGAGGGGGATCGTCAGCTCGGAATAATTCGTCACCGCCGATCCGGACGTCCGGAGATATTCCGGCTCGATCTTCAGCGTGTTGCGCTGCGCATCGGCGTCCGCGAGGAACTGGATCGAGCAGTCGAACTGCGCGCCCAGCCATTTGTGCGGGTTGAAGACGATGCTGTGATAGCCCTCGACGCCCGCCCAGAGATCGGCGCGGATCTCGGGGCAGATCATCGCCGCCCCGGCCCAGGCGGCATCCAGATGGGTGTAGAGCCCCTCGGCCCGCGCGATCTCCAGGATCGGCCGCAGGTCGTCGCAGGCGCCGATGCCGGTGCCACCGGTGATCGCGATGAGGCCCGCAGGCCTGTGCCCCGCCGCCCGGTCCGCGGCAATGGCGGCCCTGAGCGCGTCCGCGTCCATCGCGTGGCGGGTGCCGCGCGTGGGCAGTTTCACGAGGTTCTCCTGCCCGATCCCGGCAACCCAGATCGCCCGGTCGATTGAGGAATGCGCCTCTTCCGAGACGTAGATGCGAAGCGCGCCCTTGCCCGACAGCCCCTCGCGGTTGCCGGAATAGCCGATGGCGCGCTCGCGCATGGTCAGCACCGCCGAGAGCGTGGCCGAGGACGCGCTGTCCTGGATGACGCCGGTGTAGCCTTCGGGCAGGTCCATCGCCTGGCGCATCCAGTCGATCATCACGCCTTCGAGTTCGGTCGCGGCCGGCGAGGTCTGCCACAGCATGCACTGCGCGGCGAGCGTGGTGGCGAGGAACTCGGCCAGCATCGAGGGCGGCGCGGCATTGGCCGGGAAATAGGCGAAGAAGCGCGGATGCTGCCAATGGGTCATGCCGGGCATGACGATGCGCTCGAAATCGGCGAAGATCTCCTCCATGTCCTCCGCCCTCTCGGGCGGGGCCGCGGGCAGCAGCCGCGCGGTGTCGCCTACCTTCGTCTGCGCGCGCACGGGCCGGTCGGCAAGGGTCTTGTGATACTGCGCCGACCAGTCGGAGATGCGCCTGGCCCAGGCGGCGAAGTCGTCCCAGTCCATGCCCTCGCCTCCCGCGCTCAGATCAGATCAGCCCCTGTTCCACGAAAAGCGCGCTCAGCGGGCGCCTGGGGCGCGGGCCCACATGGCGGATGACCTCGGATGCCGCGGCCACGCCCATGCGGCCGGCGGTCTCCAGATCCTGCTCCGTGGCCATGCCGTAGAGGAACCCGGCCGCGAACTGGTCGCCCGCGCCGGTGGCGTCGACGGGCGTGATCCGTTCCACCGGCACCTCGGCGCGTTCACCCCCCCGGATCAGCTTCACCGGATCGCCCGAATGGGTGCAGACGACAAGCTCGCAAACCTCCGCCGCGCGCGCTAGCGCCGCCTCGAGGTCGTCGGTCTGGTAGAGCGCCAGCCATTCCTCGTGATTGCCGATGGTGTAGTCCATCTCGTGCTCGATGAGCCTCAGGAAATCCGCCCGGTGCCGGTCGACGCAGAAGGGATCCGACAGCGTGATCCCAACCTTGCCGCCCCCCGCGCGGCAGTGACGCGCGGCGGCGGTGAAGGCGGCCTTGCCCTCCGGCTTGTCGTAGAGATAGCCCTCGAGAAAGAGCCACCGCGCACGGGCCGCGACGCCCGCATCCACGTCATCCTCGTCGAAATCGGCGCCCGCGCCGAGATAGGTGTTCATCGAGCGCTCCCCGTCGGGCGAGACGAAGATCATCGACCGCGAGGTGGGCGGCAGGTCGCCCGCGACGGGCGGATTGGGGAAATCGGTGCCCTGATCGGCCATGCCCGCGGCGTAGAACCGGCCCAACGCGTCGTCCTTGACCTTGCCCAGAAACGCCGTGCGAAGCCCGAGCGAACCGACGCCCGCGATGGTGTTCGCCACCGAACCTCCGGCGGCCTGCACCCGGTCGGACATCGCGGCATAGAGAAGCTCCGCGCGGTCCCGCTCCACGAGTTGCATGATGCCCTTCGTGATCCCCATGTTTTCCAGGAAACTGTCGTCGCCGTGGGAAATCACGTCGACGATCGCGTTGCCGATGCCGACGACGTCGTAATGCTCACTCATGAAGCGGTCCTTCTTGCGGTTTTGGGCGCGGCCTCCGGCGTCTTTGCCTCAAAGGCGCAGAGATCGCGGATCAGACAGGCCGGGCATTTGGGTTTGCGCGCGACGCAGGTATAGCGGCCGTGCAGGATCAGCCAGTGATGGGCGTGGCGCTGGAATTCCACCGGCACATTGTCCTCGATGGCGCGCTCGACCGCATCCACGTCGCGGCCCGGCGCGATGCCGGATCGGTTGCCGACGCGGAAGATATGTGTGTCGACCGCCTGCGCGGGGTGGCCCCACCACATGTTGAGGACCACGTTGGCGGTCTTGCGCCCCACACCGGGCAGCGATTGCAAAGCGGCGCGCGAGGACGGCACCTCGCCATCGTACTCTTCCACGAGGATGCGGGAGAGTTTCATGACGTTCCTGGCCTTGTTGCGGAAAAGCCCGATCGTCCGGATATGCTCGATCAGGCGCTCCTCGCCGAGATCGAGCATCTTCTGCGGCGTGTCGGCAACCTGGAAGAGCGCGCGCGTCGCCTTGTTCACGCCGGCATCGGTGGCCTGCGCCGAGAGCGCCACGGCCACGAGGAGGGTGTAGGCGTTCACATGCGCGAGTTCGCCCTTCGGCTCGGGCTCGGCCTCGCGGAAGCGCGAGAAGATCTCAACCATCGTCTTGTAGGGCAAGGGTTTGGCCATTCGCCCCTTTTGACCGCTCGGAGCCGGGCCAGCAAGGGGGAAGCCGCGCGTCGGGACCTGAAGGCCCCTCCGCGCGGCTTATGCCTCCGGCGGGAGTTTTCCGCCAGGATGAAAGGGGCGCCCGGCTCGCTTGCAGCATGTTCCGGGTCGCGCAGCGGGACATGGCCGGGCTAGACATGGGTCATGAGCGACGAACAGAGCTACCATTACGGCGTCATCCGGCGCGCCATCGACGAGATCGACCGTGCGGAGACGCCGCTGAGCCTTGAGGCGCTGGCCGCGCGGATGGGCCTGAGCCCCGCGCATTTCCAGCGCGTCTTCACCGCCTGGGTCGGCGTCAGCCCCAAGCGTTACCAGCAGTATCTCGCGCTCGACCACGCGCGCACGCTGCTGCGCGAGCGGTTCTCGACGCTCGAGACCGCCGGTGCGGTGGGTCTGTCGGGGGCCGGGCGGCTGCACGATCTGTTCGTGACCTGGGAGGCGATGAGCCCCGGGACCTACGCCAGCGGCGGCGCGGGGCTCACGATCCGCTGGGCCTGGATCGACAGCCCCTTCGGCCGCGCCCTGGTGATGGCGACGGAGCGCGGCATCTGCGGGCTGGGTTTTGCCGAGGAGACGGGGCCCGAGGCGTGCATGGCCGACCTCATGGGCCGCTGGCCCGCTGCAGGCTTCGACGAGGACGCCGCCATGATCGCGCCCCTCGCCGAGGCCGCCTTCGGGTCCGCTGCGCAGGCTTCGGTGCGCCTGGCGCTGATGGGCGCGCCGTTCCAGATCAAGGTCTGGGAGGCGCTTCTGGCCGTCCCGTCAGGCCAGGTCACCACCTATTCCGAGATCGCGCGCGCCATAGGACATCCCGGGGCGGTGCGCGCGGTCGGCACGGCGGTGGGGCGCAACCCGGTGGCGGTCCTGATCCCCTGCCACCGCGCTCTGCGCAAGTCCGGCGGTCTTGGCGGCTATCACTGGGGCCTGCCGGTCAAGCGCGCCCTCCTCGCCCGGGAAGCCGCGCGGGCCGACGCGGCGGAAGGCGAGGCCGAAGGGGCGATCCCCGGCACCTGACCCGGCGCAGGCAAGACTGCGCGGGTTTTCGCCGGCCCGATTTTCCCCCTGCACGCGCCCGCCGGAGGTGGTATAGACACGCCGACCCCGCGACGGACCCCGCCCACCGGGGATGCAGGTGGCGCGGCGGATCGAGCGGCAGAGCGAGCACAGGAAGGACGCCCCGATGATGGCTTACGCGAAACTGATTGCAATCGGCACGGCCAGCGCGCTGGTCCTGACGGGCTGCGTCTCGAACACGGCCGATCCGAACGCGAACCGCACCCGGGACGGGGCGGTCGTCGGCGGCGTGCTGGGCGGGTTTCTCGGCGCGATCTCGGATGACGACAATCGCGGGCGCAACGTCGCACTCGGCGCGGCGGCAGGTGCACTGGCAGGCGGGGCCGTGGGCGCGGCGCTCGACCGGCAGGCGCGCGACCTGCGGGCGTCGCTGGACAACGACAACATCCTCATCCGCAACACCGGCGAGGAACTGGTCGTCACCATGCCCGAGGGCATCCTTTTCGATTTCGACAGCGCCGCGATCCGCGCGGGCCTGCAATCGGACCTCCGCGCGCTCGCGCGCAACCTGCAGGCCTATCCGAACACCTCCGTCAACGTGATCGGCCATACCGACAGCGAGGGCTCGGCGGAATACAACATGGACCTCTCCTCGCGCCGGGCGGCGGCCGTGGCGGGCGTCCTGCTCGAGGCCGGCGTCGACCCGTTCCGCGTGCGCAGCTTCGGCCGCGGCGAGGATCAGCCCGTGGCCACCAATCTCACGCCCGAGGGCCGCGCGCAGAACCGCCGCGTGGAGGTCATCATCCGGCCCATGGCCTGACCCGACCCGAAAGGCCGGGCGGCCGCGGCACTGGACTCGACCGCGCGAGTGGTCATACTCCCTGACCAATCAGGGTCGGGAGGGGGCCACGATGCCGTTCCAGCGCATCGAAGCGGAAAAGCTGTCCAATTCGGTCGTCCGGCAGATCGAGCAACTGATCCTGCGCGGTATCCTCCGCCCCGGGGAGCGGCTGCCGTCCGAACGGGAACTCTCCGACCGGCTGGGCGTCTCGCGGCCGTCCCTGCGCGAGGCGGTGGCCGAATTGCAGGCCCGCGGCCTCCTCGCCACCCGGGCGGGCGCCGGCATCTACGTGGCCGACGTGCTCGGCTCGGCCTTCTCGCCCGCGCTGATCCGCCTCTTCGCCACCCATGAGGAAGCGGTCTTCGACTACATTGCCTTCCGCCGCGACCTCGAGAGCATCGCGGCCGCCCGCGCCGCGAGCTACGGTTCGGACACGGACCTCAAGGTGATCGACACGGTCTTCCACAAGATGGAGGCGGCCCATTCCAAGCGGAACCCGGCGGACGAGGCCGATCTCGACGCCGAGTTCCACCTCGCCATCATCGAGGCGAGCCACAACGTGATCCTGCTGCACATGATGCGCGCGAGTTTCGACCTCCTGCGCGAAGGCGTCTTCTTCAACCGGCAGATCATGTTCAAGAACCGCACCACGCGCGACCTCCTGCTCGAGCATCACCGCGCGATCAACGTTGCGCTGCAGGCGCGCGACCCGGACGCCGCACGAGAGGCCGTGGTCACGCATCTGGGCTTCATCGAACAGGCGCTCGAGACCCAGAAGAAATCCGAAGTCAACGAGGCCGTGGCCAAACTGCGCTACGCCCACGAACAGGACCGCTGACTGCCCCTT
>CAZGHJ010000008.1:7443-28648 GCA_964525355.1 uncultured Roseicyclus sp.
CCCGCGAAGGCGTTGCCGTTCTGCCAGTCGCAGGGCGCCTCCTGCATCTCCAGGTGCAGCCGGTCGGCCGTCACGGGATGGTCCGCCGCCACCGCCTCGTCGAGTTCGATGCCGAGCCCCGGCCGCTCGGGCGCCGCCACGAAGCCCGCCTCCACGCTTGGCCGCCCGGTTACGAGCGCCTCGTGAAAATCGCTCTCGATCGCCTCGACCATCAGGATGTTCGGACAACTGACCGCAAGATGCACGTTGGCGGCCCATTCGACGGGCCCCGCGTAGAGATGCGGCGCGATCTGCGCGCCCGCCGCCTCGGCCAGAACGGCGATCTTCTTGGCCTCCCAGATCCCGCCGGCGCGGCCCAGGGCGGGTTGCAGAATGCGCGCGCCATGGGCGAGGGCCGCTGCGAACTCGGCCTTGGTCGTCAGCCGCTCGCCGGTCGCCACGGGCACGCTCGTCGACCGCGCCACCTGCGCCAGCGCCGGGAAATCGTCGGGCGGCACGGGTTCCTCGAACCACAGCGGGTCATGGGGCTCGATCGCCTTCGCCAGCCGCACGGCGCCGCTGGGGATGAACTGACCATGCGTGCCGAAAAGAAGATCCGCCCGGTCGCCAACCGCCGCGCGGATCGCTTTGCAGAAGGCCGCGGACAGCGCGATGTCCCGCCGCCCCGGCATGTGCCCGCCGCGGATCGTGTAGGGCCCGGCAGGGTCGAACTTCACCGCCGTCCAGCCCTCGGCCACCCGTGCGGCAGCGGCCTCGCCCGCCATCTCCGCATCGATCCAGAACTCGTCGGGATCGTGATGCGGCTCGGGATAGAGATAGGTATAGGCCCGCACCTCAGCGTTCATCCGCCCGCCCAGAAGCGCCCAGACCGGCCTGTCCCGCGCCTTGCCAAGGATGTCCCAGCAGGCCATTTCCAGCCCCGAAAAGGCCCCCATCACCGTCGGGTCGGGCCGCTGCGTGAAGCCCGAGGAATAGGCCCGGCGGAACATCAGTTCGACATTCTCGGGGCTTTCGCCTTCCATGTGCCGGGCAAAGACATCCTCCACGACGGCGCGCGTCGCAGCCACGCCCAGCGCGCTCGCATAGACCTCGCCAAGCCCGGTGATCCCGTCATCGGTCGTCAGCCGCACGATCTGCCAGTGCCGCCCGCCCCAGCCCGGCGGCGGCGGCGCGACGGCGAAAAACTCCAGCTCTCTCAGGCGCATGCCCACCTCCCCTATCGCGCCGCACGCCTGCGCGGCGGCCGTCTTCACGGCGGGCCTTCTGCCCCAGCCGTCGCTCCCCGAGCCTGCGCGGCCCGGCGCTTCGCCGCAACCCCGATTGCGCCCGGCCGCCCGACCTTGCGTGACGCGGTTGCGGCCCGCGCCGTTCTGGCCGAAACAGGAGCGCCACATTCCGGGAGGCCGCCATGGACGCCATTGACCTCGACGACGTGACCCTGCACCTGAAGCTCGACGGGCCCGAAAACGGCCCGCCGGTCGTCTTCGCGAACTCGCTCGGCACCGACTTGCGGCTCTGGGACGACGTGATCGAACGCCTGCCGCCGGGCCTGCGCCTCGTGCGCTACGACAAGCGCGGCCACGGGCTTTCGACCTGCCCGACCCCGCCTTACGCGATGGGCGCGCTGATCCGGGACGCCGAGCGTCTGATCGAGGCGCTGGCCTTGCGCGACGTGGTCTTCGTGGGCCTGTCCGTCGGCGGCATGATCGCGCAGGGTCTCGCGGCCAAGCGGCTCGACCTCGTGCGCGCCGTGGTTCTGTCGAACACCGCGCCCAAGATCGGCACGCGCGAGCTCTGGGAAGAGCGCATCGCCCAGGTCGAGACGCAGGGGCTGGCCGCCATGTCGCACACGATCATGGAGCGCTGGTTCGCGCGCCCCTTCCGCGAGAGCCCCGCCGTCACGCCCTGGCGGCGCATGGTCGAGACGACGCCGGCCGCGGGCTACGCGGGCTGCTGCGGGGCCATCGCGGGCACGGATTTCTACACCACGACCGCGGGCTTGCGCCTGCCCGCCCAGGTCATCGCGGGCGATGCCGACGGTTCCACCCCGCCCGATCTGGTGCGCGAACTGGCCGAGCTGATCCCCGGCGCGCGCTACGACCTGATCCGCGGCGCGGGCCACCTGCCGTGCGTGGAAAAGCCCGGCGAATTCGCGGCGATCCTGACGCGGTTCCTGGGCGAGATCGGCCACCTGCCGGACAGCCGCCCATGAGCCTTTCGCCCTTCGACAGCGCGCTCTACCGCGACCTTTTCGGCGATGCGGAGATCGCCCGGCTCTTTTCCGACAGCGCCGAGATCCGCGCGATGATGCTGGTGCTGGGCACGCTCGCCAAGGCGCAAGGCGCGGCCGGCACCATCCCCGAGGTCAGCGGCGCCTTTCTCCACCGCGCGATGATGGAGGTGCAGATCGACCCCGCGGGCCTGGCGCAGGCCACGGGCGCGAACGGCGTCACCGTGCCGGGCCTCGTCGCGGCGCTCCGCCGCGCGCTCGAGGCACCCGAGCACGCGCAATACCTCCACTGGGGCGCGACGAGCCAGGACATCCAGGACACGGCGCTGATGCTGCGGCTCGGCCGGGCGCTGGCGCTGATCGAGGGGCGGATCGGGCGGGCGCTGTCGGCGCTGGCCGACCTGGCCGAGAGCCATGCCGAGACGCCGCAAGCCGCGCGCACCTATGGCCAGATCGCCACGCCGTCGAGCTTCGGCGCGCTGGCCGCATCCTGGGGCGATCCGCTGATCCGGCTTCTGGACCGGCTGGAGGGCCTGCGCGGCCGGTGCCTAGCCGTGTCGCTCTCGGGGGCGGCGGGCACCGCCTCGATGCTGGGGGCGGATCCGGCGTCCCTCCGCGCCGAGGTGGCCGCGGGCCTCGGCCTCGGCGATCCGGGCGGCAGCTGGCACGCGACCCGCGACCGCATGGGCGAGGTCGCGGGCTGGTTGGCCGATCTGAGCGTCGCCTGCGGCAAGGCGGGCGGGGACATGGTGATCCTCTCGCGCTCGGAGGTCGCGGAAATCGCGCTGCCGGGCGCGGGCGGCTCTTCCACCATGCCGCAGAAGCAGAACCCGGTGGCGCCGTCGCTTCTGGTGGCGCTGGCGCGTTTCGCGCCGCCACAGGCCGCGATCCTGCAGGGCGCGGGCCTGCATGCCGAAGCGCGGGACGGGGCGGCGTGGTTCACCGAATGGCTGACCCTGCCGCCGCTTCTGGCCGCCGCGGCGCGCGGTATCGCCGTCCTGGGCGACCTGGCCGAAGGGCTGGAGCCGGACGCGGCCGCCATGGCCGCGCGCGCCGCCGACCCCTCCGGCCTGATCCATGCCGAGGCGCTCTCCTTCGCGCTGGCCGCCGCGATGCCGCGGGCCGAGGCACAAGCCGCCGTCAAGGCGCTCGCCGCCGAGGCGCGCGACAGCGGCACGCCCCTGACCGCGCTGGTCGCCCGGGACCATCCCGGCCTCGCGCTGCCGGACCCGAGCGCGCTCGGCACGGCCCCGGCGCACGCCCGGACCTTCGCCAGGGCCGCGCGGGCCCGCGCCACGGCCATCGCCGCGCGGGCCTGAGGCGTTTTTTCGCACCGAGGGACGCGCGGGACTTGTCAACCTTGCGGTGTCAATCTAGATTGACACTCACCTGACATGTCCCCGGGGCAACATGCGGCTTCCCGTCGTCTTCATCATGATCACCGTCACGCTCGATGCCATGGGCATCGGGCTGATCCTGCCGGTGATGCCCGACCTCATCGCCGAGATCCGGGGCGTGAGCATCGCCGACGCCGCGCTCTGGGGCGGCATCCTCGCGGCAAGCTACGCCGTGATGCAGTTCGGTTTCTCGCCCACGATCGGCGCGCTGTCGGACCGGTTCGGGCGGCGGCCGATCCTGCTTGTCTCCATGGCGGTGCTGGCGATGGATTACGTGGTCATGGCGCTCGCGGGCTCCATCTGGCTGCTGCTGGCCGGACGCCTCGTCGCGGGCGTGGCGGCCGCGACCCATGCAACCGCGCTGGCCTTCATGGCCGACGTCACCGAGCCCGGCAAACGCGCGCAGAATTTCGGCCTGATCTCGGCGGGGTTCGGGATGGGCTTCATCCTCGGGCCGCTTCTGGGCGGGCTTCTGGGCGATCTCGACCCGCGCGCGCCCTTCGTGGCGGCGGCCTGCCTTGCCGCGCTCAACTTCGCCTTCGGCTGGTTCGTCCTGCCCGAAAGCCTGCCCGAGGATCGCCGCCGCCCCTTCGACTGGCGCCGCGCGAATCCTGCCGGCGGGCTGATGAAGATCGGGGAGCTTCCGGGGGTCCGGCCGCTTCTTCTGGTGATGCTGGCCTACCAGATCTCGAACTTCGTCTATCCCGCGATCTGGGCCTACTGGACGCAAACGAATTTCGGCTGGGACGCGCGCCTCGTGGGCGCCTCGCTCGCGGCTTATGGCGTGGCGATGGCCGTCGTGCAGGGCGGGCTGATCCGCGCGATCCTGCCGCGACTGGGCGAGACACGCGCGGTCTTCTGGGGACTGATCCTGAACACCGTCTGCCTCGTGATCTACGGCGTGATGCAGGAGGGCTGGATGGTCTGGGTCCTGATCCCGATCTCGGCGGTAGGCGCGATCGTCGCCCCCGCGATGCAGGGTGTGATGAGCCGCGCGGCCAGCGGAGACCAGCAGGGCGAGTTGCAGGGCGTGCTCGCCTCGATCTCGGCGCTGTCGATGATCCTCTCGCCGCTGGTGATGACGCAGGCCTTCTTCTGGGCCACACGCGAGGGGGGGCCGGTCTGGTTCCCCGGCGCGCCCTTCATGCTGTCGGCCTGCCTGATGGCGGGGGCGCTTGCGGTCTTCGTCCTGGCGCACCGGGCGCGGCCCACGCCGGTGCCGGCCGAGTAGCCTCAGGCCCCGGTCAGCACCTCGGCGAAAAGCGCCCGGTCCACGTTGCCGCCCGAGATCGTGGCGATCACCGGACCGTCGGACAAGTCCGCCCCGTGGAAAAGCGCCGCCGCCAGAGCCACGGCGCCGCCGGGCTCGGCCACGACCTTCAGCCGCTCGAAGGCCAGCCGCATCGCCGCGCGGACCTCGGCCTCGGTCACCACGAGGCCCGGCCCGCAGAGACGCGCCATGATCGGAAAGGTCCTCGAGCCCGGCGCCGGCGTCAGGATCGCGTCGCAGAACCCCGCCTCGGGGCCCGCGTTGCGCAGGATCTCGCCCGCCGCGAGGGACCGCGCGGTGTCGTCGAAGCCCTCGGGCTCCACCGGCCGGGCGCGCAGGCCGGGTGCCCGCGCCTCCAGCGCGAGCGCGATGCCCGAGGTGAGGCCGCCACCGCCGCAGCAGACCAGCACCTCGGCCTGCGTGATCCCGCGCTCGGCCGCCTGTTCGGCGATCTCCAGCCCGCAGGTCCCCTGCCCCGCGATCACCTCGTCATGGTCGAAGGGCGGGATCAGCGTCAGCCCCCGTTCGGCACAGAGCCGCGCGCCGAGAGCGTTGCGATCCTCGCCGCCCGCGCGGTCGTATTCCACGACCTCCGCGCCCATGGCGCGGGTGTTGGCAAGCTTGAGCACGGGCGCGTCCTTCGGCATCACGATGACCGCGGGCACGCCGTGAAGCTGCGCCGCGCGTGCGATGCCTTGCGCGTGGTTGCCCGAGGAATAGGCCAGCACGCCGCGCGCCCGGACCGCCTCGGGCAGCGCCGAGATGGCTGCCCAGCCGCCGCGGAACTTGAAGCTGCCGGTATGCTGGAGCGCCTCGGCCTTCACGTAGACGGGGCGGCCCGCGATCTCGTCGAGAAAGGGCGAGGACAGAAGCGGCGTGCGCCGGACGACGCCGCGCGCCCGCGCCGCCGCCGCCTCGATCCGGGCGAGGTCGCTCATCCCACGGCCTCCAGGATGGCCGCGATGACCGATTGCGCCTGCGGCTCGTCGAGGAAGGGCACGTGGCCGCGCCCCGGCACCTCGGCCACGACCATGTCGGGGCGCCGGCGGGACATCTCGGCCACGGTTTCGCGCGACAGCAGGTTCGAGTTCGCCCCCCGGATCAGGCCGAGCGGCAGGCCCTCCAGCGCGTCGAACCACGGCCAGAGGTCGGGTGCCACCGCGTCCGGCGCGAAGGCCGGCGCCACCGCCTCGCGCAGGCGCGCATCGTAGCGCAGCGCAAGCCGCCCGCCCGCCTCGCGGTAGAGCCGTCGGGCAAAGGCCGCCCAGGTGCCGGGCGGAACGTCGGTGAAGGCCTCGCCATGGACCGCGGGAAAGGCCCGGGCGGCCTCGGCCAGCGTGGCGTAAGGCGGCGGCTTGCCGATATAGTCCATGATGGCGGAGAGGCCCTCGGGCATGATCTCGGGGCCGATATCGTTGAGGATCACCCCCGACAGCCGGTCCTTTGCGCCCACCGCGATGGCCATCGCCACGAGGCCCCCGCGCGAGGTGCCGAGGATCGTCGCGCGGCGCAGGCCCAGGTGATCCAGAAGGGTCAGCACGTCCTGCGCCTCCTGCCCGACCTGGTAGGTGGCGGGATCCGCGAAATCCGAGGCGCCACGGCCGCGAAAATCCATCCGGATGACCGTCGCGCGATCCGCGAAGGCGTCGAGGACAGGCTCGAAATCCTCCATGTTGCGGGTCAGCCCCGGCAGGCACAGAAGCGGCGTCCCCGCGCCCGCCACGTCATAGGCGAGCCTCACGCCATCGGGTGCGGTCACATGGTCCATCAGGTCACTCCCAGAAGCGCAGGCACGCGCGTGAGGTCGGCGGCCACGCGGTCGGGCCGCCCCGGCAGCCGGTCGACGGGCTCGCCCGCACGGTTCACCCAGAGCGTACGAAACCCGTGGGAGGCTGCCCCGGCCACGTCCCAGCCGTTCGAGGAGATCAGCAGCACCTCCTGCGGCGCGCAGGAAAACCGCGCGCCGACGAGGTCGTAGACGGCGCGGTCGGGCTTGAAGACGCCCACCTCCTCCACCGAGAGCACCGCGTCGAGATCGCCGCCCAGCCCTGCACTGTCGACCGCAGCGGCCAGCATCGCGGGGCTTCCGTTCGACAGGATCGCGGTGGTCATGCCGCCCGCCTTGAGCCGGCGCAGCATCTCCGGCACCTCTGGATAGGCCGCGAGCCGCCAGTAGAGGTCCAGAAGCGCGCCGCGCAGATCCGGCGCTTCGAGACCCGCGCGCGCAAGCGCCCAGTCGAGCCCGTCCTGCGTCACCTGCCAGAAATCGCAATGTTCGCCCGTGATGGCGCGCAGCCACGAATATTGCAGCTGTTTCGCCCGCCAGTCCGCCGCCACCTGTGGCCAGGCCTCCGCGAAGACCTCGCGCCCGGGCTCGGCCGCAAGCGCGCGGGCCGCCGCCGAAACGTCGAACAGCGTGCCGTAGGCGTCGAAGACGCACACGCGGATATCGTCCATCGCTGGCTCCCCTCGCACGGACCGACGCGACCATGGCACAGCCGCTTCCGCGCGACAATTCGCGACGGGGGGTTTAAATGCGCGGGCGCGTTGCTTAACCTAACGTGCACTCGACGCGGTAGTCCTGCGCCCAAGGCGCGGCCCCGCAAAAGTCACCCTCCCGACATGACAGGACAGCTCAATGACCCAGGCAAAGCCCGGAACGACCGTATCCATTCACTACACCGGCACGCTCGCGGATGGCTCGACCTTCGACAGTTCGCAAGGGCGCGAGCCGCTTTCCTTCACCATGGGCGAAGGCCAGATCATCCCCGGTCTCGAGGCCGCCCTGTCGGGCATGGCCGTCGGCGAAAGCAAGACCGTGACGATCGCCTGCGAGGACGCCTACGGCCCGCACAATCCGCAGGCGATGCAGCAGATCCCGCGCGAGAACGTGCCCGCCGACATTCCGCTCGATCCCGGAACCCGGCTTCAGGTGCAGACCCCCGACGGCCAGGCGATGCCGGTGACCGTGGCCGAGGTCACCACCGAGACCGTGACGCTCGACGCGAACCACCCGCTGGCCGGCGAAGACCTGACCTTCGCGGTCGAGGTGGTCGCGGTCGCCTGACCGGGCCGTTCGCGACAAGATCGCGGGGCCGGTCCGGCCGCCGGGCCGCCGCGGGGTCGGTCTCAGACGAAGTCGATCCCGGTACGGAACGGCAAGGTCCGCAGGCGCCGCCCGGTCGCCGCGAAAATGGCGTTCCCGAGCGCGGGCGCGGCGGGCGGCACGGGCGGCTCGCCGATGCCCCGGATCTTCGCGCCGGACTGTAGCCCCACGACCTCGATCTCGGGACATTGCCGCAGGCGCATGCCGTCATGGGCGTGGTAGTTCGATGGCTGGGCCATGCCGTCGGCATGGGTGATCTCGCAGTTCATCGCGTGCCCGAGGCCGAAGATGACGCCGCCCTGCACGAGGTTCTCGAAATTCAGCGGATCGACAATGGTGCCCACGTCGCAGACGGCCCAGACCTTGTCGATCCGGATGCCGCGCCCGGTATCGGTGACCTGCACCACCTCGGCCATGGGCACGCCGAAGCTTTCGACGAAGGCCACGCCCTTGCCCTGGTTCTCCGCCAGGGGCGCGGCCCAGTCCGAGATCTCGGCCGCTTTCTCCAGCACCCGGCGCGAGACGTCGTGATCCATCAGGCGCAGGCGCTCGGCCATCGGGTCGGCGCCGGCGGCGTGGATCAGTTCGTCGAGGAAGGTCTCGAGGATAAAGCCCGCCCCCGGCGCCCCCACCGCGCGCCATGAAGACACCGGCGCAAGCTCGGGCGCGCGGTAGGCGCTCAGGCGGAAATCGGGGATGGCGTAGGGCGCGTTCCAGGCGCCGGCGGCGATCTGGATGTCGGGCCCCGGCACCGACAGGCCGATGCGGCCCACCTGGCTGGCGATGACCGAGGGCGCGGCGATCGAGACGTCGATGGCGGCGACCTGTCCGTTCTCCACCCGGCCCCGGCAGCGGCCCATGGCGATGTGGCGGGGGAAATCCTGTGCGAAATCCTCCTCGCGCGTGTAGGTCAGCTTGACCGGTACGCCCCGCATCTGGACGGCGATCTCGGCGGCCTGCCTGACATGCTCGAATTCCAGCCGGTGGCCGAAACTGCCGCCGACATACTGGTTGTGGAACGTCACCTGGTCCGGGTCGTGGCCGGTGATGCGCGCCACCTCGACCTGCACCTGGCGGGGGATCTGGTGGCCGGTCCAGACCTCGACCGCGCCTTGGGTGACGCGGATCGTGGCACCCAGCGGCTCGAGCGGCGCGTGCGCCACGTAGGGCGAGCGGTATTCGGCCTCGATGACATCGCCCCCGGCCAGCCGCGCCCCGGCATCGCCATCGTCGCGCCAGACCCGGTCGAGCCGCGCTTCGGTGAAGCTCTCGGCCAGCGCAGCCCAGTGGGCCTCCTGCTCCGCCGGATAGGGCGCGGGGCCCCAGTCGAAGGCGACCGCCTCCATCGCACGCATGGCGCGCCAGGTGTTGTCGGCGATCACCGCGACGCCGTTCGTGACCTCCACCACGTCGATGACGCCGCGCATGATGCGCGCCTCGGTCGCGTCGAAGCCGTTCAGCACCCCGCCCTTGCGCGGGTTCGTGCGGACCGTCGCGTGAACCATGCCGTCGAGGTCCACGTCGATCCCGTAGCCCAGCGTGCCCGTGGACTTCGCCGGCACATCGAGCCGCGCCATCGGCTTGCCGATCAGGCGCCAGTCGCCCGGCGGCCGGAGCGTGACGTCGGTCACCGGGTCGAGTGTCGCGGCCGTGGCGGCGAGCGCGGTGTAGGGCAGGTCGCTGCCATCGGGCAGGCGCACGGCGCCGTTCGCGGTGGTCAGGTCGTCCACCGGCACGCCGGTCGTCCGGCTCGCGGCGAGCTTCAGCGTCTCGCGCGCCACGGCGCCCGCGCGGCGGAGCTTGTCGAAACTGTCGGCCATGGCGGTGGACCCGCCCGTGGCCTGGAGCCCCAGAAGCTTCAGCGCGCCGCCCGTCAGCCCGCGCATGGCCTCGGCGGCGAGACCGGTATCGGTGGAGCGGAAGGGCACCGCCTCTTCCGCCATGGCGGTGTTCCAGTAGGCGCTCGCGGGCGGGCCGAAGCGCGTCTCGAACTGGCCGAAGTCGAGGTCGAGTTCCTCCGCGATCAGAGCCGCCTGCGCCGAGACGACACCCTGCCCGAGATCGACATGCGGCGTGATCAGCGTGACATGCTCGGCGTCGATCAGGACCCAGGGGTTGAAGGTGGCGGCCCCCTCGGCCAGCCCGTCCTCCAGCGGGTTTTCGGGATCGCGGCGGACCATGTAGACGCCGAAGGCCACGCCCCCCGCGATGGCGGCCGAGCCGATCAGGAAAGTGCGGCGGGCGATGGTGCCGAGACGGCTCATGGGCTCAGCCCTCCCGGAGCGCTGCGGCGGCGGCGTGGATCGCGGCGCGGATGCGTGGATAGGTGCCGCAACGGCAGAGGTTGCCGTCCATCTGCGCGTCGATCTCCGCATCGGTCGGCGCGGGATTTGCCGCGAGAAGCGCCGCGGCCTGCATGATCTGCCCCGACTGGCAATAGCCGCATTGGGCGACCTGCTGCGCGACCCAGGCCGCCTGCAAAGCGTGGAGCGCGTCCGGCGTGCCGAGGCCCTCGATGGTGGTCACCTCCGCACCCTCGAGCACGCCGGCCATCACCTGGCAGGACCGCACGGCCATCCCGTCGAGATGCACCGTGCAGGCACCGCAAAGCGCTGCGCCACAGCCGTATTTCGTGCCGGTGAGGCCGAGTTCGTCGCGCAGGACCCACAAAAGGGGCATGTCCTCCTCGACATCCACCTCGTGGGGCGTTCCGTTCACGGTGAAGCGCATGGGCCTGATCCTGCCTGTTTGCACGTCGCCCCTGATATGGCGGCGCGCCGACCGGTCGTCGAGGCGCGGCGCAGGCGCGGCCGCGGCGACCGAAGGCGGCCGCCGCAGCCGGTGGGTCGCGTCAGAGCGCCTTTTCGACCGCGCGCTTGGCCATCACGGTCACCAGATGCGCCCGGTAGGCGGCGCTGCCGTGGATGTCGGAGAGCATGCCCTCCGCGCTCAGGCGGACCCCGTCGAGCGCCGCGGGCGAGAAGTCCTTCGACAGCGCTTCTTCCAGCTCGGCCGAGCGGAAGACGCCGTCCTCGCCCGCGCCGGTCACCGCGACGCGCACACCGTCCGACGTCTCGGCCACGAAGACACCGACCATGGCGTAACGCGAGGCGGGGTTGCGGAACTTCGCGTAGGCGGCGCGTTTCGGGATCGGAAAGCGGACCGAGGTGACGATCTCGTCCTCCTCGAGCGCCGTGGTGAACATGCCCTCGAAGAACGCCTCCGCCGGGATCTCGCGCTTCGAGGTCATCACGGTCGCCCCGAGGCCCAGCACGGCGGCGGGGTAATCCGCCGCCGGGTCGTTGTTGGCGATGGAGCCGCCGAGCGTGCCCATGGCGCGCACCGCCGGGTCGCCGATGCCCTCGGCCAGCGCGGCGAGGCCGGGGATGTGCTTGCGCAGATCGGCGTTCGACGCAACGTCCGCGTGCCGCGTGGCCGCGCCGATGACCACCTCGCCATCGCCCGGGCAGATGCCCGAAAGCTCCGCGATGCCGGTCACGTCCACCAGATCGCTGGGTGCCGCGAGGTGCTGCTTCATCGTCGGCAGAAGCGTCTGGCCCCCGGACAGGACCTTGGCCCCCTCCGAGCCCAGTGCCGCCACCGCGTCGGAGATCGAGCCGGGTTTGTGGTATTTCGTCTGATACATCTCGCTCTCTCCCTTATTCCGCCGCCATGGGGGCGGAGACCTTCTGCAGCGCCGTCCAGACGGCAAGCGGCGTGGCCGGCATCTGCAGGTCGTTCGTGCCGATGGCGTCCGTGATCGCGTTGATCACGGCAGGCGGCGCGCCGATGGCCCCCGCCTCGCCGCAGCCCTTCACGCCGAGCGGGTTCAGCGGCGAGGGCGTGCAGCCGTGATCGAGCGTGAAGGACGGCACGTCGCCCGCGCGCGGCATGCAGTAATCCATGTAGGAGCCCGTGATGAGCTGCCCGTCCTCGTCATAGACGACCTGCTCCAGCATGGCCTGGCCGATGCCTTGGGCCACGCCGCCATGGACCTGGCCTTCGACGATCATCGGGTTGATGATGGTGCCGAAATCGTCGACGGCGGTGAATTGCACGATCTGGGTCACGCCCGTGTCGGGATCGACCTCGACCTCGCAGATCAGCGCACCCGACGGGAAGGAGAAGTTCTGCGGATCGTAGAAAGAGGTCTCCTTCAGGCCCGGCTCCATGCCGTCGGGCAGGTTGTGCGCGGTGTAGGCGGCAAGCCCCACCTCGTGCCAGCCCATCTTCTTGTCGGTGCCCGCGACCCTGGCCTCGCCACCCTCGATCACGATGTCGTCCTCGGCGGCCTCCAGCACATGGGCCGCGATCTTCTTGGCCTTCTCCTCGACCTTGTCGAGCGCCTTGGCGATCGCGCTCATCCCCACGGGGCCCGAGCGCGAGCCGTAGGTGCCCATGCCGAACTGCACCTTGTCGGTGTCGCCATGGACGATGGAAACGCTGTCGATGGGCAGGCCGAAGCGGTCGGCGACAAGCTGTGCGAAGGTGGTCTCGTGCCCCTGCCCGTGGCTGTGGCTGCCCGTCAGGATCTCGATCGTGCCCACTGGGTTCACCCGCACCTCGGCCGATTCCCACAGACCCACACCCGCGCCCAGCGAGCCCGCGGCCGCCGACGGCGCAAGGCCGCAGGCCTCCACGAAGGTCGAGTAGCCCAAGCCGCGCAGCTTGCCGCGCGCGGCGGCCTCGGCCTTGCGGGCGGGGAACTCGTCGACCTTGGCGTGCTTCTGCGCCAGGTCCAGAAGCGTGTGGTAGTCGCCGCTGTCGTAGTTCAGCAGGACCTGCGTCTGGTAGGGGAATTCCTTGATGAAGTTCTTCCGGCGCAACTCGGCGGGGTCCATCCCCATCTCGCGCGCGGCGGTCTCCATCATCCGCTCGATCATGTAGGTGGCCTCGGGGCGGCCGGCGCCGCGATAGGCGTCGACGGGCACCGTGTTGGTGTGCACCGCGCGCACCGTGCCGTAGATCGCGGGAATGTCGTAGGTGCCGGACCAGAGCGTCCCGTAGAGATAGGTGGGCGTCGCCGTGGCAAACAGCGAGACATAGGCGCCAATATTGGCGATCGTGTCCACGTGGAAGCCCACGATCTTCCCGTCCGCATCAAACCCCATCTTCGCGGTCGTGACGTGGTCCCGGCCATGGGCGTCGGTCATGAAGGCCTCGGAGCGGTCGGACGTCCATTTCACAGACCGGCCCGTCTTCATAGACGCCCAGAGGCAGGCGATCTCCTCGGGGTAGATGTAGATCTTGGAGCCGAAGCCGCCGCCCACGTCGGGCGCGATGACCCTGAGCTTGTGCTCGGGCGCGACCTGGTAGAAGGCCGACAGGACCAGCCGCGCCACATGGGGGTTCTGGCTCGTGGTGTAGAGCGTGTAATGATCCTCCGCCTCGTCGTAGATGGCCACCGCGCTGCGCGGCTCCATCGCGTTGGGGCTGAGGCGGTTGTTGGTGATGTCGAGCGTGGTGACATGCACGGCACCGGCCATGGCGGCTTGCGTCTTGGCCTCGTCGCCGATCTCCCAGTTGAAGATCAGGTTGCCGGGCACGTTCTCGTGGACCTGCGGCGCGCCCTCCACGAGCGCCTTGTCTGCCAGGACGACGGCGGGCAGGTCCTCGTAGTCGAGCTCCACCTTCTCGGCCGCGGCGCGCGCGATCTCCTGGCTTTCGGCCACGACGATGGCGATGGCGTCACCCATGTAGCGGGCGTACTGGGTGACCATCGGGTTCCACACGCCGCACTGCATGGGGTTGCCGTCCTTCGACGTGATCGCCCAGCCGGTGATGATGTCCCCGATCCCGTCCGCCTTCATCTCGGGGCCGGTATGGACAGCGATCACGCCCTCCATCGCAAGCGCTTCGGACGCGTCGATGCCGTTGATCTTCGCATGGGCCACGGGGCTGCGGACGAAGGCCGCGTAGGCCTGGTTCTCGACGCGGAAATCGTCGGTGTACTTGCCCTTGCCGGTGATGAAGCGCCTGTCTTCCTTGCGCGCCACGCGGGCGCCGATGCCGTCGCTCATGGTCCTCTCTCCTCCCCTTATTCCGCGGCCTTGGACATGCCGGCCATCCGGCCGGCCGCATCCTCGATGGCGCGGACGATGTTGTGATAGCCGGTGCAGCGGCAGATGTTGCCCTCGAGCTCGTGGCGGATGGCCTGTTCCGTCAGCTCGCGCCCCTCGGCCTGGTAGCGGTTCACCATGTCGATGCCGGCCATGATCATGCCCGGCGTGCAGAAGCCGCATTGCAGCCCGTGATGGGCGTTGAAGGCGGCCTGCATGGGGTGCAAGTCCTTGCCGGTCGCGACGCCCTCGATCGTGGTGACCGCGCCTCCGCTCGCCTGCGCGGCCAGCATCGTGCAGGACTTCACCGCGCGCCCGTCGACATGCACCACGCAGGCGCCGCACTGGCTGGTGTCGCAGCCCACATGGGTGCCCGTCAGGCGCAGATGCTCGCGCAGGAACTCCGACAGAAGCGTGTTGTCGGGGACCTCGCGGCTGACGGATTTGCCGTTCACCGTCATCGTGACGTTGCTCATTCTTTCCTCCCTGTCGGCGGGGCATGACCCCGCGCCTTCATGATGGGATGTCATGGCTCACGAGCCCTTGCGGCCCAAGCCCCGATCATCCGGTCCTTTCTGGGAAGCATGCCCCATGCGGCAGGTGCGTCGCTGTTGCGCCGTGACGCGGCGCAGGCGCAATGTCCGGTCGCGACCGGCCCTGGCCATGCTGGGTTCCCTCCCCGAAACCTGGCGTACTGGTAATGCCAGCCTATTGCGCCTGACCGGGAAATCAATCGTTTTGCGCGCCCTTGGGCGAAACGTCACAAGGCGCGCGCCTCGGCCTCCAGCCGGGCCTTGAGATCGGGCGCGCCCAGCGCCTCGGAAAGATCGCGGAGAGAGTCCAGCGCGTGGCAGGCATGGATGCTGTCGACATGGGACAGCAGCGTCCGGACCCCGCCCGCGCGGGCCGAAAACCCGTCGAAGCGCAGAAGCGGGTTGAGCCAGATGAGCGACCGGGCGGAGCGGGCGAGACGCGCGGCCTCGCGGTCGAGGAGGTCGAGATCGCCCCGCTCCAGCCCGTCGGTGATGAGCAGGACCACCGCGCCCGAGGACAGCACCCGCCGCGACCAGACCTTGTTGAACCGCTCGAGCGCCGCCCCGATCCGCGTGCCGCCCTCCCAGTCGCGCGCGTCCTGGCCCACGGCGGCAAGCGCCGCGTCGGGGTCGGCCAGGCGCAGCGCGCGCGTGACATTGGTCAGCCGCGTGCCGAAGGTGAAGGCGTGGACATGGCCCCAGGACGTCCCGGTCGCGTGGGTCAGGCCGTGGAGGTAGCGCAGGAGCATCCGCGAATAGACCGACATGGAGCCCGAGATGTCGCACAGCGCCACGAGGTCCGGCGGTCGCGTGCGCGTCGCTTTCCGGGCGATCCGGTCGATCTCGCCGCCCCGGCGGAGCGCAGCCCGCAGGGTCGCGCGGGGATCGACGCGCGGGCCACTGGGCAGGGGGCGGGCGCGCCGTGTGCGCAGGGGCCGCACGGGCAGGTCGAGCGCGCGGATGGCGTTTGCGGCCTCGGCCAGTTCCTCGGCGCTCATCTGCTCGAAATCCTTGGCGCGCAGCACCTCGTTGCCGGACCATGTCAGGACCGCCTGCCGTTCCACCTCGTCGCGGGGCGTGGGCGGACGGCGCGCCTGCGCGCCCCCCAAGGCCTCCTCCGCGCGGCGCTGCGCGGCCTGCGACTTGGGACGGGGGGTCGTGTCCTCAAGTTCCGGGGACAGCATGTGCATCAGCGCAGTCAGGAAATCCGGATCGCGCCAGAACATCGCGAAGACCTGGTGGAAGACCTCGAGATGCTCGGCGCGGGTTATCAGCGTGGCGCGCAGGCAATGGTAGAAATCCGCCCGGTTCGTGAAGCCCGCCGCCGCCACGGCGCGGATCGCGGTTTCCACCTGCGCGGTGCCGACCTTCACGCCCGCCTTACGGAGGGCTTGCGTGAAATGGACGATGTTCTCGACGAGCCGGCCGTCGGGGGCGGGGCTCATGCCTCGGCCAGCGTGCGCTTCGCCTCGTCCAGAAGCCGCGTGGTCTCCGCCCCCGCGATGCGCGCGATGTCGTCCTGGTATTTCAGGAGCGCGCCGACCGTGTCGGTGACCAGTTCGGGCGACAGCGCCACGGCATCCAGCGCCACGAGACAACGCGCCCAGTCGATGCTTTCCGCCACGCCGGGCGCCTTGAACAGATCCTGCCCGCGCAGGGAATGGACGAAGGCCACGATCTCGGCCGACAGCGTCGCGCTTGCAGCCGGCACGCGGGTGCGCAGGATCTCCAGTTCCCGGTCGAAGGCGGGATAGTCGACCCAGTGATAAAGGCAGCGCCGCTTCAGCGCGTCATGCACCTCGCGCGTGCGGTTCGAGGTCAGGATGACGATGGGCGGCGCCTCGGCGCGGATCGTGCCCAGTTCGGGGATCGTGACCTGGAAATCGGACAGAAGCTCGAGGAGGAACGCCTCGAAGGGCTCGTCGGTGCGGTCCACCTCGTCGATCAGCAGGACGGGCGGACCGGCGGCGTGCGGCTCGAGCGCCTGCAGGAGCGGGCGGCGGATGAGGTAATCGTCGGAGAAAAGCTCGGCCCGCAGGTGCTCGCGGTCGGTGGCGCCGGCGGCCTCGGCGGTGCGGATCGCGATCATCTGGGCGGCGAAGTTCCACTCGTAGATCGCGCTCGCCGCATCGAGCCCCTCGTAGCATTGCAGCCGGATGAGGTCGCGGCCCAGAGCACCTGCCAGCGCCTTGGCGATCTCGGTCTTGCCCACGCCCGCTTCGCCCTCGAGGAAAAGCGGCTTGCCCAGCGTCAGCGCCAGGAAGGCCACGGTGCCGAGGTCGCGGCCGCAGACGTAATCCTGCCCGGCCAGAAGCGCGATGGTCTCGTCGATGTCCTGAGGAATGGTCTGCACGTCATCCTCCGCCGTCATGCCCTCCCGTTCCTATGGCCCCGGGGGCGATCTGTCCATGCGGCGGCTCAGAGGTTCTCGGGCTGAAGCATCCCCAGCACGTGATAGCCGCCGTCGACGAAGATGATCTCTCCGGTGGTGCAGGCGCCGTAATCCGAGGCCAGGTAGACCGCCGTCCCGCCCACCGCCTCGAGCGTGGCGTTGGCGCGCAGGGGCGCATTGGCCTCGGTCGTCTTGAAGGTCTTGCGCGCACCCCCGATCGCCGCACCGGCGAGCGTCTTCATCGGCCCCGGGCTGATCGCGTTTACGCGGATGCCCTGGGGGCCGAGATCGTTGGCGAGATACCGCACCGACGATTCCAGCGCCGCCTTGGCCACGCCCATCACGTTGTAATAGGGCGTCACCCGGTTCGATCCCTGGTAGGTCAGCGTCATCAGCGCGCCGCCGTCGGGCATGAGTTCCGCCGCCCGGCGGGCAACGTCGATAAAGGAATAACAGCTGATCGTCAGCGAGTTGCGGAAATTCTCGCGCGTGGTGTTCACGAAACGGCCCGTGAGCTCCGCCTTGTCGGAAAACGCGATGGCATGGACCACGAAATCGAGGCTGCCCCATTCCGCTGCGATCTTGGAAAAGCAAGCGTCCATCGAGGCGTCGTCGCTTACATCGGCATCGACCATCAGCGTGGAGCCCAATGACGCCGCCAGCGGCTCCACCCGCTTGCCGAACGCCTCGCCCTGGTAGGAGAAGGCCAGCTCCGCCCCCTCGCCATGCAGCGCCTTCGCGATGCCCCAGGCGATGGAGCGCTCGTTGGCCACGCCCATGACAAGCCCGCGCTTGCCCTTCATCAGATCGGCCATGTGCGTCTATCCGTGATGGCGGCTGAGGAGCATCGCGCCATTCGTGCCCCCGAAGCCGAAAGAGTTGGTCATCACCGTGTCGAGGCCGGCATCGGACACCGTTTCGGTGGCGATCTCCTCGGGGCTCAGGGCAGGATCCAGCGTTTCCACGTTGATCGAGGGCGCGATGAAATCGTCCTTCAGCATCAGGAGGCAGAAGATCGCCTCGAGCGCGCCGGCGGCCCCTTGAGCGTGGCCGGTCATCGACTTGGTGGAGGAGACGGGCGGGGTGGCGCCCTCTCCGAAGATGCGGCGGACCGCCTCGATCTCGCCCACGTCGCCCACGGGCGTCGAGGTGCCGTGGGCGTTGATGTAGCTCACGCGCCGGTCCCCGGGCAGCGTTTTCAGCGCGCCGCGCATGGCCCGCTCGCCGCCCTCGCCCGAAGGCGCGACCATGTCGGCGCCGTCGGACGTGGCGGCAAAGCCCGTGACCTCGGCATAGATCGTCGCACCCCGTGCCACCGCGCGCTCCAGCGGCTCCAGCACCACCATCGCGCCGCCGCCCGAGATGACGAACCCGTCCCGGTCGGCATCAAACGCTCGTGAGGCGCGCTGAGGCGTGTCGTTGTACTTGGCCGACATCGCGCCCATCGCGTCGAAGAGGCAGGACAGCGTCCAGTCGAGTTCCTCGCCGCCGCCGGCGAACATCACGTCCTGCGCGCCCAGCGCCACCTGCTGCGCGGCCATGCCGATGCAATGGAGCGACGTGGAACAGGCCGAGGTGATGGAGAAGTTCATCCCCTTGATGCGGTAGGCCGTGGCGAGATTCGCACTGACGGTCGAGGACATGCATTTCGGCACCGCGAAAGGCCCGATCCGCTTCGTCCCGCCCGATTTCAGCACCGTCTGATGCGCGGCGAGCATGGCCGAGGTCGAGGGCCCGCCCGAGCCCGCGATCAGCCCCGTCATGGGGTTCACCACCTCATCCTCGGACAGCCCCGCATCCGCGATGGCCTGGCCCATGGCGATGTGGGCATAGGCGGCACCCGGCCCCATGAAGCGCAGCGTGCGCTTGTCGATATGCTCGGCCGGGTCGAGATCGACGGCGCCCGCGATCTGGCTGCGGAACCCGTGCTCGGCCATGGCGGCATTGGCGCTGATCCCCGACCGCCCCGCCTTGAGCGCGGCGGTGACCTCCTCGGCGGTGGTTCCGATCGACGAGACGATCCCCATCCCTGTGACGACAACCCGTCTCATCGGCGTGCTTCCGGTGCGTTGCGGCGCATCTGGCCCCCCACTGTCTGTCCCGCCTGTCTAGGGCAAAGCGGGCGGATAGGACAAGTCGGTTGGGCGATGGGCGCGGGCGGCGGCGCGGCGGGCCCCGTGCGCAAGGGGCCGGGCCGTGGACGAAGGCATCGCCTTGCGTTAACAATGGCCGGTGTCAAATATGAAAGGGGCGCGATCCCATGCTGAAAGTCAATGTCGGCCGGGCCGACCAGGCCCTGCGCATCGCCGCCGGGCTCGTCCTGCTCGGCTTCGCGCTGTTCTGTCCGTGGGCGGCGAGCCTCGGGCCCTGGGTCACCTGGCCCGCGGGCCTCGTCGGCGGCGTCCTCCTGCTGACGGGCGCGACCCGGCGCTGCCCGGGCTACGCGCTGATCGGCACGCGAACCGGGAGCTAGGCCGCCACACGGCAGGGACCGGGCCGACGCGGGCGTCGGCCAGGATGCGCGGGGCTTCAACTCTCGCTCAGCGCGACCTTCATGTCCTTGACCTGGTAGATGACCTCGCCGTCCGCCTCGACGCGGCCGTCGGCGACGCCCATGGTCAGGCGCCGCGTCTGCACCGCCTTGGTGAAATCCACGTAATAGGTCAGCATCTTCCGGTCGGGCCGGACCATGCCCGTCAGCTTCACCTCGCCCACGCCCAGCGCATAGCCACGTCCCGTCCAGCCGCGCCAGCCGAGGTTGAAGCCCGTCAGCTGCCACAGCCCGTCGAGCCCCAGACAGCCGGGCATGATCGGGTTGCCCGGAAAGTGGCACGCGAAGAACCAGAGATCGGGCGTGATGTCGAACTCGGCCACCACATGGCCCTTGCCATGCGCCCCTCCGTCGCCGGAGATGTCCGTGATCCGGTCCATCATCAGCATGGGCGGCTCGGGAAGTTGCGCGTTGCCGGCTCCGAAAAGCTCGCCCCGCGCGCATTTCAGAAGGTCGTCCTTGCCGAAGGATGTCGGATAGTCTGCCATGCGCCTCGTGTCCTCCCCGGGGGCCCGCGTCCTCGTTCAAAGCCGCGCTCGTCTAGCATCGCGCCCGCGCCGCCTGCAAGCCCGGGCGCGGGGCGCCTCCGCAATGAAAACAAGCTTTGAGATTGATTATCGCGCGATGCGCACCCTATATTGCGATGTGAGACGCAACCGGAAAGCGGCAGCGATGACGCCCGAGGCATTGGAACGTGGCAAGAACTGGCTGAAGCGGGGCGATCTGAGGCCCACGCGGCAGCGCCTGACGCTGGCCTCCCTGCTGGTCGGGGACGGCAAGGACCGGCACGTGACGGCCGAGGGTCTGCACGGGGCCGTGATGCAGTCGGGCGACCGGGTTTCGCTGGCCACCGTCTACAACACGCTGCGCGCCTTCTGCGATGCGGGCCTCATGCAGGAAGTGACGGTCGACGGCGCACGGTCCTATTTCGACACCCGCGTGGACGATCACCCGCATTTCTTCCACGAGGACGAGGGGCATCTTTCCGACGCCCCCGCCGCCGGCGTGGAGATCAAGGCGCTTCCGCAGGTGCCCGAGGGCTACGAGATCGCCAAGGTCGACGTCGTCATACGCCTGCGCCGCACCACCTGATCCGCTTTCGCGCGCCTGCCCCCTAGCCAAGCGCGCCCGCGCGCTGTAACGGCTCGGCCGACCCCTGCCCATTCTCACGCAAGGCCGCGCCCCAATGGATCTGCGAAACATCGCCATCATCGCCCATGTCGACCATGGCAAGACCACGCTTGTCGACAACCTGCTGAAACAATCCGGTGCTTTCCGCGCGGGCCAGGCCGTGGCCGAGCGCGCGATGGATTCCAACGACCTCGAACGCGAGCGCGGGATCACCATCCTCGCCAAGGCGACCTCGGTGGAGTGGAAGGGCACGCGCATCAACATCGTCGACACGCCCGGCCACGCGGATTTCGGCGGCGAGGTGGAGCGCATCCTGAGCATGGTGGACGGTGTGGTGCTGCTGGTCGACGCGGCCGAAGGGCCGATGCCGCAGACGAAATTCGTGACGCAAAAGGCGCTGGCGCTGGGGCTTCGGCCCATCGTGGTGCTGAACAAGGTCGACAAGCCCGACGCCGAGCCCGACCGCGCGCTCGACGAGGTCTTCGACCTTTTCGCCGCGCTCGACGCCAACGAGGATCAGCTCGACTTCCCGCATC